>JADCGX010000109.1 GCA_020248785.1 Burkholderiales bacterium | reverse complement strand
TGCATCTGCTTGGGCGACAGCAGCATCGGCCGACCAGGGATCGGCTTGGCCAGCAGCGCCGTCTGGCCGCCGCTGGCAAACGAGGCCAGCCAGCGGAACACGGTCCGCTCGTTGACCCCGAAACTCACCGCCACCTCGGCCCATCCAGAACTGAATTTCGACAGGACCCTGCTTGGTCTGGCCAATGGCTGGCAGCGCAGCGGCAAGGCCGACTGCGGCCGCTGCTGTGACGATGAGTCTGCGCAGTCGCATGATCTCTCCTTCGATGAAACGCGATTGTCTTGCCCCTACCGGCCTGCGCATTGTCACTATGCCCATGAGCCACGTGCGCGTGCCGCCCTGAACGCGTGCCCAGATGCATTTTTTTGCTGGGCAGTGACAACGCCGTGACGGCCCGCGTCGTTGCGTCGCAGAGTCGCTAGGATGCGGGTCAAATCCTGATCCGGCAATCCTGACCCGTCGATCCTGACCCGGCAATCGCGCTACCCATGGACCGTCCGGCCTATCCTTACGACTGTCAGCCCTCGCGCCTGGCTTTGTACGTCCGCCTGACGCGGCTCGACAAGCCCGTCGGCACGCTGCTGCTGCTGTGGCCGACGCTGACCGGCCTGTGGATCGCGTCCAACGGGTGGCCCAGCGCCTTGCACCTGGCGATCTTCTGCCTTGGCACCCTGCTGATGCGCTCGGCCGGCTGTGCCATCAACGACGTGGTCGATCGCGACTTCGACGGCCATGTGAAGCGCACCGCCGAGCGTGTGGTGGCCAGTGGCCAGGTGAGCGCCGCCGAGGCCATGCTGGTGTCACTGCTGCTCACGCTGGCTGCAGCGCTGCTCCTGATCCCGCTGAACCTGCTCAGCTTCGCGCTCGCGCTGCTGGGCGTGGTGGTGGCGGGGAGCTATCCGCTGTTCAAGCGGTTCTTTCCGCTGCCGCAGGCGTATCTGGCGATCGCGTTTTCATTCGGCATTCCCATGGCCTTTGCCGCGGTGCAGGGCAAGGTGCCGCCCATTGGCTGGTGGCTCTTTGCCGCCAACCTGTTCTGGGTGGTGGCCTATGACACCGAGTACGCGATGGTCGATCGCGATGACGACTTGCGCATTGGCGTGCGCTCCTCCGCCATCCTCTTTGGGCGCGCCGATGTTGCGGCCGTGATGGTCTGCTACGGCCTGTTCTTCTCGCTGCTGCTGGCCGTGGGCGGGCTGGCGCGGCTGGCCTGGCCGTTCTACTTCGGCTGGACCGTGGCCTTTGGCTGCGCCGTATATCACTACTTCCTGATTCGCACCCGCGAGCGCGACCGCTGCTTCACGGCGTTTCGTCACAACCAGTGGGTGGGCCTGGCGGTGTTTGCCGGGGTGGCTTGTGCCTTTGCGTTGAAGGCTTAGCGGTGATGGAAAGGCACGACGAGGTTCGGTTAACCACTGGGCGCGTTGAGTACACCGGGAGCGGTGGCGTGTGCCAAGGCGTGAAGGCTTGCGGTTACACGAAGCGCACGAAGCGCACGAAGAAGAAAATCTAGTACTGCGATCCATCAAATAAGTCGCGAAATGAGAGCCAGTCACGTTGGCTCATTCGCAACTGTTGATAGAGGCAGGCATGGCGAGAAAGTCTGGACGTGCGGCGCTGACGCTTGCGCCGGAGCAGAGGAAGACGCTGGAAGCTCTGGCGGCATCGAGGACGGCGCCGGCGCGCGAGGTCGAACGGGCGAAAGTGCTGCTGGGCTTCGCTGCCGGCACCTCGATCACCGAGCTGCAGCGCCAACTGGGTTTTAGCCGGCCGATGATCTATCGCTGCGTGGACAAAGCGCTGGCCGCAGGCGTGCAGGCGGGGTTGAGAGACAAGTACCACCGCCCGCATGAACCCGAGATCACCGATGAGGCCAAGGCCTGGGTGGTGAGCGTTGCCTGCACCAAACCCAAGGATCACGGCTTGGCCGCTGAGTTGTGGACCATCTCGGCGTTGGCAAAGTTCGTCAGCGCAGGCGCCCAGGCGGCGGGCTTCCCGCGCTTGGCCAAAGCCGGCAAGAGCACCGTCTGGCGCATCCTCGATGGCCACGACATCAAACCCCACAAGATCCGCTACAACCTGGATAAGCGCGACCCGCAGTTCGACCGCAAGATGCAGGACGTGCTGATGGTCTACCGGGACGTTTCGATCTACAGCCAGGGGGCTGTTCATGACGCCAGACCGAACCCCGTCTACGCCGTCAGCGTCGATGAGAAGCCCGGTGTTCAGGCCATCGGGTTGACCGCGCCCGATCTGCCGCCGGTGCCGGGCAAGGCCCAGGCTGTCGGGCGCGACTACGAGTATGTTCGCCGCGGCACCGTGTCGATCCTGGCCGGAATCGACCTTCACTCGGGCCAGATCTTCGCCAACGTCGAGGACCGGCTCCGCAGCGTGGAGTTCATCGCATTGCTCAAGCGCTTGGACGAGCACTATCCGCAAGAGGCCATCATCCGCGTCGTGCTGGATAACCACTCGGCCCACATCTCCAAGCAGACCATGGCCTACCTGGCCACGCGCCCCGGGTGCTTCGAGTACGTTCACACGCCCGAGCATGGTTCCTGGCTCAATCTGATCGAGTGCGCCTTCTCCAAGATGGCACGCACGTTCCTGCGCCAGATCCGCGTCAAATCAGTGGACGAACTGAAGGCGCGCATCGTCAAAGGCATCGCAGAGGTCAACGCCACGCCAGTCGTCTTCCGCTGGAACAAGTCCGACCTCGGCGTCGTGTGATGTGTCATCGTATTGATGCAACGATCTACTGGTCCTGCCGAGAGCGAAGCGGCAGCGGGAGCGGTTCCACCAAGGCGAGGCTTGTATGTCTCCTAGTGGTCAGCACTCGATCTGTCTTTCCTTCGTGCTCCTCGTGTGATCAATCTTTCCCAAACTCCGCGGCCATCTCCCGCGCTCTCGCTGCCGCTGCCAGCACGGCGCGCACGATGGCAGCGTCGACTCGCGCTTTGCCCAGCACCGCCAGCGCGGCGGCCGTCGTGCCGCCCTTGGAGGTGACTCGCTCGCGCAGCACACCCGGCGGTTCAGCCGACGTTGCCGCCAGTTGCGCGGCACCGGTGAAGGTGGCCAGTGCCAGCGCACGGGCCTGATCTGGCGTGAAGCCGAGCTCGTTGCCGGCCTGCTGCAAGGCTTCGATGAAGTAGAAGACATAGGCCGGACCGCTGCCCGAAACTGCGGTCACGGCATCGAGCTGCGCTTCATTCTCAAACCACACCACCGCGCCGGCGCTGCGCATCAGCGCTTCGGCCTGCGCGCGCTGTGGCGCCGTGACGGCCGGCAAGGCCGCCATGCCCGTCACGCCCTGGGCAATTAGCGCTGGCGTGTTGGGCATGGTGCGCACGATGGCCTGGGTGCCGAGCCAGCGCGCGATGTCATTCGCGCCAATGCCGGCCGCGACCGAGACGATCAGTGCCTCGGCGCCCAGATGCGGCCGCAGCTGGGCGCAGGCGTCCTTGAGCTGCTGCGGCTTGACCGCGAGTACAACCAGTTCCGCTTGCGCGAGTGTTCTTTCCGATGCCGCCAGCGCCGTGACGCCGAGCGACTGCTGCAAGCTCAGGCGCTGCGGCTCGTAGGGCTCGACCACCTTTAAGTGCGCGGACTGCGCACCCGCGCGCAACAGCCCCTTCAGCAGTGCGCTGGCCATGTTGCCGCCGCCGATGAAGGCCACGCGCAGGGAGGCCACGGGGTTATGCAGCTCGGCGGCGTCCTGCGCGAGCGTTTCCCGCACGCCGGCCTCGAGTGTCGTCGCGAGTGCGGCAAGCTGCGCGCGTAACGCGGTAGCGCGCTCGACCTGGCCCGCGCGCTCCACGCCGGCGGCAAGCAGTTGCAGCAGGAAAGCTTGCTCCACGGGGTCGTCGCCATTGGCCGCCACCACGGCCAGGCCGTCTTCGGCGGCAGCGATGGCCGCCAGCGGATCCCCGACGCGCAACGCGATCTTGGCCTGCAGGTACTCGGCGCGCTCGTGCTGTAACCACCCGCCGGCGCGGCGCCAGAACAGGAGCGCGGCCTGCGCGCCTTGCACCAATGCTTCGCGCAAGGCGGGCGTCAGCTGCTCGGCGCGGGTGGCGTAGTACAGGGCATTGGTGACGTTGTTGAAGCTGCCGGCAAAGCCTGCGTCGAGTGCACTTGGGGCCAGCGCAGCGGCGCGGCGCGCCAGCGTGGGCAGCGCGCCCTCGGCCTGGCGCGGCTCAGACGCGAAGTTCAGCTGCGCCAACTCGACCAGCGTGCTGGCCATGGACGCGCCAACGTTCGCGGCCTGCGCAAGGCGCTGCATTGCACTCTGTGCTGCCTCCGCATTACCCGCGTAGCGCGCGGCGACAGCCAAATGCCGCAGCAAGGGCAGACCCGGCGACTGGCCGGCTGTCGCCTGCGTCAGTTGCAATAGCTGCGCCAGCGCCTGCGGCCAGCGCCCCAGTTTTTCGCCCAGCACGTGGTTGAGCAGGAAGGCGTAGGTGCCGAGCGCGCCCGCGCTCAGGGCGCTGCCATCAAAGCGAGCCAGCGCTTCGCCCACCGCCTCGGGCTCGTCGTCGTGTCGCCGATCGAGGTCGGCAAGCTGTTCGTCGGCCGTGCTCATCCGGCGGTCTTCATGACAGGGCCTTCATGTGGCGTGCTTGATATCGCGTGCCGCAAATTGCGTGCCGCATGTGGCGTCTTTCAGGTGACACGTTTCATGCCGCGTCTTCCGCGCGATCTGGCTTGACCGCCGCGCGCTGGCCAAAGATCGCGGTACCGACCCGCACCAGGGTCGAGCCTTCGGCGATCGCCGCTTCCAGATCGGCGGACATGCCCATGGACAGCGTGTCCAGTGGCGCCGCAGACACGGCAGGCAGGGCGGCGCGCAGTGCATCGAAGGTCAGGCGCAGGCTGCGAAAGGCCGCGCGCTGGGCCGTCACATCGTCGGTGGCCTCCGGAATCGCCATCAGCCCGCGCAGACGCAGGCGCGGCAGCGCCGCGACGGCGGCCGCCAGATCTGCCGCCTCGGCCGGCGCCAAGCCGCTCTTGCTCGCCTCGCCGCTGACGTTGATCTGCAACAGGACATTGAGCGGGGGCAGCGCGACTGGGCGCTGCTCGGACAGCCGTTGCGCGATCTTCAGCCGCTCGACCGAGTGCGCCCAGTCAAAGTTCTCGGCGATCGGCCGGGTCTTGTTGCTCTGGATGGGGCCGATGAAGTGCCACTCGAAGGCCAGCTCGGGTGCAAGCTCCCTCGTTCGCGCGATCTTCTCGACGCCTTCCTGGACGTAGTTCTCGCCAAAGCAGCGCTGGCCCGCCGCGGCAGCGCTCAATATCGCCTCCGCCGGGAAGGTCTTGCCCACCGCCAGCAGCGTCACGCTCGCCGGATCGCGCGAAACAGCCAGCGCTGCGCGGTTAATCCTTTTGATCACCGCAGCGAGATTGCCTTGCACGGCCTCGTCCAAACTGGACATAATCGTTCGAGTCATCGTTCAGTTCATGTCTGCAAGTCCGTGATTCTTGCAGGAGTTTCCCGTCCGCCTGCCCGCGGCTGCGAGGTGCAGCCACCAACCGGACACTAAGGTCCCCAATGGATATCTCCGAATTGCTGGCGTTCTCGGTCAAGAACAAGGCGTCCGACCTGCACCTGTCGGCGGGGCTGCCGCCGATGATCCGCGTGCATGGTGACGTCCGGCGCATCAATTTGCCGCCGCTCGAGCACAAGGATGTGCACGGGATGATCTATGACATCATGAACGACAGCCAGCGCAAGATCTACGACGAGAACCTGGAAGTGGACTTCTCGTTCGAACTGCCCGGCCTGGCGCGCTTTCGCGTCAATGCGTTCAACCAGGATCGCGGTGCGGCCGCGGTGCTGCGGACCATTCCCTCGCGCGTGCTCTCGCTCGAGGAGTTGCGCTGCCCGCGTGTCTTCGCCGACTTTTCGCTCAAGCCGCGCGGCCTGGTGCTGGTGACGGGGCCCACGGGCTCGGGCAAGAGCACGACCCTTGCGGCGATGGTCGACCATGTGAACAACAACTTGTACGGTCACGTGCTGACGATCGAGGACCCGATCGAGTTCGTGCACGAAAGCCGCAAGTGCGTCATCAACCAGCGCGAGGTCGGGCCACATACGCTGAGCTTTGCCAACGCGCTGAAAAGCGCGCTGCGCGAGGACCCTGACGTGGTGCTGGTGGGCGAGTTGCGCGATCTGGAGACCATCCGCCTGGCGCTGACGGCGGCCGAGACCGGTCACCTGGTGTTCGGCACGCTGCACACGAGTTCGGCCGCCAAGACGATCGACCGGATCGTCGACGTGTTTCCGGCAGCCGAGAAGGAAATGGTGCGCGCGATGCTTTCGGAGTCGGTGGTGGCGGTGATCTCGCAAACCCTGCTCAAGGTGAAAGACGGCAGTGGCCGCGCGGCGGCGCACGAGATCATGGTTGGCACACCGGCCATTCGCAACCTGATCCGCGAGAACAAGGTGGCGCAGATGTACTCGATGATCCAGACCGGCAGCCAATTTGGCATGCAGACGCTGGACCAGTGCCTGACCGACCTCGTGCGGCGCAATGTCATCGCGGTGGGCGAGGCACGCACCTATGCCAAGCAGCCGGAGGCGTTTGTCGGCTAGTGAACAGTGAACTCCTCCCCCTTAAAGGGGAGGTCGGGAGGGGGATGGGTTTTGCGCGAAGGCGGTGATCGACCCATCCCCACCCCTTCCCCCTCCCCTGAATTGCTTCGGATGGCGGAGGGGAAACTTCGTGATCTCGCGCTCACGCGCTCGATAGGTGACCATGGAACGCGATCAGGCCATACGCTTTGTCCACGATCTGCTGCGCCTTCTTCTGACCAAGAAGGGCTCCGATCTTTTCCTGACGGCGGATTTTCCGCCCGCATTCAAGCTCGATGGGCGTGTGCTGCCGGTGTCGAACCAGCCGCTCACAGGACAGCACACGGCGGAGCTCGTGCGGGCCATCATGAACGACCGCCAGGCCGCCGAATTCGAGTCAAGCAAGGAGTGCAACTTCGCGATCAGCCCGACCGGCATCGGGCGTTTTCGCGTGAGCACGTTCGTGCAGCAGGGCAAGGTCGGCATCGTGTTCCGCGTGATTGCCGACAAGATCCCGACGACTGAGGAGCTCAATCTGCCGCCGCTGATCGCCGAGCTGTCGATGGCCAAGCGCGGCATCGTGATGATCGTGGGCGCCACCGGCTCGGGCAAGAGCTCGACGCTGGCCTCGATGGTCGGCTATCGCAACGAGAACAGCCAGGGTCACATCATCACGATCGAGGATCCGATCGAGTTCGTCCACCCGCACAAGAACTGCATCATCACGCAGCGCGAGGTCGGCGTTGACTGCGAGACCTGGCACGTGGCGCTCAAGAACACGCTGCGGCAGGCGCCGGACGTGATCCTGATCGGCGAGGTGCGCGACCGCGAGACCATGGAGCACGCGATCGCGTTTGCCGAAACCGGTCATCTGGTCATGTGCACGCTGCACGCAAACAGCACCAACCAGGCGCTTGATCGCGTGATCAACTTCTTTCCGGAGGAAAGGCGCCAGCAGCTCCTGATGGACATGTCGCTGAACCTGCGCGCCTTGGTGTCGCAGCGGCTGATCGCGTTCAAGGACCGCAAGGGCCGCATCCCGGCGGTCGAGATCATGCTCAACTCGCCGCTCATCTCCGACCTTATCTTCAAGGGCGAGGTGCACGAGATCCGCGAGGTCATGAAACGCAGCCGCGAGCAGGGCATGCAGACCTTCGACCAGGTGCTCTTTGACTTGCACGAAAAAGAGCTCATTAGCTACGAAGACGCCATGCGCAACGCCGACTCCGTCAACGACCTGCGCCTGCAGATCAAGCTCAACTCCAAGCTCTATGGGGGCGTGGCGGGGATCCACAAGGGCATCGAGCACCTGGGACTCGCAGGGTAGCGCGGGGTCGCGCTTTCGATGTACGCGACCGCTGCGCGGTCGCACGTGCACCGAAAGCGGTTGGAACTGAGGGCCGCCTCGGCTCCGGCCGCTCGCTTGCGCGAGCTTCACGCCGGCTGCGCAGGCATGAGCCTGCGTCGCCAAGCCGCTGTCGCGGCATGGTGGGGCGGCTGGGCGGCGGCCCTTGATCAACTGCAACGCGCGATCACCACTGGGAGTGATCCGCCGCCCTCGCTGCGCGCGCTTGCGCCGGTAGGCCTGAAGGCCAGTTTTGTCGATTGCCGACGCCGCCTGCTGCCTCGATTATCTGCAAGGTTGATGACTTGCCTGGCCTGCCGCGGACTGGTCGCGCATGCTGGCGATGCGCGCGCTTGCGGCGCTGAAGGTGAGTGGATGGAAGCAGCCTAGAATCGTCGCGTTCTTGACCAACCGAACACGGCGAAAGGCAGCCATGAGCACCGTCTACGATTTCTCGGCACAGACGATTGACGGCAAGACGCGCAAGATCGCGGACTACAGCGGCAAGGTGCTGCTGATTGTCAACACGGCGAGCAAGTGCGGATTCACGCCGCAATACAAGGGGCTAGAGGATCTGTACAAGACGTACAAGGGCAAGGGCCTGGTCGTGCTCGGCTTTCCGTGCAACCAGTTTGGCGCGCAAGAGCCGGGGCCCGAGAGCGAGATCTCGGAGTTTTGCGAGATCAACTACGGGGTCAGTTTTCCGCTGTTCGCAAAGATCGATGTGAACGGCAGCAATGCCCACCCGCTCTATGCGCACCTGAAAAAGGAGGCGCCTGGCCTGCTGGGTTCCGAAGCCATCAAGTGGAACTTCACCAAGTTCCTCGTCGGCAAGGATGGCAAGGTAATCGAGCGCTACGCGCCGAACACGGCACCCGCCGATATCGCCAAGGACATCGAGCAGGCGTTGGCCGCTTGACGGACCGGTCAACCTTGCCGCTGATGGCGCGTTGAGGCGCTTCGGTCTTCGTGCTGGCTTCCTTTACGCCATCGCCTCCGCGCTTTCGTTTCCATGCGCACTGACGCCGACTCACTCAGGGAGAAAACCAACATGCAGCAAGCTCGTCGCAAGTTCATCCAGATCGTTCCATTGGCCGGCGCCGCGTTATTGGCCGGTCGCGCCTCGGCGCAGACGATGGTCGACGAAAAGGACGCGCAGGCCGCCAGTCTTGGCTACGTGGCAGACGCGACCCGCGCCAACAAGTCCAAGTTTCCCAAGTACTCCGCAGGCCAGCAGTGCAGCAACTGCGCGCTGTATACGGGCAAGGCGGCGGACGCCGCCGGTCCCTGCGGCATCTTCCCGGGCAAGCAAGTCGCGGCCAAAGGCTGGTGCAGCGCCTGGACCAAGAAGGCCTGACAGCCATCGGGAACGACCGAGCGATCGGTCGTTCGAGGCGGATCGCGCTGATCCGCCTCCCTCAGCGCGCTGGTGGCGGCGCGGCGCGCGGCCGGTACTGGCCGCTCACGAGGTCAAAGCGAAAGAAGCGGCATTCCAGCGCGCCGTTGTACAGCACGGTCTTGCGGCTCTCTGACAAGCGCAGCTGACGCGGCAGGTCGCGGTCACTGGTGAGCAACCAGACCTGCCAGCCGGAAAAGGCCTGCTTGAGCCGGTCGCCGACGTCGCGCATCAGGCCGGGCACCGAAGCCGACTTCGGGTTGCTCTGCTCGCCATAGGGCGGGTTGCTGATCATCACGCCGCGCTCGAACGGCGGTGCCAGGCCCAGCGGCTCGGCCTCTCGTGCGTCGCGCGCCGTGAACAGGAGACGTGTGTCATCGAGCAGACTGCCCACGCCGGCGCGCCGTGCGTTTTCGCGCGCGGTGTCGATCACGCGCGTCGAGATGTCGCTGCCGGCGAGCAGCACCTCGGCGTCTGGCCGGATCGCGGCGAGCGCCTGCTCGTGCAGCCGCGTCCACAGCGTCTTGTCATAGCTTTTCATGCGCTGCAGGCCAAAGGGACGGTCCAGACCGGGCGCGCGATTGATCGCCATAAGCGCGGCTTCGATCAGGATCGTGCCACTGCCGCAGAACGGATCCATCAACGCCTGCGTCGGTGTCCAGCCCGCAAGCTGTAGCAGCCCCGCCGCCAGGTTTTCTTTGAGCGGCGCCTCCCCTCTGTCGCGGCGCCAGCCGCGCTTGAATAGCGCCTCGCCCGATAGGTCGAGGTACAGCGTCACGTGCGTCGCGTCGAGGAAAGCGAACACGCGCACGCCGGGCCGCACGCGGTCGATATCCGGGCGGCTGCCGGTCTTCTCGCGCAGCCGGTCGACGATCGCGTCCTTGATCCGCAGCAGCGCGAACTCGAGCGAGCGCAGCGGCGAGCGCAGGGCATTGATGTCCAGCCGCAGGGTCTGATGCGGGCCGACGTGCTCTTCCCAGCGCAAGGCGTGCGCGGCGGCGTACAGGTCGTCTTCCGTGGCATAGGGCGCGCGGGAGAGCTGCCAGAGGATGCGACTGGCCAGGCGCGAGTGCAGGTTAGCCGCATAGCCGACCGCCAGGGGGCCGGTAAAGGCGACCCCGCCGCTTTCGGTCTTCAGATCCGTTGCGCCGAGCGCCTTGATCTCGTCGGCGACCAGCGCTTCCAGCCCGCGCGGCGCGATCGCAAAGAAGCGATACAGGGCGGCGGTCACTAGAACGGCTTCACAACGACGAGGATCACGACGGCGAACAGGACGAGCACGGGAGCCTCATTGAAGACGCGGTACCAGACGTGCGAGCGGGTGATCGCAGCGCCCGTGCCAGCCTGGAACTGCTTGAGCAGTTGTCCGCAGTACAGGTGGTAGCCGATGAGCAGCGCGACGAGCGCGAGCTTGGCGTGCATCCAGCCGCCCCCCACGCCATAGCCCAGCCACAGCCACAGGCCGAAGACCAGCGCGAGCACGGCCAGCGGCGTCATGAATCGATACAGCTTGCGTGCCATGAGCAGAAGCCGCTCGCGCTCGGCCGCGCTTCCGGCTGGCACCATCGCCAGGTTGACGAAGATGCGCGGCAGGTAGAACAAGCCGGCGAACCAGCTCGTCACGAAGATGATGTGAAGCGCCTTGATCCAGAGATACATGCTGATATGCGGCCTATCGCCTCTCCCCGCCCCGCGGGGAGCGGACGGGACAGGGGCGTCCGCCCTCGGTGTCGGCCCGTCCGCCCGGCCGCACCGAAGGACGGGCCGCAGAGCGAGCCGGAGCGAGTGCACGTGCGACGCTTCGCGTCGCGTCCACGAGCTTCGTCACGTCCGGACTTCGCCGTCGCCGAAGACCACGTACTTGAGCGAGGTGAGACCTTCGAGCCCGACCGGCCCGCGGACGTGCAGTTTGTCGTTGGAGATGCCGATCTCCGCCCCCAGGCCGTACTCGAAGCCGTCGGCAAAGCGGGTCGAGGCGTTGACCATCACGCTGGCCGAATCAACCTCGCGCAGGAAGCGCATGGCGATACGGTGGTCATTGGCGACGATCGCATCCGTGTGCTTGCTGCCGTACCGGTTGATGTGCGCAATAGCCTCGTCCACCCCTGGCACGAGGCGGATCGACAGAATCGGCGCCAGGTACTCGGTCGACCAGTCGTCCTCGGTCGCGGGCTTGCACTCGACCCCGGCCTGCTCGAGCAGCGCCACGGTCTCGGGGCAGCCGCGCAGCTCCACGCCCTTGCCCGCGTAGATGCGGCCCAGCGGGGGCAGCACCTGCGGCGCGATCGCCTGCGCCACTAGCAGCGTCTCCATCGTGTTGCAGGTGCCGTAGCGCTGCGTCTTGGCGTTGTCGGCGATGCGGATCGCCATGTCGGCATCGGCCGCGGCATCGATGTACACGTGGCAGATGCCATCGAGGTGCTTGATCATTGGCACCTTGCCCTCGCGCATCAGCCGCTCGATCAGGCTCTTGCCGCCGCGCGGGACGATGATGTCCACGTACTCGGGCAGCGTGATGAGCTGGCCGACTGCCGCGCGATCCGTGGTGGCGATGAGCTGCACGCCGTCGGCCGGCAGGCCCGCGTGCTGCAGGCCGCCGTGCACGATGCTCGCGAGCAGCGTGTTGCACTCGATGGACTCGGAGCCGCCGCGCAGGATGCACGCATTGCCGCTCTTGATGGCGAGTCCGGCCGCGTCGATGGTCACGTTGGGCCGGCTCTCGTAGATGATGCCAATGACGCCCAGCGGCACGCGCATCTGGCCCACACGAATGCCCGAGGGCTGCGGCCGCACGTTGCCGATCTCACCGATCGGATCGGGCAGCTGCACGATCTGCTCAAGCCCCACCGCCATTTGCTCGATGCCCTTGTCGCCAAGCTTCAGGCGATCGAGCGCGGCGGCATCGAGTCCATTGGCTGCGGCACGCGCCACGTCGCGACCATTCGCCGCCTTGATCTGCGCAGCACGCGCGCGGATGCCCTCCGCAATCGCCCGCAGCGCGGCATTCTTCTCCGCCGTACCGGCCTTGGCCATTGCCGCGCTCGCCCTGCGCGCACGCTGGCCCACGTCGCGTACATAGGCGGCGACGTCGGTGATGGCGGGCGTCAGGGGAGCGTTCATCGTCAATCAGGCACTGGCTGCCAGCGACCGGACACAGCAACAGCGATCTCCTCCAATTCTAGCCAGGGGTCGCTGTCGGCCCCGCGCGGCCGCAGCCCCTTGAACAGCCGGTCGACGTCCGCGCAGCGCGCCAGCAGCCGGCCCAGGTGCTCGGTGTCCACGCGCTGGATCATCCTCTGCATCAAATCCTGCCGCGGTCCCCACACGCGCGCGTCGCGCACGGCCTGGGCAAAGGCGCGGCCGTTATCCATCGCACTCTTCACGCGCAGCAGCGCGCGGATCTCCTCGGTCACGGCCCACAGCACCAGCGGCAACGCCTCGCCCTCGGCTCGCAGACCGTCCAGCGTGCGCAGCAGGCGCGCGTGGTCGCCGGTCAGCATGGCCTGTGGCAGCGCCCAGACGTCAAAGCGCGCGACATCGAGCACGCTGTCGGTCACATGCTCGAGCGTCAGCTCGCCGGGCGGGTGCAGCAGCCCGAGCTTGCCGATTTCCTGATGCGCGGCGAGCAGGTTGCCCTCCACCCGGTCGGCGATGAACTCGAGCGCCTCGCGTGTGGCCGACTGGTTCTGCCGCTTCAGGCGCTGGCCGATCCAGGCCGGCAGTTCGGCGCGCTCGATCTTCGGCACGTCGACCCAGACGCCTGCGCCGTCAAGGGCAGTGGCCCAGCCGGAGTCGCGCACCGCGCGGTCGAGCTTCGGCAGGGCGATCAGCGTCAGGACGTCCTCGCTGGCGTGTGCCGCATGCGCCTTGAGCGCCTCGCCGCCGTCCTTGCCCGGTTTGCCAGACGGCAGGCGGATCTCGAGGATCTTGCGCTCGGCAAAGAGCGACATGCCCTGGCTGGCGCCGGACAGTTGCGACCAGTCCCAGCGCGCATCGACGGTGAGCACATCGCGCTCGCTGTAGCCGGCGGCGCGCGCCGCTGCGCGGATCGAATCCTGTGCCTCGATCGCCAGCAGCGGCTCGTCGCCGCTCACCACATACACGGGCACAAGCTTGCAGCGGGCCAGGTGTGCGGGCAGGGCGTCGGCGCGCAGTTGCATCGGTCAGGACTTCACGGGCTTGGCGGCCCCGATGCGCCGCAGGATCTGCTGCACCGCGTCGCTCTGCATCTCGCGAAACAACAGGACTTCTTCGGCCTCGCGCGCCAGCACCTGCTGCTCGTTGAACGCGAGGTCGCGCTGCACGAGGACGGCGCTGGCCGGCACGAACTCGGTGCCCTTGCCGTCGTGCACGCGGAAGGCCAGGCGTAGCCGCAACTGGTACTCGCGGGCGCTGCCTTGCGCATTGACGGCAAGCACCTCGCGCTCGCGCGTCTCATTCAGCAGTTCGAAGATGGCCTCGGCCCTGGTGCGGTCGCTCACCACCTCGGCATTGGTGCCGGCGCGGATGTTGCGCGCAAGCTCGACGCCCAGCGCGGAGTTGACGGGCAGCGCGAGGAATACCGTATTGAACGGCAGCGTCTGCGAGCCGCGCAGGCGAAAGCCGCAGGCGACCAATCCGCCCGAAAGGCCCAGGACGGCTGCAAGCCGACCGATGGCCGCTCGGCGTGCCGATTGGTCGTCTTCGTGCAGACGGGGACCCAGTGTCTTTCCGCCGGCCTGGCCACGACGCTGCGTCCCCGCTTGCGCGGGGATGACGCCCAAGTTGCGGTGGCGCCTAGACCACCACATTGACGAGCTTGCCCGGCACGACGACGAGTTTCTTCACCGGCTGGCCCGCCACGAACCTCTGCACGTTCGCATCCGCCAGCGCGGCCGCCTCCACGGTCCCCTTGTCGGCCTTGGCCGGCACGCGGATCTGGCCGCGCAGCTTGCCGTTGACCTGCACCACCAGATCGATCTCGTCGGTCACGAGTGCGGCGTCGTCGGCCTGCGGCCAGGGTGCATCGAGGATTTCGCCGTACTCGCGCACGAAGCCAAGTGCATTCCACAGCGCATGCGTGATGTGCGGTGCTATCGGGTAGAGCGTCCGCAACAGGATGCCGAGGCTTTCCTTGAGCACGGCGGTTTCCGCCGGGCCGTTGCCCAGCCTGGCGTCGTCCAGCGCGTTGAGCATCTTCATCGCGGCCGAGACCACCGTGTTGTACTGCATGCGGGCGTAGTCAAAGTCCGCCTGCTTGAGATCGAGGTGAATCTCACGGCGCAGGGACTTCAGGGCCGGCGTGCTTGCAGCGCCTTCGAGTGCGACGTCCGCGCCGATGAGCGCGCGCCGCTCGTAGCAGAAGTTCCACAGCCGCCGCAGGAAGCGGTAGGTGCCCTCGGCGCCCGAGTTGCTCCATGCCGCGCTCTGGTCGGGCGGGCCAGCGAACATCGCGAAGGTGCGCGCGGTATCGGCGCCAAAACGGCCGATGATGTCGCGCGGCTCCACCACGTTGTTCTTGCTCTTGCTCATCTTCTCGGTGCCGCCAAAGAAGACAGGCTGCCCGTCCTCCTTGCTCGTGACCTTCACCGGCCGCCCGCGCTCGTCGAACTCGATGTTGATCTCGCTCGGGTAGAACCAGCGCTTCTTGCCGTCGGCAAGCTCGCGGTAGTAGCAGTCGTGCGTGAGCATGCCCTGCGTGAACAGGCGCTTGAACGGTTCGCTGATCTTGACGAGGCCAAGGTCGCGCATGACCTTGGTCCAGAAGCGCGCGTACAGCAGGTGCAGTACCGCGTGCTCGATGCCACCGATGTACTGATCCATGCCGCCGGCCATCCAGTAGTCGGTGCGGCCGTCGACCATTGTGGGCGCGTCCGGCGAGCAGTAGCGCATGTAGTACCAGGCGCTGTCCACGAAGGTGTCCATCGTGTCGGTTTCGCGCCGCGCAGGCGATCCGCACTTGGGGCAGGTGCACTCGAGGAACGGCTCGTACTTGGCGAGCGGACTGCCGCTGCCATCGGGCACGAGGCCCTCTGGCAGCAGCACCGGCAGGTCTTTCTCGGGCACGGGGACGACACCGCAACCCTCGCAATGAATGAGCGGGATCGGCGTGCCCCAGTAGCGCTGGCGGCTGATGCCCCAGTCGCGCAGGCGGTAGTTGACTTGCTCGTCGCCGAGGCCCTTGGCTTTCAGGTCGGCTGCGATCGCATCGACCGCAGCCGCATAGCTCAGGCCGTCGTACTTGCCGGAGTTGATCAGCGGGCCGGCCTCGTACAAGCCGTACCAGGACTGCCAGCGCTCCGCGGTGAACGCAAATTCCGAAAGTAGCGCTTGGTGCGCCGTCCGTGCTTCAGGGTCTAGGTCTTCGCGCCCCAACGCCTCTCGATTCGCAATGTTCTGTTGCGTTTCAACGACCTGCTTTATCGGCAACCCGTAGTTTTTTGCAAATGCAAAGTCGCGTTCATCATGGCCCGGCACGCCCATGACCGCGCCTTCGCCATAGCCCATCAGCACGTAGTTGCCGATCCAAACGGGAACCGGTTCGCCGGAGAGCGGGTGGACGACAGTGAATCCTGTGTCCTTGCCCTTTTTTTCCATCGTGGCGAGGTCCGCCTCGGCCACACCGCCTTTCTTGCACTCGTCGATGAAGGCCGCCAGATCGGGCTTGCCCCGTGCCAGGCGTGTGGCCAGCGGATGCTCCGCAGCGATGGCGACGAAGGTCACGCCCATGATGGTGTCGGCGCGCGTGGTGAATACGCGCAAGAGCTTGTGCTCGCCATCGAGCGTGTACGGGAAGCCGAAGTTCACGCCAACGCTCTTGCCGATCCAGTTCTCCTGCATCGCGACCACTTGCGGCGGCCACTCGACCGTCCTCAGGTCATCGAGCAGTTGCTCGGCGTACTGCGTGATGCCGAGGTAGTAGCCCGGGATCTCGCGCTTCTCGACCACCGCGCCGGAGCGCCAACCGCGGCCATCGACCACCTGCTCGTTGGCGAGCACGGTCTGGTCTACCGGGTCCCAATTGACGATCTGCGTCTTGCGATAGGCGATGCCTTTCTCCAGCATCTTGAGGAACAGCCACTGGTTCCACTTGTAGTAGTCGGGGTCGCAGGTGGCGACCTCGCGGCTCCAGTCGAAGGCGAGCCCGAGCGGCTGCATCTGCGACTTCATGTCGGCGATGTTGGCGCGCGTCCAGTCGCTCGGTGCCACCTTCTTGTCGATCGCGGCGTTCTCGGCCGGTAGTCCGAAAGCGTCCCAGCCCATCGGCGTCATGACGTTGTGCCCGCGCATGCGCAGGATGCGGTACATCACGTCGTTCAGCGTGTAATTGCGCACATGGCCCATGTGCAGCTTGCCGCTCGGGTAGGGCAGCATCGAGCACACGTAGAACTTTGGCTTGCGCTGCCCCTTGGCGTCCGTGGCGTGCTCGACCGCGCGGTACGCCTGGCTCGCCGTCCAGTGGGCCTGCGCCGCCGCCTCGATCTCCTGCGGGCTGTACTTGTCTTGCATGTCTCGCTCTGCTGCCGCCGTCTCTTGCGAAGCGAGGCAGTATATCGGCGCGCCTTTCAAGCGCCTGGGCAGGAGTCAGGCGAGGAAGCCGAGGTCTTTGAGCGTGAAGTTGGAAAGATTGGGCGAGATGGTCGCCAGCGCGGTGTCGCTCGCGCCCATCCATCTGCCCAGCGTGGCTGCACACTGGTCCACCGTTATGCCCGGCAACAGGCGCCCCGAGCCCACGTCCTCGTTGGTGCCGAGGCGGATCTGCGGGAACGTGCCGTAAATGCCGCCGCCGCGCACGGCGCCGCCGAGAACAACGTGATGCGCGCCCCAGCCGTGGTCCGAACCGTCACCATTGCTGGTCAGCGTGCGGCCGAAGTCGGAGGCGGTGAAGGTGGTCACCTTGTCGGCCACGCCGAGTTCGACGGTGGCCTGGTAAAGCGCCGCGAGGGCGCTGGCGAGCGCGGTATGCAGCGTCGGCCGGTCGCGCAGTTGAAAGTCGTGCGTGTCGTAGCCGCCCTGGCTGACAAAGAACACTTGCCGCTTCATGCCCAGCGTCTGACGCACTGCAATCGTGCGCGCGAGCATTCTGAGCTGGTCTGCAAGGGGGTTGCCGGTCGGAAACACCGTTGTGATCGCGGGTGCTCCGGTCAAGGCGGTCGACAGGTCTGCGGTCGCGCTGATGGAGCGCGTGGTCACGCGGTTTTACTCGTTCTCGAACAGCGGCGAGCGCGCAGCCGTGATCAGTTGACGCAGCGCCTCATTGGCGTTTGCGCCGGCGCCGATCAGCGACCCAGTCAGGCCGCTGATCGCCACCGGTCCGCTGGTGCCGACCTGGTACTGCAATGCGCTCGCCCCGGACAGGAAGACCGCTGAGCCGCTTGCCGAGACCGACGTGAATGTCTGCTTGGCATTGCCGCTCAGGACAACGTCGGCGATGCGCCCGCTCCAGTCGGCGGTGGTGCCTTCCGCGCCCGTCGATTGCCACACCGACTGCTGATCGTGGTGGGAAAAGAGCTTCGGCGGCAGCGGGACAGACGCATTTTGAAACTGCTGCTTGGTCGTCGGGCCGAAGAGCGGCCCGACGTTGGCCACGCTTGCCAACCTGCCCGCGCCGTACAGCTGGGCCAGCGGCGCCAGCTCGTTGGGCAGACCAAAGCCGCGACCGCCCTGGGTGGCCACGTCACCAAGGGAGGTGATTTCCGCCTGCGTGCGCACGATACTGGTGCGGGCGTTGATGTAGGCGGTGAATTCCGCCGCATCGAGCGGAGTCACCGTGTTGGTCTGGTCCTTGCCGCCGAACAGAAACACGCACACGAGCGCGCGGTAGTCGTCCACGCCCTGTGCGCTGGCCGCGTTCATGGCGGCGAGGTTCAGCGCGAACGGCGCGGCGGTGCCAAGCGTGGACAGCGTGGCCGAGGTTTGAAGAAAGGCACGACGGCTGCCGTTGAGCGGGTCCGGCAGGCGCTTGCGGGTCGTCATGGTCACGCTCCTACTTCTGCACGATGAACTCTGGGCGAGCGAGCGTCAGGTAGACGGCGAGCTTGACCCGATTCAGCACGGCGTTGCTGGCGCTCATTGGAATGCTGTTGACTGCATCAAGGATCAGCGCGCGTGTCGCGTCGCTCATCTGGTCGGCGGCCAGCAGCAGCTTCAGTCGATTCACCAACTGCTCTGCGTTGCCGGCCAGCCCAAGCTCGGTCGCATAGCTGCTGCGCACGTCGGTCGAGGTGCCCACGCCGTTGTTGACGACATTGCGCATGAAGTTCAGGTAGCCCGCGACCGAGGTTTCGCCGGTGGTCTGGAACTCGGGCGCGACCAGTCCAGCGGTGGCGATGCCAGCGGACGGAGGCACGTAGCCGGACCGGTAGAAGTTAAACACCGAGGGCGAGCGCAAGGGGTTTTGCCCGAGCGCGGTCGACGGGTCGGCGACGTTGCGGATCATGAAGTTGCCGCTGACCGAGGTGGCGCCAAAGGCACGCGCCCAGGCCGCCGGGCGCAGGACCGGTTCACGCAATTTGCCCCAATCGGATCGCACTGCCACGCTGGAACCGCGCGCCTCGTCGTCAAGCAGGACGGCGCGGACCACCGCCTTCATGTCGCCGTGCACACCCTGACCGTTGTTGGCGAACGCCGCGGCGACGCGGCCCACGTGGGCGGGTGATCAGTTGCTGGTCACCAGGCGCTGGATCAGCTGGCGGCCGACGAATGGGCCGACACTGGGGTGATTGCACAGCGCGTCGAGCGCAATGCGCAGCGACTCCGCCGGCCCGGTCCCGGCAGCGATGCTGTCCCCGAGAAAGCTCTTGACCGATGCAGAGTGAAACTGCGGATAGGCCTGCATCGGCAGACTGTGGCGATTCGGGTCAGCATTGCCGCCGCGAAAGCGGGTGTTGCTGGTGTCAGGCCCGGCCCAGGAGAAGCCTGTGAATACCAGCGCCAGCCCCTGCACGTCGGCATTGCCGTAGCTGGAGACGGGCTGGCCGCCGCTGCCGATGACCTGGGTGCCGTCGGCGTTGAGTTGGCACAGCCGGATCGTGAACAACTGCATCACCTCGCGTGCGTAGGTTTCGTCGGGTGCGCGGCCGGTGGCCGGATCCTCGGCCTGATTGCGCAGCGATGACAGATTGAGCCCCATGATCGGATGCAGCGACACCGCTTCCAGCAACTGACGGAAGTTGCCGAAGCACTGCGCAAGGAGCATGTCGAGATAGTTCGCCAGCCCGCGCGGTCGGCTGCTGACATCGGAATTCGAATGTGAGACCACGAAGACCTGGCTGAGCGCGAACACCATGCGCTGGCGCAACTGGTCGGCCCCGGTGAGCGCCTGCCGCCAGAAGGTGTCCATCACGTGATCCCATAGACACTTTCGGACGCGCCCACAGCGCCAGTTGCGATGGCCGCCTCGATGTAGGGCCGGCGCAAGGTCTGCGGGCGGCTGAACTGACCTTCGGTCCACGCGGCCAGACCGAGGTTGCGTACGGCCTGGATGCTTGCGTCATCCGCGCCGAAGCTGGCCTGGGTCAGCAGGCGCACTGCCTCGGGCGAAGTGACCGTGGTAGCAGGCGGGCCTGGCGGGGGCGGGGCAGCAGTCGGTGGCGCTGGGTTCGATAAATCCCCCCTCCGCAGGCCGCGAGCGTGGCGCTGGCAAGCGCGGCCAAGGGCGAGGTCGTTGGCAGGGCCGGGCGCAACGTGGGAAGCACGGCCCCCTCTGCGCTGCTGGACGGTTGTCTTGTATCGGTCTCGAGGTTCACCTTGGCGAACTCCTCGCCTGGCGCGGAACAGTGCGACGGCATGTGGGCCGAACTGTGCTTGGCCGATCAACGTCAGCGCAAGCGCTTGAAGCACGAAGTTACGGAACTTGCCAAACACATGTCGGGCTATCAAGCGGTTCGCGTCGTGATGAAGGGAGACCGAAAGGTCGGGTTGCGTGCAGCGACGATGCGGCGCGTTGCTCTGGCAGCTCAGTGTCGCGGCGCAGTTTTCCGGGTCCAGCGTCGGTAGTGCGAGCGAGACACGAGCGATAGAACATCGCTGAGACTTTCCAGCGCGCAACGCGGGCCGGTGGCTTCCAGTGTGGTTTTCAGGACAGTGTTCGGTGATGTCAGCAGGTGCTGGGGCGAGTAACGACCGGGCGTTCACGATCGGTCCACTTAGAATACCCGTATGTCCTCCTTGCTCGACACTCTGAATCCGCAGCAGCTTGCCGCGGTCACGCTGCCGAATCAGTCGGCGCTCATCCTTGCGGGCGCGGGCTCGGGAAAGACGCGGGTCCTCACAACCCGCATCGCCTGGCTCATTCAGACCGGGCAGGTGAGCCCGCAGGGTGTTCTGGCGGTGACCTTCACCAACAAGGCCGCCAAGGAAATGATGACGCGGCTGTCGGCCATGCTGCCCATCAATACGCGCGGCATGTGGATCGGGACCTTCCATGGTCTGTGTAACCGGATGCTGCGAGCCCATTATCGCGACGCCGGTTTGCCGCAGACGTTCCAGATTCTCGACAGCTCGGACCAGCTGTCGGCCATCAAGCGGCTGCTCAAGGCCAATGGCATCGACGACGAGAAGTATCCGCCGCGCAACGTCCAGTTTTTCATCAACAACGCCAAGGAAGCCGGGCTGCGCGCCAAGGATGTTGAGGTCAACGACGACTTCAATCGCAAGTTCGTCGAGCTGTATTCGCTGTACGACGCGCAGTGCCAGCGCGAGGGCGTGGTCGACTTTCCCGAGCTGCTGTTGCGGTGCTACGAACTGCTCAATCGCACCGAGGCGCTTCGCCAGCACTACAACGACCGCTTTGCCCACATCCTGGTCGACGAGTTTCAGGACACCAACAACCTGCAGTACAAGTGGTTGAAGCTGCTGGCGGGCAGCAAGGGCGCGATCTTTGCGGTGGGCGACGATGACCAGTGCCTGGTGGCCGGCTCGCTCGTCACGATGGGCGACGGCAGCACGAAGCCGATCGAGCAGATCGAAGTGGGCGATGAGGTGCGCAGCGGCGTGGGCGGCGGCAAGATCGGCAAGGCCCGCGTGACCTTCACGCACGCGCGCACCGAGAAGCTGGCCACGGTCACGATGTTCACGCAGAGCGGCAAGCAACTGCAGTCCACGCTGGAGCACACGCACTTTGCCGGCTACACGGTCGGCCATCTGCCAGCCAAGTACTTCCTGCACCTGATGAGCAAGCTCGGGGTGGGCTATCGGCTGGCCGTCAGCGGGCATCGCGACGAGCGGCGCGACGGCAAGACCGTGCCGGGCTTTCGCCAGCGGGCACGCCAGGAAGGCGGCGAGCAGTGCTGGGTGATCGACGCGTTCGATGACGAGGCCAGCGCGCGCGAACGCATGATCGTGCTGTCGCTGAAGTACGGGCTGCCCACGCGCAAGTTCGTCACCGCCAAGGGCTCCGACAAGGTGCCGGCGGAGTTCTCTGAAGTGAACACCGAGCGCGCGGCGCACTGGCTGCTCAAGGACCTGAACCTCGCGCCCGATCATCCGGCCGAGCGGCGCCGGCCCACCTTCGGTACGCCCGGTGACGTGCTGGTGAGTCTGTGCAGCGACTCGCGCCGAAGCAAGCCGGACCATCGTGTTTACGCCAGCATCGTCAGCGAAGACGGCGCGCAGCGCGTGCGGGACGCGGGCTTCCATGTGCAGAAGAAGGTCACCGGCCCCGGAGGCTGGTTCGTCAAGTTCTGGCGGCGCGACTACGGCGTGGCGATCCGGGAGGCAGGGCGTCTGCGTGACGCGCTGGGCGGTCGGGTGCTGCAGCGGGCGCGGCTTGGCCAAGGCTACCTGCCGATGTTGCCGGCGCAGTACGTGCGCCCGGGCATGGCGGTGTTCGATGAGAACGGCGAGTTCGACATCGTGAGCAAGGTCGAACTCAACAAGCCCGAGTTCGTCACCGTGCACGACCTGAACGTCGAGGCGAGCCACAACTTTGCCGCGGGTGGGCTCCTCACCCACAACTCGATCTACGCGTTCCGCGGCGCCAACGTCGGCAACATGGCGGATTTCGAGCGCGAGTTCCGGGTGCAGAGCGTCATCAAGCTAGAGCAGAACTACCGCTCGCACGGCAACATCCTGGACGCCGCCAACGCGCTCATTCGCAACAATGCCAAGCGCCTGGGCAAGGAGTTGTGGACCGATGCCGGCGAAGGCGAGAAGGTGCGCGTGTTCGAAGCCGGCAGCGATGGCCTGGAGGCCGCCTGGATGGTCGATGAGGTGCGCAACCTCTTTGCCGAGGGCTATCGGCGCAGCGAGGTCGCCGTGTTGTATCGCTCCAACGCGCAGTCGCGCGTGATCGAGCATGCGCTGTTCAACGCTGGCATTCCGTATCGCGTCTACGGTGGCCTGCGATTTTTCGAGCGTGCCGAGATCAAGCACGCGCTTGCCTACCTGCGTCTGATCGAAAACCCGGCCGATGACACCGCGTTCCTGCGGGTGGTGAACTTCCCGCCGCGCGGCATCGGCGCACGGACCCTCGAGCAGCTGGGCGAAGTTGCCAGGGGCGCGAATCAGAGCCTGTATGCCGCCGTGGGGCGAATGACCGGTGCGCCGGCGGCCAAGCTGGGCGCATTCGTCAAGCTGATCGACAGCCTGCGCTTCGAGACCAACGCGCTGCCGCTGAAGGAGATCGTGCAGATCACGATCGAGCGCAGCACCCTCGTCGATCACTACCGCGCTGAAAAGGAGGGTCAGGACCGCGTTGAAAATTTGGAAGAGTTGATCAATGCGGCCAGTGCCTTCGTGATGGAGGAGGGCTACACGCAGGATGGGCCGGGCACGCCGGCCAATGAGGCCGATGCGGCGGCGGCCATCGCCTCGCCACTGGCCGGCTTTCTCTCGCATGCCTCGCTCGAGGCGGGCGAGAATCAGGCCGCCGAGGGCCAGGATGCAATGCAGCTCATGACGGTGCACGCGGCAAAGGGGCTCGAGTTCAACGCCGTGTTCATCACGGGCCTGGAGGAGGGTCTGTTCCCGCACGAGAACAGCCTCACCGAGAACGACGGGCTGGAGGAGGAGCGGCGCCTGATGTATGTGGCCATCACGCGCGCGCGCAAGCGGCTGTATCTGTCGTTCGCGCAAAGCCGCATGTTGCATGGGCAGACGCGCTACGGCATCCGCAGCCGCTTTCTGTCCGAGATCCCCGAGGCGCAGCTCAAATGGCTCACGCCACGCCTGCGCGAGGACCAGGCCATGCGCTTCGGCCGCTGGCATGACGACCGCGCCGCCGCCAACACCGCACCGCCATCTGCCACGACACAGGCGCTGTACGGCTTTCGTGTCGGCCAAAGCGTGCGCCACGCCCGCTTCGGCGAGGGCGTGATCATCAAGCTCGAAGGTTCCGGCACCGACGCGCGCGCAAAGATCAACTTCGGCCCGCAGGGTATGAAGGAACTGGCCCTCGGAATTGCAAAGCTGGAGGCGGCGTAGCCGCCTCGCTGGCGTTTGCGACCTCTGCACGGACGCTACGCTCCGAAGCGCGGCGGCTGCGCCGTCCTGTGAACCTAAGCGCGGCAGTTGCCTACCCGCTGCGCGGGTCCGAGGCGGGTTGGTCTCCTGGTTGGGCCGACGCCGCAGCGTCAAGTGCAGGCTGGCTGAACCGGCTGGCGGACGAGTGTGGGCAACTGTTGCGCAGCGCCTTGGCCGGGCGCGAGCAGTCGCCGCGTGCACGGGGCAGCGCTTGAACGGCAAGGGGCCGGAGCGGGCAGAGTGCTTCGTCGCGGCGTTTCCGACAGAACGGACCCGGTCCCGCCACCACTGCTGCAGATCAAGAGGCCAATGCGGTTGCTTGCAGGCGCCGACGACGAGGACTGGCCGGTAGCGAAGGCCAAAGCCGCCGAGCAGCAGACTTTGGATGCCAGACTCGTGCGCGTTGGCCCGATCAACCCAAAAACAGCAGTTGACGGCCGCAAGACGCGCCAAGTCGCTGCCGCAATTGAACAATCCAGGGCTCTCTATTCAACCGGACCGCCATGGGCGCGCTGCGGTCACGCGCTCCGGGCTTGTCGGTGTACCTCGCGAGGATGGGGGGCTTGGGTGACCTCTGGCGCGGTCGATGGCCCGCGGCAATGTCTGCGTAGCGCACCGGCGCGTGCCCAACGGCAAGCTCAAGCACTCGGTAGAACACCGTGCCTCGGCTGCGGCAGTGACGCCGATTGAAGCGGAACACGAACTCGTTGAGGTCGTCGTGCAGATGCGCGTGGTCGATCGCGCCTTGGCGGGTGCCGAGAATCCACCGCTTGGCCAGCGAGGCGACTCGATGCACAGCGGGTAGCGGCTCCGCGGCCTGATCGTGGCCACGAAGACGGGCCGCGCGCTGACTGCGTGCCTCATGCGTGCGGCCGAATCGGTCCAGCCCAAGGTAGCCTTTCCAGCCGTCCGAGACGACCGTGGCGCCTGGCGCGACATGATCGGAGACGAAAGCGCGCAGCGATGCGGCCGAAGCGTCGGCCAGGGGAGCGATCCGGCACCGACCGTAGCCACCGGGCTCCTTGATCTTTACCGCGATGCCCGTCAAGACCTTGTCGCCCCTGCCTTTGCCGCGGCAAACACCAGGATCTCGATCGCCGATGTAGGTCTCGTCGACCTCCACGGTGCCGGCCGGGCGCTCACGCCCTGGGCGCACGAGGACGGCCCTCAGGCGGTGAAGCATGGCCCATACGGAAGCTTGGCCCATACGGTCTGGCAAGAACCAACGTCCAGCGTACGCTTCAGACTCAGCGCGGCAATCCCGTCCTTGCCGGTGGCGAACGGCCAGCAGGCGGTGAACCACAGGGTCAGCGGCGTGCGCGTGCGGTCGAAGATCGTTCCGCCGGTGACGGAGCAGCGGGTTGTGCAGGCCGGCGACCACGTGGTCCATCACCTGCCGCTCGCGCTGGGTCAGCCGCTCCAAGCGCTGCTGCAGCCGCGCCGCTTGATTGGCGTCATCCCAGCGCGAGCGGTCTTCGGCTACCGCATGAGCCACCAGTTCCGCGAGGCGTTCGTTGTAAAACGGCTTTTCGATGAAGTCGAAGGCACCGGCTTGCAGCGCCGTTCTTGCGGTGGCCACATCCCCGCGACCAGTGACGAACAGCACGGGAAGCTTGCTACCGCTCTCGCGCATTTTGGCGTGGAGCTGCAGGCCGTCGGTGTCCTGCAGGCGGACGTGGCTGATCGTGCAGCCGCGTACATCGGGCTTCAGCGCGTGAAGGAACTCCTCGTCGTTGGCGAGCTCTTGCGTGCGATAGCCGCGCATGCCAAGCCACAGCATGAGCGACTGGCGAATGTCGTTGTCGACATCGACGATGTAGACAATCGGCGCGGCGACCGCTCCAATCGAGCCGTGCATCGCATGGCCCTGGCGGCGCGTGCGCGCGTTAAGCATGGCGTTGTTCAGCACATGAACCTCAGCAAGTGGGGGAATGATTCCGACCCTTATGGTGGACCCTGTAAGAGCAACCAACTTGCCCACGTGGACCCATATCAGCATGGCAGCGCTGGCGCTGCACGTAAGCCCATGACGCGCAACGTCATTTCTTCCTGTGCCGGTTTTGCGCCCGCGCAGGGCGCGCCGACTGGGATGCCGCCTGCGCCGGACGCGCTGCCGCCGTTCCGGCTTGCGATGGCCGCAGCCGTGGTGGAAGCCGCCTGCGCACGGGCTTGTTGCTCGTGAAGAGCGGAGGCAACCAGGACGTGGATTGTGTCTGCGATCACTGTCGACCGCGCCGCAGCAGCGAAAGGCGTTGACACGTAAGTCCGTGTTGGGCAGCATCCGCGCAGTTGCTGATATGCGCATACGCGCATATATCGCGAGCAATGGGCCGCCAGAGCCCCGCGCTGGAGAGACGACATGGACGGCGAACTTGATCGGCTGTTCGACAGGGTAGCGGGCTACTTTGCCCTGCTGTCGGAGCCGACGCGCCTGAAGATTCTCAATGCTCTCTGCGATGGCGAGCGCAGTGTCGGCGAGATCGTCGAGCACACCGGGGCGTCACAGACTAACGTCTCGCGTCACCTGAACCTGATGTACGGCCGCAACGTCCTGTCGCGCCGACGCGAAGGGCCGATGACGTTTTATGCCATCGCCGACCCCACGATGGTCACGCTGTGCAGGACAGCCTGCGTGCAGGTCGCAAGCGCGGCGGAAGACACCGCTGTACCGACAAAAACCGTGCGGCGCTTCATGCCGCAGTCTTGAAGAGAGCCGGGAGACTCGATGCCAAGTCAACCACGCGGGCGCATCCAGCTGGCACCAGAGAACCATATCGGTTTGGAACAATTGCAGGCCGCCAAGGCGGCACGCCGCGATTTCATGCGCGCGGCTGTCGGCAGTGCAGTGGCCGCCGGTGCATCACTGGGCAGCGTGGCGCGGGCACGGAGCCCTGGTGGAGCGAAACTCGAGATTCGTCCCGGCGCGTCCAATGGCCTCGGTTCACCGGTGGTCGCGCGCCCGTATGGCATGCCCTCCAAGTTCGAAGGCTCGGTAGTGCGCCGCATCAGCCCGGGGCTCACGCGCACCGACCAGTCGTCGGTGAGCTTCACGCCTCTGCAGTCGCTGTTCGGGATCATCACGCCGAGCGGCGTGCATTTCGAGCGGCATCACTCTGGCTGGCCCGAGGTCGATCCCGAGCAGCATCGGTTGATGATCCACGGCCTGGTGGGCAAGCCGCTCATCCTCACGATGAACGACATCATGCGCTATCCCTCGGTGTCGCGCATCCACTTCATAGAGTGCGGCGCCAACTCGGGCATGGAGTGGGGCAATGTAGCCACGCCCACGGTGCAGTACACCCACGGCATGCTGGCCTGCAGCGAGTTCACCGGCGTGCCGCTGTCGACCGTGCTGGACGAGGCTGGCATCGATCGCGCCAAGGCCAAGTACATCCTGGCCGAGGGCGCCTGCGGTTCGCACCTGACGCGCACGGTGCCGATCGAGATGGCGCTGGATGACGTGCTGCTCGTCTATGGCCAGAACGGCGAGATGCTGCGGCCGGAAAATGGCTATCCGTTGCGCCTTCTGGTGCCCGGCGTGCAGGGTGTGTCGAGCGTCAAGTGGCTGCGGCGCATCGAAGTGGGCGAAACCCCCTGGAACACGCGCGAGGAGTCGATGCACTACATCGATCTCATGCCCGATGGCATCCACCGCCAGTACACCTGGGTGCAGGAGGTCAAGTCGGTCATCACCGCGCCATCGGGCGGCCAGGTGCTGATGGACAAGGGCTACTACGAGGTGACCGGGCTCGCGTGGTCGGGCCGCGGCCGGATCCGCCGCGTCGATGTGTCCGCCGACGGTGGCCGCAACTGGCGCACTGCGCGGCTGCAGGAGCCGGTGCTGCCCAAGGCGCTGACGCGTTTCCGGATCGACTGGACCTGGGACGGCTCGCCGGCCCTGCTGCAAAGCCGGGCGGTCGACGAGACCGGCCATGTGCAACCGACGATCAACCAGTTGCGCGCGGTGCGCGGCTCACGCTCGATCTATCACAACAACAAGATTCACACCTGGCGGGTGGCGGCCAACGGGGAGGTCAGCAATGTCCAGTTGGGCTAAGGGCATGATGGCCCGATCGATCGCGCCAGCCGCGGTCATGGTCTTTGCGCTGGCAAGCAGCGCGGGCCTCGCACAGACCAGCGTCGCGCCGCCGGCACCCGCTGCCAAGCAGGCAGCGCCCAAGGCCATGCCGGCCTCGACCGCCGGCCGCTTCGGCTTTGGCCGTCCGGCCAAGCCGGAGGAGATCGCGGCGTGGGACGTGGACGTGCGGCCCGACGGGCATGGCCTGCGCCCGGGCCGTGGCACCGTGGCACAAGGCCAGGATGTTTACGACGCGCAGTGCGCGTCCTGCCACGGCACCTTCGGCGAGAGCAACAACTACATGGCGATTGCCGGCGGCGTTGAGCCGGGCGATCTGAAGACCGGTCGCGCGTCGCGCCTGAAGGACCCGGAAGTGCCGCGCACGCTGGGCATGAAGCTCAATGCGGCCACCACGCTGTACGACTACATCTACCGCGCAATGCCCTGGCCGAACCCGATGTCGCTCACGGTTGACCAGACCTACGCCGTGACAGCCTACGTGCTGCACCTGAACGAGATCGTGCCGGCCGACTTCGAACTCAGCGACAAGAACATCACCAAGGTGCTGATGCCCAACCGCAATGGCTTCACCCGCGACCATGGGATGGGCAGCGTCAAGGGCAAGCCGGACGTGCAGGGCGGCCTGTGCATGACCAACTGCCCTTCGGAGACCAAGGTGGTGTCCGAACTGCCCGAACACGCCCGCAACGCGCATGGCGTGCTGGTGGAGCAGTTCCGCCAGATCGGACCCAAGGGCGCGATCGACACCTCGCGCTACGAGCGCGTGCGCGCCGCGCCCGTGGCCACGACGGGTCCGGTCGGGGATGCAGGCAAGCCGGCCGCGCTGAACCCGCGCGACATTGCCAGCCGCAACGCGTGTCTTGCCTGCCATGGTGTTGACCAGAAGCTGGTCGGGCCGTCCCTGCGGGAGATCGGCAGCAAGTACGCCGCGCGTGGCGATGCCGACGCCTACGTGGCAGGCAAGATCAAGTCGGGTGGCACCGGCGTGTGGGGGCAGGTCCCGATGCCGGCACAGCCGAATGTGAAGGATGATGAGGCACTGGCGCTCGCGCGCTGGATCCTCGGCGGAGCCAAGTAGGAAGGGAAGGACCGGTGATCGCATTGATATAGTCAGTGCGATTGGCCGGATGACCGTGGCGCACGCCGCTGACCCGGTTGCGTGGCCATCATCGAACTGACGCTAGCAGCAGGAGAGCCGCAATGAAGCAGAAAGACATGGTGCGCGACAGCCGTCGCGGTTTCGTCAAACTCGCCGGCGGCGCCGCTGCGCTGGCGGTGGCCGGCTTCGGTGGCGTTGCCCAGGCGCAGCAGCCGGCCTGGAACAAGGCCGCGTTCGAGGCCAAGAACCTGCCCGAGATGATGAAGGCGCTAGGCGGCAGCAATGCAGCCGAGTCGGCAGACATCTCCATCACGGCTCCGGATATCGCCGAGAACGGAGCAGTGGTGCCGGTGGGCGTGACGAGCAAGGTGCCCGGCACGCAGGCCGTCTACATCCTGGTCGACAAGAATCCCAACGTGCTGGCGGCCAGCTTCAACATTCCGCAGGGGACGGAAGCCAACGTAGCCACGCGCATCAAAATGGGCCAGACCTCCGACGTGATGGCGCTGGTCAAGGCCAATGACAAGTACTTCGTCGCGAAGAAGGAAGTCAAGGTCACGCTGGGCGGCTGCGGCGGCTGACGGACCGTTGACCGGTGACCGCTGAAGGGTCCTCCGTCGATGTCTTCAGCGCGCAGCCCCAATCCTTAATCCTTCAATCCTGAATCCTGTGTCCTAGGAGCAGACATGCCAGATCCAATGCGCATCCGCGCGACCGCCCAGCCCGATGGCGTTGACGTGCGCGTCCTGATGAGCCATGAGATGGAAACCGGCCAGCGGCGCGACGCCGCAGGCAAGCTCGTCCCCGCCCACTACATTTCCAACGTCACGGTGCTACACGCCGGCAAGACCGTGCTGAGCGCCGAGTGGGGGCCCGCAGTGTCGAAGAACCCGTACCTGCAGTTCAAGTTCCAGGGCGGGAAGAAGGGTGACGAGATCGTCGTCACCTGGGTCGACAACAAGGGTGAGACCCGCACCGACAAGGCCGTCATCAACTAGAGGCCGATTGGTCCGCCGGCCCGCAATTGCGGGCCGTTTGGTCTTCCCGCCGAGGGAGAGGGCGATGAACGGTAAGGACAGAACGCTGCGCGCAGTTCTATGTGCCAGCGCGATCGGTGCCGCTGCACTGCTCAGTGGCTGCGTGGCGGTACACAGTTCCACCACGGCCTCCGAGGCGCGTGTCGACGCGCCGATCAAGACCGTCTACCACCTCACCCTGGGCCTTGATGAGGCGCAGCGTGCGATGGGCAACGTGCGCAATCATCTGGCCGCCGATCCCAGCGCCAAGATCATCGTCGTCAGCAATGGCGACGGGATCCTGTTCCAGCTCGACGGCGCCAAGGACCGGAACGGCAACCCGTTCGACGCCGCCATCCAGGACCTGAAGAGCCGGGGGGTTGAGTTCCGCGTGTGCAACAACACGCTCGTTCAGCGCAAGATCGATCGCGGCCGGGTGATCCCGGACGTGGCGATCGTGCCGTCGGGTGTCGCCGAAGCCGCCCGTCTGCAGGCGCGCGAAGGCTTTGTGTACCTGCGTCCGTAACAACAAAGATAGCGGACGCAGTTTTCAATCAAGGAGACCTGATGTTCAGTCTTGCCAAGCAAGTGCTGTTGGCCGGTGCGCTGTCCGGTGCGCTGGTCGGGGGCGTGTCGGCGCAGACCAGCGCTGCCGACGAGATCGCCCGCTATCGCGCCATGTTGCAGGATGGCAATCCCGCCGAACTCGTCGTCATGCGTGGCGAGGAGCTGTGGAAGCAAAAGCGTGGGCCCAAGCAGGTCTCGCTGGAGCAGTGCGACATCGGGCTCGGACCGGGCGTGCTCAAGGGCGCCTACGCCCAGCTGCCGCGCCATTTTGCCGACACCAACCAGGTGATGGACTTCGAGTCGCGCCTCATCCACTGCATGGTGACGCTGCAAGGCATCCCGCGCGAGGAGGCGGTCAAGAACCCGTTTTCCGGCACGGGCCAGCGGCAGACCGACATCGAGTCGATCACCGCCTACGTGGTGGAGCAGTCGCGCGGCGCCAAGATCGATGTTTCGCAGAGCCACCCAATGGAGCGGGCCGCCTACGAGCGCGGCAAGACCCTGTTTTACATGCGTGGCGGCCCGTATGACTTCGCTTGTGCGACCTGCCATGCCGTCGAGGGGCAGCGCATCCGCCTGCAGGACCTGCCGTACTTCGACAACAAGCAGTCGGCCCAGCGCGCGTTTGCGACCTGGCCTGCCTATCGCGTCTCGCAAGGTACGCTGCGCACCATGCAGTGGCGCGTCTGGGACTGTTTCCGGCAGCAGCGCTTCCCCGAGCTGGTGTTCACCTCGCAGGCGTCGGTGGACCTGATCACCTTCCTCGGTGTGCGCGGCAATGGCGGCACCATGGATTCACCGGCAATCAAGCGCTAAGGAGCCCGCGATGAAGACGATCACCAAGGCCGGACTGGCCGCCGTGAGCATGATGGCGCTGGCCGGCTGCGCTTCGATGATGTACACGCCGCCCACGGCCGAAGAGACCGCGGCCGTGATCAAGTCGGGCTTCCGCGAGCGTGGCGTAGCCAAGCTCGACCGCATCCAGCAGACCGAACTGCAGGCCGCGTGCAGCAAGTACCCAAAGGGCGACCTGCCCAAGGACCTGCGCGCCAATCTCGAGAAGGCCGCCGAGGCCGCGGTCAAGTACCCGGCCGACGGCAAGTGGATGGGTGACTGGCGCCAAGGCGAGCGCATCGCGCAATCCGGCGTGGGCCTGACCTTCACCGACGCGCCGACCGCGGTATCGGGCGGCAATTGCTACGCGTGCCACCAGATCACCAAGGAGGAAATAGCCTTCGGCAACATCGGCCCGTCGCTGTACCAGTACGGCAAGCTGCGCGGTACCTCCGAGCCGATCATGCGCTACACCTGGGCGCGCATCTGGAACTCCCACGCATTCAATGCGTGTTCCTCAATGCCGCGCTTTGGTGATGCGGGCATCCTCACAGAAGAGCAGATCCGGCACGTCATGGCCCTGCTGCTCGACCCGCAATCGCCCGCCAACAAGTGACCTGAACAGCGCCGCGCGGCCCGGGCTGCACGGCGCGCCGCAGGCCCCCACTTCATGTGCATCTCGATCCGCCGTCGGCATCTTCTGGCCGGCGCGGTCGGCCTCGTGCCGCTCGCGCTGCTGGCACAAGCGGCCGACACGGTTGCGTGGTCAGACGTGCGCCTGCTCGACGGCCGCGTGCTGCCCGCGGCGCAGCTCGCGCAGCGCACGGTCGTCGTTTACATGTGGGCCTCGTGGTGCCCGTTCTGCGCCAAGCAGAGCCCGATGATCCAGGCGTTGCACGCGCAGGAGTCGCGCCGCCCCGATGGCCTGCTCGTGCTGGGCTACACCATCGACCGCACCGAGAAGGCCGCCACCGACTACCTTGCCAAGCATAGGTACAGCTTTGCCAACGCGATGGCGGGGCCGGTGGTGGAGCAATGGTTTGGCAAGCGCCGCACGCTGCCCGAGGTCTATGTCGTGGACCGCGGCCGCGTGGTCTTTAGGGAAAGTGGCGAGATGTTCGCCGAGGACGTGGCAGCGCTGAGCCGCTATGCCCGTCGTTGAAGCGCGCTGCGAGGGCCGGCCGCGCGTCGACGCACATGCACCCAGGTTTGAACTGAGAACCGCAAAGACTAGGGAGAACGACCAATGTCCATGAGCCGCCGCGAATTCACGCAGGTGCTCGCGCTCGCCGCTGCGGCGGGCTTGCCGCTGGCCAGCCGTGACGTGTTGGCCCAGCAGCCGGCCGCGGCCGCGCGGATGTACGACGTGCCGCGTTTTGGCAACGTGAGCCTACTGCACTTCACCGACTGCCACGCGCAGCTGCTGCCGATCTTCTTCCGCGAGCCGAGCGTCAACATCGGCATCGGCGACTCCTTCGGCAAGCCGCCGCATCTGGTCGGCGAGGCCTTGCTCAAGCACTTCAACATCTCACCGAACACGCGCGAGGCGCACGCCTTCACCTTCCTCGACTTCGAGGCCGCCGCCAAGACCTACGGAAGGGTCGGCGGCTTTGCGCACCTGACCACGCTGGTCAAGCGCATGAAGGCGAGCCGGCCGGGCGCCCTGCTGCTCGATGGTGGCGACACCTGGCAGGGCTCCGGCACGGCGCTGTGGACCAACGCGCAGGATATGGTCGACGCCTGCAAGCTGCTCGGCGTCAATGTCATGACCCCGCACTGGGAGATGACCTACGGCATGAAGCGCGTGACGGAGATCGTCGAGAAGGACCTGAAGGGCAAGATCGACTTCGTCGCGCAGAACATCCAGACCAATGACTTCGGCGACCAGGTGTTCCCGCCCTATGTCATCAAGGACATCAACGGCGTGAAGGTCGCCATCGTCGGCCAGGCGTTCCCGTACACGCCGATTGCCAACCCGCGGCACATGGTGGCCGACTGGGCCTTCGGCATCAAAGACGACCTGATGCAGAAGCACGTGGATGAGGCGCGCGCCAAGGGTGCGCAGGTCGTGGTCGTGCTCAGCCACAACGGCATGGACGTGGACCTGAAGATGGCCGGCCGCGTGCGCGGCATCGACGTCATCCTGGGCGGCCACACGCACGATGGCGTGCCGCAGCCCTCGGTGGTCAGGAACGCGGGCGGCCAGACGCTCGTCACCAATGCCGGCAGCAACGGCAAGTTCCTCGGCGTGCTCGACCTCGACGTCAAGGGCGGCAAGGTCGCAGGCTTCCGTTACAAACTTCTGCCGGTGTTCTCCAACCTGCTGCCAGCCGATGCCGAGATGGACGCTTACATCAAGCGGGTGCGCGCGCCCTTCGAGGGCCGCTTGAACGAGCAGTTGGCCGTGACCGAGGGGCTGCTGTACCGGCGCGGCAATTTCAACGGTACCTTTGACCAGCTGATCCTCGATGCGCTGATGGCCGTGCGCGGTGCGCAGATCGCGTTCTCGCCGGGCTTCCGCTGGGGAACCACGTTGCTGCCCGGTCAGTTCATCCTAATGGAAAACCTGCTCGACCAGACCGCGATCACCTATCCGGCCACGACCGTGAACGACATGAGCGGGGAGATGATCAAGACGGTGCTGGAAGACGTTGCCGACAATCTCTTCAACCCGGACCCGTACCTGCAGCAGGGCGGCGACATGGTGCGCGTGGGCGGCCTGCAGTACGCCATCGATCCGACCGCCCGCATGGGCAGCCGCATCAGTGACATGCGCCTGAACGGCCGGCCGGTTGAGCCCGGCAAGACCTACAAGGTCGCCGGCTGGGCCAGCGTCCAGGAGGACGTGCAGGGCGAGCCGATCTGGGACGTGGTGGCCAAGTACCTGCGCGATCAGAAGCGCATCACGCCCCGCAAGCTCAACAACCCGCGCATCGCGCTGCCCAGCAATCCGGGCTTTGCGTGATGGACCGCGGCGCCGTCAGCCGCCGCACATTGCTGCACGGCGCCGCGCTGCTGGCACTGCTGCCCGATGCAGCCGCATGGGCTCAAGCTGCCCAAGACACGCCGCTGCCCCGGATTGACGATCTGCGGCCGCTCCTTGCCACAGTGAAGCGCGAGCGCCGCCCGCTGCTGCTGTTCTTCACCACACCCGGCTGCCCGTACTGCCGAGAAGTGCGTCGTAGCTACCTGCGTCCGCGCGCAGAGGAGGGCGAGGCCGCCAGGGGCGTTCTGATCCGCGAGGTGGAAATGACAAGCGATCGAGAGTTGGTTGATTTGAATGGGCAGGTCATCAGCGAGCGCGCGCTGGCTGCCCGCTATTGCGTGACCATGGTGCCGCATCTCGAGTTTGTGGACGGCAGCGGCAAGCCGTTGGTGAAGCCGTTGATCGGCATCAACCGCGCCGGCTTCTACGAAGGCCTGCTCCAACAGGCGATTTTGGAGTCGACGCGCGCTCAACATTGAGCGGGATGTTGGCGCGGCAGCAGACGGTGCTGCGGCCGGCGGCGGTGGCCCGCGATCACCGAGATGCGCACGATCGCCTTTGAGCGGGTCACAGGACGCGTGCCCCGCGAAGCAGAACGAGGTTGCCCCCGCGAGTCTCGGGGGTAGGGGCGTTGGTCCTGCTCTGTCCTCGCCAGGTGAAACCGGCTCGACGAGGCGACTCTGAAGCGTGACGTGGGGCCAGTAAAATGCGCTGCGTTTGCGCGCGTGCTGTGCAAAGCGTACGGTTGCAGAGGCGCTCCGATCGCCGTCGTTGTTTGTCCACTCGGGCGCGGTCCTTGGCGCGTGCCGGGCATCCAGGTTTCCTGACCTCCTGGCCGGTTTCCCCCTTGTCCTCGCCGCCGCTCCCATCCCCCTCGCTGCCCTCGCCCGATCCCGTGGCCGATACGGCTCCCGTCGCATTCGATCCGCGACCGGTGCTGGAGGGCCTGCCGGGGCGGCCGGGCGTGTACCGCATGTTCGACACGCAAGGCCAGCCGCTCTACGTGGGCAAGGCACGCGACCTGAAGAAGCGGGTCAGCTCGTACTTCAACCGCGGCCCTGGCCCGCGTATCGCGCACATGGTGGCGCGGATCGCGCGCATCGAGACGACCGTCACGCGCTCGGAGGCCGAGGCGCTGCTGCTCGAGAACAATCTCATCAAGAGCCTGGCGCCGCGCTACAACATCCTGTTTCGCGACGACAAGAGCTATCCGTACCTGAAGTTCAGCCACCACGCGTATCCGCGCATCGCCTACTACCGCGGCGCGGTGGACCGCAAGGCGCAGTACTTCGGTCCGTTTCCTAATGCCTGGGCGGTGAAGGACAGCATCCGCGAACTGCAGAAAGTCTTCAGGCTGCGTACCTGCGAGGACACGGTGTTCAGCCACCGTTCGCGTCCCTGCTTGCTACACCAAATCCAGCGCTGTAGCGCGCCCTGCGTGAAGCTCATCGACGAAGCGGCATACGCGCAGGACGTCGACCGCGCGCTGCGCTTCTTGCGCGGCCAGACGCGCGAGGTGACGGCCGAACTCGAGGCCAAGATGCAGGCGTACGCCGAGCAGCTGAAATTCGAGCAGGCCGCCGCCGTGCGCGACCAGCTGGGATCGCTATCCCGCGTGCTGCACCAGCAATCGGTCGAGGCCACCGGCGGTGCGACCCAGGACGTTGACGCCGACATCATCGCCGTGGCGCTCGATGGCGGCCAGGCCTGCGTGAACCTGGCGATGGTGCGCGGTGGCCGTCACCTCGGCGACAAGCCATATTTCCCGCTGCGTGCCGAGGAGGCCAGCGATCCGCTCGAAGTGCTGGAGGCGTTCCTCTCGCAGCACTATGCCGAGGAAGCACCGCCGCCAGTGCTGGTGGTCAATGCCGATCTGGACGCGACCGCCTGGCAGCGGCTTTTCGCTGAACGTGATGGGGTCAAGGTCTCGATCCTGCGGCAGCCCCAGGCGCAGCGCCGGCGCTGGCTCGAGATGGCCGAAGGCAATGCAAAGCTGGCCCTGGCCCGGCGCCTGGCCGAAGAAGGCTCGCAGCAGGCGCGCACGCAGGCGCTGGTCGACGTGCTGGGCCTGGAGGTGGACGAGGGCGATCCGGCGCGGCTGCGCGTCGAGTGCTTCGATGTCAGCCACACGACGGGCGAGGCCACGCAGGCCTCCTGTGTGGTCTACGCAAGCCACGCGATGCAGCCCAAGGAGTACCGGCGCTTCAACATCAGCGACGTCGAGCCCGGCGACGACTACGCCGCGATGCGCCAGGTGCTCACGCGCCGCTACAGCGTGGTGGCGCGCGGCGAGGCGGCGCTTCCCAATCTCGTGCTCATCGACGGAGGCAAGGGCCAGGTGGAGGTCGCGCGCCAGGTGTTCGAGGAACTCGGGCTCGACCCGGGCGTGCTGGTGGGGGTGGCCAAGGGAGAGGAGCGCAAGGTCGGGCTCGAGGAGCTCGTGTTCCCCGACGATCGGCCGCCGCTGGTGCTGGGGCGCGAGTCGCAGGCGCTGATGCTGGTGGCGCAGATCCGCGACGAGGCACACCGCTTTGCCATCACCGGCATGCGTGCACGGCGCGCCAAGACGCGTAACACCTCCCAGGTCGAGGACCTGGAAGGCATCGGACCCAAGCGACGGCAGAAGCTGCTCGCGCGCTTTGGCGGGCTGCGCGGCCTGCTTGCCGCCTCGGTGGAGGACATCGCCCAGGTCGATGGCGTTTCGCGTAAGCTGGCCGATCGGATCTACGCGCAACTCCATGGCCAGCCAGGCGAATAGCAGCACGACCATGAACGTGCCGATGGCGCTCACCTGGGCGCGCATCGCCATGATCCCCATGGTGCTCGGCGTGTTCTACCTGCCCGACGCCTGGCTCACACCGCACGCCAAGAACGTGTCGGCCTGCGTGCTCTTCACGCTGGCCGCTGTGACCGACGCCGTCGATGGCTGGTACGCGCGCAAGTACGGCCAGATGACGCGGCTCGGCGCGTTTCTCGACCCGGTCGCCGACAAGCTGATGGTGTGCGCTGCGCTCGTTGTGTTGGTCGCGCTCGGGCGCGTTGACGAGTTCGTGGCGCTCGTGATCATCGGACGCGAAATCACGATATCTGCCCTGCGCGAGTGGATGGCGCAAATCGGCGCCTCAGCCAGCGTCGCGGTCAATGCGCTGGGCAAGATGAAGACCATCATGCAGATGGTCGCCATCCCGGTGCTGCTGTTTCACGATCCGCTCTTCGGCGTGATCCCCATCGCGCAGATCGGCACGATGCTCATCTATATCGCCGCCGGGCTCACCGTGTACTCCATGTTCTATTACCTGAAGCTCGCATGGCCGTACCTTGTTGGGCGCGAGTGAAGTGCGCGCGGGCGACTGCGCTTTACTTGGACTTTTTGACAGCCCCCTTGCGACCGATATAATCGCGCTCCGCGTCGTGGCTGGAGTTGATCCCGGTCCGGCGTCAGGCGGGAATAGCTCAGTTGGTAGAGCGCAACCTTGCCAAGGTTGAGGTCGCGAGTTCGAGACTCGTTTCCCGCTCCAGATTTTTCAAAGGGGAGGCGCATGCTTCCCCTTTTTGCTTCGTCGATGTCTCCATATCGGTCGCTGTGTTGCTCTGGCACGGCGGGGTGGCAGAGTGGCCATGCAGCGGACTGCAAATCCGTGTACGCCGGTTCGATTCCGACCCCCGCCTCCATCATCGCGGCGCCACGGGAATTTTGGCCATCGTCGTCCTGTCCTTTCCCGGCGGCAAGATCCTGCCACGACGACTGTTGATCAGGTGCTGAAGATGCCCCGCCTCGCTGTGATGCTTGCCTTCGCCGCGCTCGCGCTTGTTCTTTCCGGCTGCGCCTCAACGACGCTCGACGGCAGCTGGACCCGGCCCGAGTTCGCTGGCAAGCGCATCGACGCGCCGGTTCTGGTGGTTGGCGTGGCGCGCGATGACACCGTAAGGCGTGTCTACGAAGACGACATGACCGCCAAGTTGCGCGCGCGCGGCATCAAGGCCATGCCCAGCTACTCGGTTGTGCAAACGGGCCTGGGCAAGGATGCCGATGAGCGCCTCGTGGTCGCCGCCCGCGAACTCGGTGCCCGCTACCTGTTGTCGACCGCCGTCATTGGCCAGGACCGCGAGATCGTTGTCACTCAGGATCCGATGTGGTACGGCGGTGGTTTTGGCTATCGCGGCTGGTACGGACACTACTGGGGCATGGCGTATCCGGTGCGTACCGATGTCCGCGCCTACAACGTCTACATCGCGCAGACGTCGCTGACCGACCTGTCGGCCGATCGGATCGAATGGGCTGCGCGCACGCGCACGACCGATCCAGCCAACATCGAGAAGGAAGTGAAGGCCTTTGTCGACGTGATTGTCGACGCGATGGGTCGATCCGGCCTGATCGCGCCTGCGCCCTGAACGCGCCAAGCGCAAGCGCGACTGCTCGTTACTCGCACTTAAGCTGCAGCGCGCCATAGAGCGCGGTGACGGAAGCGCCGGTGTTGTCCGTGTCTGTCATCACTGCAAAGCCGAGGATTCGCCCCGGCCTCTCGCCGAACGCCTTCTCGTAGTCCTTCACCAGGTTGCGCTGGTACGAGCGCCAGTTGCCGACGCCCTGCGTTCCGCTCTCGACCACGATCATTTTCAGTCGCTCGGTGTGCGCGCTGTCGATCACGGTGTCCACCGGCTGCCGGTTCTCCCAGATGTACATCAGCGTCGCGTAGGGCATGTCGCGGCCCGACAGTTTCTTGGCCATCGAAAACCGGCGCTGCTCGTTCTCCGGCAGCTTGGACTTGTCGCCATCGAAGCCGACGATGACGCGCACGGGTGCGTCCTCGCGCTTGGCGTCCTTGTTGTCGGCGGCACTGACGAGGGCGTCGGTCCGCCAGCGCCAGGCCAGAACGGGCCGCGCCGTCGGATCGGCCGCCTGCATATGGACAAAGGCCGATGCGCTGCCGTTCGCCTTGGCCTGCAGTACGCGATCGCTGCCATCCCGCACGGCGCGGTAGTCGGTGTCGCGCTTCAGGCGCGACAGCGGGGTGTGTACCCAGCCCGACGTGCCCGTCGCATCGAACGGCGGCAAGGTGCTGGCAGTGCATGCCATGCCCAACCCAGGCGCCAGCGCAGCGGCGATCGAGGCGACGATGCGCGCCAGGCGGTGCTGTTTGAACGGGCACGCGCCGTGCGGTCGGACGGTTTGCATTTGGAGCCTGAACGTCGCTGCGATGGCCGGCGCGCAGTGTAGGTCAGGTCGTTGCCGGGACTGCCTGCTCGCCGGTGCCACCGGCCAGCCGGCGCTGTCCGGCACGGGTCCGCCTTCCACTTTTTGCGGTCTTTTCAGCGCCATTCAGATCAGGTCTAGTGCCTAGTATGCAGATTGCCTCGTGCGACATGGTGTCGCCCAGGCTATCGTAGCGACGGACGGGAGCCTTATGCAGCGCTCGGACTCGTTCTTCCATCTGCTGTACCGCTATCTCTGGCCGTTCTGGCTGTTTCGCGACGCCAGCCGCGGCAGCATGCTGGAGCGGGCAGCCGCGTACCGCTACAACCGTGAATTGCGGCGCTACCTGCCCGGTTACGCGTGCAAATGGGCCGTGCTCACCGGGTTTCAGGGCGCGATCATGACCGGCTGCGAACAGGCGGCAGCCGTCCTGCACGAGGCCTTGCTGTGGATCGCCGCCGCGTTTGGCACGACGGCGAGTGCCAGTGTGGCCGTCATCGCCGTCTGCCTGGCGGCGTGGGCGTACCTGAGCTTCGTCGAGGCTTAGGCCGCTGCGCCTCGGTGGCCCCTACAATCAGGCGCGACGGCCATCTCATCCACGCGCCGCGGTGGTGAAATTGGTAGACACAGCGGACTTAAAATCCGCGGCTCTGTAACAGGAGCGTGCCGGTTCGATTCCGGCCCGCGGCACCACTGGACGTTCATGCCAATCAAGGTCTTCAACCTTCGCTGCGAGAACACGCACACCTTCGAGGGTTGGTTCTCCTCGGCGGAAGATTTCGAGGCGCAGCGCGAGCGTGGCCTGCTCGCTTGCCCCATTTGCGATAGCAGCGAGGTGGTAAAGGCGCCGACGGCTCCCTATGTGGGCAAGGCCGCCTGCGAGCCGATGGTGGCTGCGGCGCCGCCCGACGGCGCAAAGCAGGCGGCCATGATGCCGACACCGGCGCAGATGCAGTCCATGTTCATGACCATGGCGCGCGAGATCGCCAGGAACACCGAGGACGTGGGTGAGCGCTTTGCCGAAGAGGCGCGCAAGATCCACTACAACGAGGTGCCCGCGCGCGGCATCCGCGGGGTCACCTCCAAGGAAGAAGCGCAGTCGCTCAACGAGGAGGGCATCAACGTGACGCCGATCCCGTTTGCGCACCTGCTGAATGATCTGCAGTAATGGGTGGTCGGTGATCGCCGATCACCCATCTGCGCTCAGCGCTTCTCGTACTGCCCCTTGCCGAACAGCGTCTCCTTGTCCTTGTCGTTCATCTGCGGCTTGCGACGGTCGGCGAGCACCCGCAGGGCCTTTTGTACGGCTGGGCGCGCATCAATGGCGTCGTACCAGCGCTTGACGTTTGGATAATCCGCCAGGTTGATGCCCTGGTTGGCGTGCGAGCGCGTCCACGGAAAAATGGCCATGTCGGCGACCGAGTACTCGCCGGCCATGTACTCGGCCTGCGCAAGCCGCTTGTCGATGACGCCATACAGTCGCTTGGCTTCGTTGGTGTAGCGGTCGATTGCGTACGGCAGTTTCTCGGGCGCATAGATGCGAAAGTGATGGGCTTGGCCCAGCATGGGGCCGAAGCCGCCCATCTGGAACATCAGCCATTGCAGCGCCAGATACTTGCCGCGCACGTCCTTCGGCAGGAACTTGCCCGTTTTGCCCGCGAGGTAGAGCAGGATCGCGCCCGACTCGAAGACCGAGATCGGCTTGCCGTCCGGGCCCTCGGAATCGACGATCGCCGGAATTTTGTTGTTCGGGCTGATCTTCAGGAACTCCGGCTTGAACTGATCGCCCGCGCCGATGTCAACGGCGTGCACGGCGTACGGCAGCGCGCACTCCTCGAGCATGATGTGAATCTTGTGGCCGTTTGGCGTTGGCCAGGAGTACAGATCGATCATCGCCTCCTCCGGAAATTGATGCGACAAAAGTGGTCTAGCGGCCCGCCGCGAGGGCAAGCTCTTGCAGAGAAACGCACTTTGCACCGCCGCCGATCCATTGCTGTGCGACTTCGCTGAACCCGAAGCGCCGGTGAAACTTCTCGGATGCGGCATTGGCGGGCACGACGTTGAACTCGCAGGTCAAGCGCGGCACGCCCGCCAGTCGAGCCTGCTCGATCAGTTGGCCATAAAGCGCCGCCCCGACGCCGCTGCCGCGCAAGGCAGGGTCCACCACGATGCGATCAACGTACCAGAACTCGTTGTAGCGCTCGGCAAACCAGCGGTAATTCGGGCTGCCGTAGTCGCACCCGGCCGGCAGGACCAGCAGAAAGCCGAGCAGCCGGTCACTGGCCTGCGCGACCTGATGCATGCAGGCCTGCGCGTGCAGGCGCGCGAGGCGGGCAGCGTCGAGCGCACTGGTGGCGGTCAGTTCAAGCTCGTTCAGGCGCAAGATCGCTGCGAAGTCGCTGTCGAGCGCCGGCCGGAGTCGGTAGGCGAGGCTCATGGCCCGGACAAATGCCGGGCAATCTCGATCTTGGCAATCGCGTTGCGATGCACCTCATCGGGACCGTCGGCCAGGCGCAGCGTGCGCGCCAGCGTGTAGGCGTAGGCGATGGGAAAGTCGTCGCACATGCCGCCACCGCCATGCGCCTGGATCGCCCAGTCGAGCACGGTGCAGGCGACGTTCGGCGCCACGACCTTGATCATCGCGATCTCGGCTTTCGCGGCCTTGTTGCCGACCGTGTCCATCATCCACGCGGCCTTCATCGTCAGCAGGCGCGCTTGGTCGATCATGCAGCGCGCCTCGGCGATGCGCTCGTGCCACACGCTCTGCCGCGCCACCGGGCCGCCGAAGGCAATGCGCTCCGACAGGCGCTTGCACAGCAGCGCCAGCGCCCGCTCTGCCAGGCCGATGCAACGCATGCAGTGATGGATGCGGCCTGGGCCTAGGCGGCCCTGGGCGATCTCGAAGCCGCGTCCCTCGCCCAGCAGGATGTTCCCCACTGGCACGCGCACGTTGTCGAAGTCGACTTCCATGTGACCATGCGGCGCGTCGTCGTAGCCGAACACGTTCAGTGGCCGTAGTACCTTCAGGCCCGGCGTATCGGCGGGCACCAGGATCATCGACTGCTGCGCGTGGCGCGGCGCGTCCGGGTCGGTCTTGCCCATCACGATGTAGATCTTGCAGCGCGGGTCGCCGGCGCCGGAGGTCCACCATTTACGGCCGTTGATGACGTAATGGTCTCCCGCGCGCCGGATCTCGGTCTGGATGTTGGTCGCATCCGACGAGGCGACCGCCGGCTCGGTCATCGCGAAGGCCGAACGGATCTCGCCCGCCAGCAGCGGCTCCAGCCACTGTGTCTTCTGCGCGGGCGAGCCGTAGCGCTCCAGCGTTTCCATGTTGCCGGTATCGGGCGCGTTGCAGTTGAACACCTCGCTGGCCCAGGGCACGCGGCCCATGAGCTCGGCCAGCGGCGCGTACTCGACGTTCTTCAGGCCAGCGCCGTAGTGCGAGTCGGGCAGAAACAAGTTCCACAGGCCCTCTGCGCGTGCTTTGACCTTCAGTTCCTCGACGATCTTGGTCGGCGTCCAGCGCGCACCCTGGCGGGTGTTGTCCTCGACCTCTTCGGCAAAACGGCGTTCGTTGGGAAAGACGTGCTGCTGCATGAAGGCGTCGACACGCGCCTGCAGCGCTTGCACCGTCGGGCTGGTCTCGAACTCCATGGCACCCTCGCGACTGACTCGTCGTCTGTTGTGTCGTCTGCGGCCAGAATAGCGCAGGGGCGGCGGTCGGCTGGGTCGGGCGCCGCAGCAGACACTGACGAGGAGACGCAATGGCAATGATGCAGGCGGTGCAATGCGTGCAGTGGGGCAGCCCGGGCACGCTGGTGGTGGGCGAAATGGCGCAGCCCGACCCTAAGCCCGGAGAGGTACGCATCCGGGTGGCGGCGGCGGGGGTCAATTTTCCGGATGCGCTGATCGTGCAGCGCAAGTACCAACTACAGCCGCCGTTGCCGTTCGTGCCGGGCACGGAGGTGTCCGGGCATGTCGACGCCGTGGGCGAGGGCGTGCGCCATTTGGAGGCGGGTGATCGCGTGGTCGCCTTCGTTGGCATTGGCGGCTTTGCGCAGTATGTGTGTGCGGATGCCAGGCAGGTCGCACCGCTGCCGGCCGGCATCGACGAGACCGTTGCCGCCGCTTTCACGCTCACTTACGCAACGTCGCATCACGCGCTGATCGATCGCGCGCAGCTCAAGAGCAGCGAGACCCTGCTCGTGCTCGGCGCCGGCGGTGGGGTGGGGTTGGCGGCGGTGGAACTCGGCAAGGTGATCGGCGCTCGCGTGCTGGCCGCGGCATCGACGGACGAAAAGCTCACCGCGGCGCACGCGCACGGTGCCGATGCGCTGATCAACTATTCGCAGCTCGAACTGCGCGACGCCATCAAGGCGCTGACCGACGGCAAGGGTGTGGACGTGATCTACGACCCCGTGGGGGGCGACTACACCGAAACTGCCTTGCGTTCGATCGCCTGGCGCGGCCGCCTGTTGATCGTGGGCTTTGCCAACGGCTCGATTCCGCAGATCCCGGCCAACCTGCTGCTGCTCAAGGGGGCAAGTGCGGTGGGCGTGTTCTGGGGCGAGTTCGCCAAGCGCGAGCCCGCCGCCAACGCGCTGATGCTGCAGTCGCTGTTCGGCTGGCTGGCGCAGGGTCGCCTGAAGCCGCACGTGTCGCGTGTCGTTGGCCTGGCCGACGTGCCGCAGGTGCTGGAGGATCTGCTGAAGCGGCGCGTTATCGGCAAGGTGGTCGTGCGGCCGTGACAGCCAGCGGCCAGCGCGTGCGCAGCGCTATCGGTCGACAGCGAGTTCGATGCGCTTGCGCCGGCCGGTGCTGCCGTGACGGATGCGAACCTGTGCCTTGCGCAGCCCGAAGTGCGTGGCGATGAGCGCCGTGAGCTCCTCGTCTGCCTTGCCATCCACCGGGGCCGCCTTCACTCGCGCGACCTAGCTGCCGTCAGCTTGCGGCTGAAGCCCGTCGTGCGCGCTGGAGGGCTTCACCCGGACCTCGATCATCTTCATCGGATCAGCGCTGCGCGAACTGCCAGCCGAGTTCGGCCAGCGCCTTCACGTTCTGGCCGGTCTGCAGCGCGTTATCGCTGGACGCCAAGCCTTCGGTGGCGCGCTTGTACACGCCCTGCAGGATGGCGGCGATGCGGAACAGGTTGTAGGCGAGATAGAAGTTCCAGTGGTCGATCGCACCGCGGCCTGCGCGCTCGCAGTAGCGCTGCACGTAGGCACGCTCTGGCGGAATGCCGAGGGCGGCGTGATCCAGCCCGCCGATGCCACGGAACACGCCCGGCGGGATATGCCAGATCATGCAGTGGTACGACAGGTCGGCCAGCGGATGCCCGAGCGTAGAAAGCTCCCAATCCAAAGTGGCGATGATGCGCGGCTCGGTCGGATGGAAGATCAGGTTGTCCAGGCGATAGTCGCCGTGCACGACGCTCGTTTCATCACCGGGCGGCACATGCCGCGGCAACCAGTCGATGAGACGGTTCATCGCCTCGATGGGGCTCGTCTCGCTTGCCTGGTACTGCTTGCTCCAGCGGCCAATTTGGCGCGCGAAATAGTTGCCCGCCTTGCCGTAGTCGGCCAGTCCAGCGGCCGCGATGTCGACCTGATGCAGTTGCGCCAGCACCCGGTTCATCTCGTCGTAGATCGACGCGCGCTCTGACGCAGTCATGCCCGGCAGGCTTGGGTCCCACAGTGTGCGTCCTTCAACGTGCGCCATCACGTAGAACGCCCGCCCGATCACCGACTCGTCCTCTTCCAGCAGCAGCACCTCCGGCACCGGGACGCCTTGCGCGGCCAGGGCGCGTATGACGCGGAACTCGCGCTCGATCGCGTGGGCCGAAGGCAGCAGCTTGGCCACCGGCCCGGGCTTGCTGCGCATCACGTAGCGGCGCGTCGGTGTGGCCAGCAAGTACGTCGGATTCGACTGGCCGCCCTGAAACTGCCGGACATCCAACGGGCCGGCAAAGCCAGTCAGATGCCGCGTCAGGTGTTGCGCCAGACGCGCTTCGTCGAAGCGATGCCGCTCGGTCACGGGCTTGAGCTGCTCATTCATCGTGCTGCCTCATCGGGCCGCGTGATCGGTCTGCCTGATGGCGCGGCTGAATGCGTCGTTTCATTGGTCTGCTTGGCCGCTGGACTGCTCATTCTCGTCCTCGCCCGCCGCGCGGCGCAGTTCACGCAGCTGCAGGTACTGGTGCAGCAGGTGCTCCATCGTCGAAAGTCGCGTCGCGGTCTGCAGCGGATCGAGGGCACAGAAGTTCACCACGCGCACGACGCTGGTTGCGGGGGTGGGTCCGACGTCGATGATGTTCAGGCCGGCAGGGTCCTGCGCCAGGCCGCCGAGGAAGACCTCCTGGCCGGTGAGGAACCAGGACAGGATGGCGCGGTTCACGCCCCCGTGCAGCACCATGAGCGTCGTGTCCCAGCCCGTGCTCGCCAGCACGCCGCGCAATGCGGGCAGCACGCGGTCGAGCAGGGCGCCGATGGTCTCGCCATTGAGGAACTGCACTTCGCGCGGCACCGGGCCTTCATGTGGCGACTGAAAGGCGCCGATGAACGCCTCGCGCAGGCGCGCCGGCGGGATGTCGGCCAGGCGCCCGGGCCGGATCTCCTGCAGCGCGGGGTGCTCTTCGACGGGGGCCGAGGTGCCCAGGCCAGCGAGCACCTCGTGCGCCGTCATCTGCGTGCGCAGCAGGCCGCTGATGATCACGCGGTCGACGCGAACCTGATGCGCGGCCAGCGCCCGGCCCATCGCGCGCGCCTGCGCGATGCCGGCGGGCGTCAGTGGCACCGCATCTGGCGGGTAGGCGCGGCCTTGCGCATCGAAGTACTCGACGGCGCCGTGGCGCATCAGGAGGATTCGGCGACGCTCGATCACGCGGCCTGCTCCTTTGCTTCGGCAAGCGCGCCGCCCGCGATGAGCGCGTCGATGTCCGAGGTGCTGTAGCCCGCCTGCTGCAGGAGCGCGCGAGAACTGGTGCCGGGTGCCTCCGTGGGCGCGACTGCAAAGCCGAGGCCGGTCATCCGTGCCAGCGGACCGATGTGTGTGACGCCGCCCACCCGGTGCACGAGTTCGCGTGCGACCGCCTGCGGATGCTCGAGCGCTTCCGCAGGTGTCAGCACCGGGGCGACGCAGGCGTCCGCGCGCGCCAGCCGATCGAGCCAGTATGCCCGCGTTTGGCTGCGCAGATGCCCGGCCACCTGCTCGATCAGCGCACGTGCCGCTGGCGTGCCCGGTGCCTGCGCCACGTCGATCGACCAGTGTGCGTCGGCCAACGCGTCGAGGCCGACGCCGGCACAAAAACTGCGCCAGAACTTCAGTTCCAAGGCGCCGACCGCCAGATGACGGGCGTCGGCACACCCATAGACCTGGTAGCAGGCGACACCGCCCGTCAGCAGGGTCTGGCCGGGTCGTGGGCTCACGCCACAGTCGAGATCACCGTGTGGAAACACGTGGTGCGCCAGCAGCGCATCGGTCATCGCGACGTCGACCTGCCGGCCCTGGCCCGTGCGTTGCGCGCCAAGCAATGCGATCAGCAAGGCAGCAAGTGCGGTGAGCGTGCCGCCATGCACGTCGCCCAACTGCAGGTTGGGGATCGCAGGCTGACCCTCGGCGCGGACCTGGTCGAGCACGCCCGCCAGCGCGATGTAGTTCAGGTCGTGCCCGGCGGCGTGCTCCAGTGGGCCGTCCCGGCCGTAGCCGGAAATCGAGCACAGCACGAGCCGGGGCGCACGCGCATGCAGCGCGTCCCAGCCAAGACCAAGCTTGTCCAGCGTGCCCGGCCGAAAGCTTTCGATCAGCGCGTCCGCTTGCTCCGCCAGGCGCAGCAGCACTTCGCGGCCCTGCGGGCTCTTCAGGTTCAGGCGCATCGATCGCTTGCCGCGATTGAGCGCAACGTAGGTCGGGTTGATCTGCTGCCCGCTGGCGTCGCGGACGAACGGCGGAAAGCTGCGCAGGTAGTCGCCCTCGCCGAGGTCTTCGATCTTGATGACCTCGGCGCCGAAGTCGGCCAGGTGCATCGTTGCCGCCGGACCGGGCAACAGGCGCGTCAGGTCGAGGATGCGCAGGCCGGCTAACGGCTGGGTCACTTGACCTCCCGTGCGGCAGATGCGCCCTTGGGGCGGCCCGGCGGGCTCATGTGATCGCCTCCAGTTCGGCCTGCAACTGCAACCAGCGTTCCTCCAGCGCCTCGACCTTGAGCGCGAGTTCACCGCGCCGCTTCAGCACGGCGGCGACTTCGGCGGCGTCGCCCTCGTGATAGAAGCCGGGGTCCGCGAGCTTGCTGTCCAGCTCGCGCAGTTCGGCGGAGACAGGCGCCAGCTCCTTCTCGACCTTCCGCAGCTGGCTTTGCAGTGGCTTGCGTGCGCTGGCCTGCCGCTGGCGTTCTTCGGCCTCCTGCTTGCGCAGGTCCTTGCGCCTGCGCGCCTCGTCATCGCGCGCTTTCTCACCGTCATCGTTGTCACGCTCTTCGCGCCGGCTGGCGAGCACCAGCGCGGCGTAGTCATCGAGGTCGCCATCGAATGAAGCCAGGCGGCCGTCATGCACGAGCCACAAGCTGTCCGTGGTCGCCCGCAGCAAATGCCGGTCGTGCGACACAAGGAGCAGCGCACCCTCGAACGACGACAGTGCCATGGCAAGCGCCTCGCGCGTCTCCATGTCGAGGTGATTGGTCGGCTCGTCCAGCACCAGCAAATTGGGGCGGCGCCAGGCAAGCAGCGCCAGCGCGCAACGCGCCTTTTCTCCGCCCGACATCGGCCCCACCGGCTGGCTCGCCAGATCGCCGCTGAAGCGATAGGTGCCGAGAAAATCGCGTAGCTCCTGCTCGCGCACGTTGGGATTCAGATCGAGTGCCAACCGCCGCAGGTGCTGCAGCGGGCATTCGTCAGGCCGCAGCTGATCGAGCTGATGCTGGGCAAAGTAGCCAATCTCCAGGCCGGCACCGCGACGCAACTCGCCGGCCTGCGGCTCGAGCTCGCGCGCGATCGCCTTCACGAGGGTTGACTTGCCAGCGCCATTGACGCCCAGGACACCGATCCGGTCACCCGAGCGCACCAGGAACTGCACGCCTGCGAGCACCTTCCGATCGCCGTAGCCGAGCGCCATGGCCTCCGCTTCGATCAGCCGCTCGGGCAGCTTGAGCGGCTGCAGGAACTCGAAGCGCCATTCGCGTCGCGCGCGCGCGGGCTCCACCACCTGGAGCTTCTCGAGCATCTTGATGCGGCTCTGCGCCTGGCGTGCCTTGGTGGCCTTGGCACGAAAGCGGTCAATGAAGCCTTGCAGGTGCGCTGCAGTGCGCTCGTACGCGCGCGCAGCGGCGTCCTGCTGCTTGATGCGCTCCAGCCAGGCCAGTTCAAAGGCCGAATAGTTGCCTGCGTAGCGCGTTATCGTGCCGTCGGCCACCTGCCATGTGGCCTCGGTGCAGCGGTCGAGGAACTCGCGGTCGTGCGAGATGACCAGCAACGTGGCCTCCTGGCGCTTGAGCCAGGCCTCCAGCCACACCACCGAGTCCAGATCGAGATGGTTGGTCGGCTCATCCAGGAGCAGCAGGTCCGCCGGGCGCAGCAGGGCACGCGCCAGCGCAAGCCGGTTGCGCCATCCCCCGGAAAACTCGGCCACGCGCTTGCTGGTTTGCACTTCAGCGAAGCCCAGACCGTGCATCACGGTCTTGGCCTGGGCGATCACCGCGCCTTCGTTGATCTCGGCCAGCAGCGCGTGCGCGTGTGCCAGTTGCATCTCGTCATGGCCGGCCTCGGCGGCCGCCAGCTCCTGCCGCGCCGCCATCAGCGGTGCATGTCCCGCGAGCACGTAGTCGAGCGCCGTTTCATCAGCCGCCTCGATGTCCTGCGCGACGTGCGCGATGCGCGCCAGCGGTGGCCGCTCCAGTGCGCCCGCCTCCAGCCCGAGATCCCCGAGGATGGCCGCGAACAGGGTGGACTTGCCGCAGCCGTTGGCGCCGACGAGCCCAATCCGCTCGCCTGGGCGGCCGATCAGCGAGACGTTCTTGTAGAGGGTGCGAATGCCGCGTGCTAGCGCGACGTCGAGTAGGCGAAGCATGGGCGTGGATCGTACAGAGGGCCGGCCTTGGCTCGCACCGGGCGCGCCGCTGACGTGACAAAGTGCGGCCACGGCTTGCCATGGGCGGTGCACCGGCCCCTTGCGTTTCGGCCCGAAGCACGCACGGCGGCCGGGGGCCGTCGACCGCGTGAACGACCTTTACCCCGACGCCCGGCTCACGGAGCACTGCAAAGTTGCCGCTACGCGGCTCGCGACGCCGGGGCGGGCGCTCTACCCGCGGCACAGCGCGTCAGGGCACGAAGCTGACCGCCTTAAGGCAACTCTTCCTGCCGGCACATGAAGACCATGTCATCCCCAGCGCTCGTCGTGAGCCAGGTCATCGGCACGTCCTTGAACTGCCGTTCGACCGTCGCACGCTCGCCGCCGACTTCCACGAACAACATGCCCCCGCGCTTAAGACTTCCGCGCGCTTCGCGCAGCAGGCGCTTGATGAATTTCATGCCATCGGCGCCGCCGGCCAGCGCAAGCTCGGGCTCGTGCAGGTACTCCTTCGGCAGCTTCTGCATCGACGCGTCGGGCACATAGGGCGGGTTGCACAGGATCACGTCGTACCGCCGTGCGCCGACGCCGGCGAGGAGATCGGACTCGGTCAGCTTCACCCGCGACTCCAGTCCGTAGTCGGTCACGTTCTTCTTTGCGACCGCGAGCGCGTCTTTTGAAATGTCCGCGGCGACCACCGCCGCATTAGGAAACACCTCGGCGGCGAGGATCGCAAGGCAGCCAGAGCCTGTGCATAGATCGAGAATGTCCAACGCCGCATGCGGCTGCTCGATCCACGGCGCCAATTCGTCCTTGAGCAGCTCTCCGATGAACGAACGCGGGATGATCACGCGCTCGTCGACGTAGAAACGCAGGCCTTGTAGCCAGGCTTCCTTCAGGATGTAGGCCGCCGGCACGCGCTTTTTTGCCCGCAGATCGATCTGCTGCAGCAGGGTGTTGATCTCTGCGTGGGTTAGGTAGGCGCCTAGAAACACGTCCAGACGATCGAGCGGCAGCTTGAGTGAGCGCATGACGAGGAAACTCGCCTCCTCGAAAGCGTCGACCTGACCATGTCCGAAGTAGACCTCGGCGTCATTGAAGCGGGTGACGGCAAAGCGAAGCACATCGCGCAAGGTGCGCAGGTTTGCCTGGGCGTCAATCGACACGAGTGGTCTCCTCGAGATTGTTCTTCTTGGCCTTTCACTGCCGCGGCTAGCGCGTCAGCAACTGCTCGAGCGTGCGGCGGTAGATGTCTTTGAGCGGCTCCAGGTCCGCAACCCGGATGCATTCGTCAATCTTGTGAATTGTTGCATTGGGTGGACCGAACTCGACAACCTGCTCGCACATGGTGGCGATGAAACGACCATCCGAGGTTCCGCCCGTGGTGGACAGCTCTGGGGCGGCGCCAGTTTCGGCCGCGATCGCGTGGCTGATCGCATCGACCAGCGAGCCACGTTGCGTCAGGAACGGCCGCGCGCCCACGGTCCAGCGCAAGTCAAATAGTAGCCCATGCTTGCGCAGGATGGTCTCGATCTGCTCCTGCAATCGCGGCGCCGTGGACACCGGCGCGAAGCGCAGGTTGAAGTCCACTTCGCAGGTGCCGGGGATCACATTCGTCGCGCCAGTGCCTGCCTTGATGTTGGAGACCTGGAACGTCGTGGGTGGAAAGTAGTCATTGCCATGATCCCAGACCTCGGCGGCGAGCTCGGCCAGCGCCGGTGCCAGCAGATGCACCGGGTTTCTGGCGAGCTGCGGGTAGGCAACATGGCCCTGCACGCCCTCGACGACGAGCTTGCCCGACAGCGAGCCGCGCCGCCCATTCTTGATCGTGTCGCCCAGCCGCTCGACCGACGTCGGTTCACCCACGATGCAGCAGTCGATCGCCTCGCCACGCCGGACCAGTTCCTCCACGACCAGTATGGTGCCGTCCGTTGCCGGGCCTTCTTCATCGGAGGTGATCAGCAGCGAAATCGACCCTGCGTGCCGTGGATGGCGCGCGACGAACTCCTCGGCCGCGACGACGAAAGCGGCGATCGAGGACTTCATGTCGGACGCGCCGCGTCCATAGAGCAGCCCGTCGCGAACAGTGGGCTGGAACGGATCGCTCGACCACTGCTCCAGCGGCCCGGTAGGCACCACGTCCGTATGTCCAGCAAAGGTCACATTCGGGCGCGCGGTGCCACGCCGCAGCCACAGGTTGGTCGTCCCATTGCGTGCGAATGTCTCGGCCTTGAAGCCAAGCGACGCCAAGCGCTGCGCAATCAGCTCCTGGCATCCCGCATCGACCGGCGTGACGGAGGGACGACGGATGAGATCCTGCGCAAGGTCGAACGTGGCGGACATGATTTGGTGATCCGTGATTGGTCAAGCAGACAAACTGTGTAGCATGCCAGAGCAGAAGGCGGGCCGCACAAGCGCTTGCGTTGCCCTTGATCTTTGCCGAAGCCCGTGGCCGCTCCGGAGCGCAGGCAACCAATCAGTATGGGCTGCGCGCGGAGCGCGCAGTGTCAAATGTTGAGCGTGAAATCGGAGAACGAGGCCGACGCGGGGACAGCCTCTTTTGTCGCCACATTGCCATGCGGTGAGGCTGGCTTGCCTGCGTTATTGATGAGCCAGAGAAGGTTGTTATTCGAATCGGCCGTCGCCAGCGCGTCCTCGCGCGTGACAACGTCTTTCTGCAGCAGCGTGTAAAGGCTCTGCTCGAAGGACTGGCTCTCGGGCGACAGGCTCTGCTCCATCGACTCCTTGATCGACTGCACGTCCCCGCGCTCGATCAGGTCGGCCGTGCGGCCCTGGTTCATCAGGATTTCGACCGCTGGCACCCGGCCGCCTTTGCGCGAGCGCACCAGTCGCTGCGAGACGACGGCCTTGAGCGCGGCCGCCAGGTCCTGAAACAAGGCTGTCCGGGTTTCCGGCGTGTAAAAGTTGATGACCCGATTCAGCGCGTGCGCCGCATTGGTCGCGTGCATGGTTGCCACGACAAGATGACCGGATAGCGCATAGGCCAGTGCGGCCGCCATCGCCTCGCGGTCACGGATTTCGCCGATAAACAGGACATCCGGCGCCTGCCGCAACGCATTGCGCAGCGCCACGCTCAGGCTGTCTGCATCGGTGCCAATCTCGCGCTGATTGACAATCGACTTCTTGTTGCGAAACAGGTACTCGATCGGGTCTTCAAAGGTCAGGATGTGGCCCGTGGCAAGCTCGTTGCGATGGTCGAGCATCGACGCGATGGTGGTTGACTTGCCTGAACCGGCTGCGCCCACCACCAGGAGCAGGCCTCGCCGCTCCATGACGAGCGTCTTCAGGACGTCCGGCAGCATCAGCTGGTCCAGGCGCGGTACTTCATGCGGAATGAAGCGGACGACCGCGGAGACGTAGCCACGCTGCATGAAGGCCGACAGGCGAAAGCTGCCCATCCCCTGTACTGGAAGGCCGACGTTCAGCTCCTTGGTCTCTTCGAGCTCGCGAAACTGCGCCTCGGTCAGCCGCTCCGCCAGTAAACCGACGACGCCCTGCGGCGCCAGGCGGTCCTGGTTGATCGGCACGCACACGCCGTTGATCTTCACGGTCACCGGCGACCCCGCCGCCAGATACAGGTCGGAGGCGTCCTTTTCGGACATCAGGTGGAACAGTCGATCCAGCCCCATCATTCTTGCCGCCTCGCTTGTCTGGATTTCCGAACCCGATGTGTCCTTGCATGCGCATCGGGCGAGAGAATCGCCTGAGCATACGCAGCCCGCCCGCTGCGGGGTAGTCGGTCGAATGACCGAATAGCGCTGCTCCCGTGCCGCACCTGCGCCGTCCGGCAGCCGTGGCAGACCGCCCCGTCAGGCGCGCAGCAGCTCGTTGATGCTCGTCTTGGCTCGCGTCTTCGCGTCCACTTGCTTGACGATCACCGCGCAATACAGGTTGCAGTCCCTCGAGGGCAGGGAGCCGGCCACCACCACGGACCCCGCCGGCACGCGGCCATAGGTCACCTCGCCGGTCTCGCGGTTGAAGATCTTGGTGCTCTGGCCGATGAAGACGCCCATGCCGAGGACGCAGTTTTCCTCGACGATCACGCCCTCGACCACCTCCGAGCGGGCGCCGATGAAGCAGTTATCCTCGATGATGGTCGGATTGGCCTGCAGTGGTTCGAGTACGCCGCCGATGCCCACACCGCCCGACAGGTGAACGTTCTTGCCGATCTGCGCGCAGGAGCCGACGGTCGCCCAGGTGTCGACCATCGTGCCTTCGTCCACGTACGCGCCGATGTTGACGTAGGACGGCATCAGCACTGCATTGCGCGCGATGTAGGCGCCGCGGCGGACGGTGGCCGGTGGCACGACCCGGAACCCCCCGGCAACGAAGTCGCCTTCGGAGTAGTCGGCGAACTTGGTCGGCACCTTGTCGAAGAAGCGGGCATAGCCGCCCGTCTCCATCACCTGGTTGTCGTGCAGGCGGAACGACAGCAGCACGGCCTTCTTGATCCACTGGTGCACGACCCACTGGCCGCCCGCCTTCTGCGCGACGCGGGTCTCGCCGCGGTCCAGGCGTGCAATAGTCTCGTTGACGGCCGCGCGGACTTCGCCGAGTTCGGCCCCGGGGCTGATGGTGGCGCGGTGTTCCCAGGCGGCTTCGATGACTTTTTCTGCGTCCATGTGAGGTTCCGATACGGTGCGTTCAAAGGGTGGCGCCAAAGGCGGCGATGCGCTCGGCGGCTTGCAGGACCTCGGGCACCTCGGCCACAAGCGCAACGCGCACGAAGCCAGCGCCCGGATTGTGGCCGTTCACGGTGCGTGACAGGTAGCTGCCCGGCAGCACCGTGACGTGCTGCTCGGCATACAGGCGCTGCGCAAAGCGCTCATCGTCGATAGGCGTGCGCGCCCACAGGTAGAACGCGGCATCCGGCCGCTGCGTGGCGAGCACCTTGCCGATGACGGGAGTCGCCCCGTCGAACTTGGACGCGTACTTGCGCCGGTTCTCGGCCACATGCGCTTCGTCGTTCCAGGCGGCGATGCTGGCCGCCTGCACCGGCGGGCTCATGGCGTTGCCGTGGTACGTGCGATACAGCAGGAACTGCCTGAGGATGGTCGCGTCGCCGGCCACGAAACCCGAGCGCAGGCCCGGTGCGTTGGAGCGCTTGGACAGGCTGCCGAACACGACCAGCCGCTCGAAACGATCGCGCCCGAGCTGGCCGGCCGCCTGCAGGCCGCCCAGCGGCGCCTTGCCTTCCTCAAAGTAGATCTCCGAGTAGCACTCGTCGGAGGCGATCACGAAACCATGCTTGTCCGACAGGGCAAAGAGCTCGCGCCACTCGTCCAGCGTCATGACCCGGCCGGTGGGATTGCCCGGTGTGCACACGTACACGAGCTGCGCCTTGGCCCACTCGCCGGGCGGCACGGACGCGAAATCCATGCGAAAACCGTTGGCCGGCGTGGTGGGCAGGAATAGCGGCCGCGCGCCGGCCAGGAGTGCTGCGCCTTCATAGATCTGATAGAACGGATTGGGCGAAACAACGATCGCCTCGCGGCTGCGGTCAATCACCGCTTGCGCAAAAGAAAACAGCGCCTCGCGCGAGCCGTTGACCGGCAGCACCTGCGTGGCGGCGTCGAGCGATGCAAGCTGGTAGCGGCGCTGGAGCCAAGCGGCAACCGCCTGGCGCAAGGCGTCAGTTCCCGCCGTCACCGGATAGTTGGAAAGCCCGCCCAGATGCGCCACCAGCGCCTCCTTTATGAGCGGCGGCGTCGCGTGCTTGGGCTCACCGATCGAAAGGTTGATATGCGGCAGGGCGGCTGGCGGTGTGGCGCCGGCGAACAGGGCGCGCAGCCGCTCGAACGGATACGGTTGCAGCTTGGCGAGGTCCGCGTTCATCGCTCGGTCGATCGCCTAGCCGCGCATCGGCGCGCCTTCGACGCCGATCCGCCCGAGCTCGATATACGGTGCCGCCGTCCAGCCCTTCTTGCGATGCTCGGCGACCACGGTGGTGAAGATGCCGCCGCGCACGTACCACCTGGCCGTCAGGCGGGCAAAGCGCGGTGCAATGGCGCCAACGATGTCATCCAGGATCTTGTTGGTCACCGCCTCGTGGAACGCCCCCTCGTTACGGTATGACCACGTGTACATCTTGAGCGCTTTGAGCTCCACGTTGCGCTTGTCCGGAACGTAGTCCAGCACCAGCGTGGCGAAGTCCGGCTGTCCGGTGAGCGGGCACAGGCAGGTGAACTCCGGAACCTCGATGTGCACGACGTAGTCACGCTTGGGATTCGGGTTCGGAAACGTGTCGAGTGTCTTGCTGGGAGTGCTGGGCATGGCGGCGCGGTTTTCAAGCTAATGAGCTTGCTTGGTTATCATTCTACGGACAGAGCATGCGAAGCCAGTGCGTCATCCCAACAATTCGAGCCTCTCACCGTAACCACGACGGTGCGCGCAGCGGTTCACGGCGCACCACCATCTCCAGGGACCACCCGTGCGCCTGCGGCAGATCAAACTGGCCGGCTTCAAGTCTTTCGTCGATCCGACGCAGATCGAAGTGCCTGGCAGCCTGGTGGGCGTGGTCGGCCCCAACGGCTGCGGCAAGTCCAATGTGATCGATGCCGTCCGCTGGGTGCTTGGCGAGAGCAAGGCCGCCGAGCTGCGCGGCGAGTCCATGCAGGACGTCATTTTCAACGGCTCGGCCAACCGCAAGCCGGGCGGCCGCGCCAGTGTGGAGTTGGTGTTCGAGAACAACGAAGGCCGCATCGGCGGCGAGTGGGGCCGCTTTGCCGAGATCTCGGTCAAGCGCGTGCTCACGCGCGACGGCACCTCCAGCTACTACATCAACAACCAGACCGTGCGCCGGCGCGACGTGCAGGACATGTTCCTCGGCACCGGCCTGGGCCCGCGCGCCTACGCCATCATCGGCCAGGGGATGATCTCGCGCATCATCGAGGCGCGACCGGAAGAGCTGCGCGTGTTCCTCGAGGAGGCGGCGGGTGTGTCCAAGTACAAGGAGCGCCGCCGCGAGACCGAGAACCGGCTGTCCGACACGCGCGACAACCTTACGCGGGTGGAAGACATCCTGCGCGAGCTCGATGCACAGATCGGCAAGCTCGAGCAGCAGGCCGAGGTGGCGCGCCAGTATCACGAGTACAAGCGGCAGCACGACGAGCAGCAGCAGCTGCTGTGGCTCACGCGCAAGCGCGAGGCCGCGGCCGAGCAGGACAAGGTGGCGCGCGACATCGAGGCGCGCACCAGCGCGCTGGAGGCGCACATCGCCGAGATGCGTGGCGTGGAGGCACGGCTGGAAGAGGCGCGCGCCGCGCACTACGCGGCGGGCGACAGCGTGCATGCCGCGCAAGGCGAGGTGTTTCGCATCAATGCCGAGATCGGCAAGCTCGAGTCCGAGATCCGCTTGATCGTCGACAGCCGCGCCCGCCTGGTGGCGCAGTCCGAGACGCTCGCCGCCAACCGCGAGCGGCGCAGCCGCGAGAACGCCGACCTCGACGCACGGGCGGCCGAGCTGCAGCGGCAGGTCGACGCGTGGGGCGAGCGGCTGGAAACGGCACGCGCGCAAGCCAGCGAGCACGAGGCGAGCCTGCCGGCGCTCGAAGATGCGTATCAGCAAGCTCGCGAGCGACTGACTGCCAGCCGTGCCGAGGCGGCGCTCGCCGAGCAGTCGATCGAGGCCGCCGGCAGCGAACAGCGCAACCTGGATCGTCAGCTGTCGGGCCTGCAGCAGCGACGTGAACGGCTGGACGATGAAAAGCGCCAGCTCGGCGCGCACGATGAGGCGCGCCTGGCGCAGCTCAAAGGCGAGATCGATCGCCTGCAGGAGGCGTTCGAGGCGGCCTCGGCCCGGCTGCAGGAGACCGATGACTCGGTGCCGCGGCTGCAGGCCGAGCGCTCGGCGCAGCTGGAGGCGCGCACCAGGGAGACCGACACGCTGGCGCGGCTGGAAGCGCGGCTCGCCGCGCTGCGCGACCTGCAGGCCAATGTCGAAGCCGACGAGAAACTTGATCCCTGGCTGCGCGCGCAGGGCCTGGAGTCGCTGCCGCGCGTGTTCAAGAAGCTGCAGGTCGAGGCCGGCTGGGAGGTCGCCTTCGAAGCCGTGCTGCGCGAGCGCATCGAGGCGCTGGAAGTCGGCCGACTCGACATGCTCGGCGCGCTGGCCACCAACGCGCCGCCGGCACGGGTCGCCTTTTATAGCGCGGCCCAGGCGGTCGGTGTCGACGTTCCGCATCTACCGGGACACGTGCGCCTGTCTGAGCGCGTACACGGCCATGACGCGGCGCTTGCGTCCGTGCTCAGTGACTGGCTCACCAACGTCTATGCGGCCGACGACGTGGCCTCTGCGCTGGCGGCCCGGGGGCAGCTGCCCGCCGGCGGGCAGTTCGTGACCAAGGGCGGCCACCTGGTGTCGCGCCATGGCGTTCGCTTCTACGCCCCCGACGATAAGAAGGCGGGCCTGCTGGCGCGCCGGCAGGAGATCGAGAACCTCGAGCGCGAACTGCGCGCGCACAAGCTCTTGGTCGAGCAGGCTGCCGGCGCTTTGGTGCGCGCCGAGGCGGCGCTGCGGCAGGCGCAGGATTCGCAGCAGCAGGAGCGGCAGGCGACCGAACGGCTGCGCGGCCAGCTGCACAGCCAGCAACTGGAGCACGTGCGCCTCACCGAGACGATCGAGCGCGTCAAGCACCGGGCCGGTCAGATTGACGGCGAACTTGCCGAGTTGCGTCAGCACGAAGAAGAGTTGCGCGCCCAGCGCGGCGATGCGGACGGCCGCTTCGAGCAGTTGGACCAAGAGCTGGCCGCACGGCAGGAGGCGGTTGAGACCGCCCGCACGGCCTACGACGCCGCCGACGCGCGCCTGCGCGAGTCGCGGGAAACGCAGCAGCGGCTGTCCGCCGAGGTGAGCCGGATCCAGTTCGAGCTGAAGTCGGCGCGCGAGCGCATTGCCGACCTGCAGCAGGCCAGCCACGTGGCCGCCAGCGATGCCGAGCGGCTCGCGCAGGACATCGAACTGGCGCAGCTGGAGCTCGCCAAGCTGGACGACAGTGCCGTGCGCAGCGGGCTCGACGGCTGGCTCGGCCAGCGCGCCGCGGCGGAAGCCAGTCTGGCCCAGGCGCGCAGCCGGCAGGATGAGTTGACGCAGCGGCTGCGCGCTATCGATGAGCAGCGCCTGCAGTTGGAGCGCGATGTGCTGCCGCGCCGCGAGAAGATCACCGAGCTGCAGCTCAAGGAGCAGGCCGCCCGGCTGGCGGCCGAGCAGTTTGCGCAGCAGCTGTCCGAGGTGCAGGCCGACGAGACCGCGCTGACGGCCAGGCTCGAGGCCAACCCGGTGCGCGCCAACGCCCTGCATGCGGAGATCACGCGACTGTCCCAGGCCATCGCGGAACTGGGCGCGGTCAACCTCGCTGCGCTCGACGAGCTCAACACCTCGCGCGAGCGCAAGACCTTCCTGGACAGCCAGTCGACCGATCTGAAGTCGGCCATCGACACGCTGGAGGACGCGATCCGCAAGATCGACCGTGAGACTCGCGAGCTGCTTGCCAGTACCTTCGAGCAGGTCAACGTGCAGTTCGGGCAGCTGTTCCCGCGTCTGTTTGGCGGCGGCGAGGCCAGGCTGATGATGACGGGCGAGGAGATCCTAGATGCCGGCGTGCAGGTGATGGCGCAGCCGCCGGGCAAGCGCAACAGCACGATCCACCTGCTGTCGGGCGGCGAGAAGGCGCTGACCGCCACGGCGCTCGTGTTTGCGCTGTTCAAGCTGAATCCCGCGCCATTTTGCCTGCTCGACGAGGTCGACGCGCCGCTGGATGACGCCAACACCGAGCGCTTCTGCAACATGGTCCGCTCGATGACCGCCTCGACGCAGTTCCTGTTCATCACGCACAACAAGATCGCCATGGAGATGGCCGAGCAGCTGGTGGGCGTGACCATGCAGGAGCAGGGCGTGTCGCGCATCGTCGCGGTGGACATCGACACCGCGCAGCGGCTCACGGCCGAGGCCGCCTGAGCGGGCGCGTCCGACCCGCCTAGAACAACGACCGAGACCGGGATGCCGCGCATGTCCGAATTGCAGCTCGCCTTGATCGGCCTGGCCTTCGTCCTGCTGGTTGCGCTGCTCGGCTACAACAAGTGGCAGGAGCGGCGTGCGCTGCGCGAACTGCGGGACAGCCTGCGGGCCGGCGTGGCCGATGCGCTGCTCGACACGGAGCCGGTGTCCGCGCCGCGCGTGGCCCCGCGCGCGCTCGAGCCAACCCTGCGCACGATCAACGAGCTGCCGCCGTCGCCGGCCAACCGCGTCGAGCCGCGTCTCGGGCCCGTTGCGTCCGCACCGACGGCGGCATCGATGACGCAGCCGACGCTGGTAGTGCCCGCGCAGCCGCATGCCATGGCGGTGACGGACCCGGCCGCCGCCACCGGCGGCTGGATCGAGGACCCGCTGCTCGATTGCGTGCTCGAACTGCGCTGCACGCATGCGGTCGATGGCGTGGCGATCTTCGACGCCGCGGGTCCGCTGGCACGCTGGGACGCGCCGCTGCCCGTGTTCCTGGTGGCTTGGGATGCGCGCCACCAGCAGTGGGTGCAGCCGGATCGCTTCGGCTTTTATTCGGACCTGTTGGTGGCCATACAGCTGGCCAACCGCAAGTGCGCGCTCGACGAGATCCTTGCGTCCCGCTTTGTGTCCACGGTGCAGCAGGTCGCCATGGCGCTCGATGCCGACTTCGATCCGCCCGAGGTCAAGCGCGTTGTCGAGCAGGCGGCCGAGCTCGACCGGCTGTGCGCGCGCTTCGATGTGCAGATTGGCATGACGCTTGAATCCCTGGGAGGGCCCTGGGACACCGCGCAGCTGGCGCGCGCGACCACGCAGGCGGGTCTTCTCGCCGACGGGGAACAGCGGTGGGTCAGGGTTGACACCGAAGGGCGCAGGCTCTTCTCGGTCAGCTCCGCGTCGCTTCTGACCGACCGGCTCGCCTTCGAGCTCGACGTGCCGCTGGCGCCATCCGAGGCCAACCCATTGCAGGCGATGTTCGTCGCCGCCACCAACATGGCCGCCTCCTTGGGCGCGAGCCTGGTAGACGACAACAAGCGGCCGATCAACGCCGGCTCGCTGGCCGCCATTGGCGAGCAGCTGCAGCTGCTGTACGGCGAGATGCGCAATGCGGGTGTGGAGCCCGCAGGCATGCGCGCGCAGCGCCTGTACGGATGACCACCGCGTCCGGGTCGAACAAGGGCGCGCTGGCCGAGCGGGCCCGCGCCCTGCGCGAGCAGATCGCCGCGCACGATCACGCCTACTACGTCCTCGCATCGCCCACCGTGCCGGATGCCGAGTACGACCGGCTGTTCCGCGAGTTGCAGGCGATCGAGGCTGCCAACCCGCAACTGCAGACACCGGATTCACCGACGCAGCGTGTCGGTGGCGCGCCCCGTAGCGACCTGCCGGCGGTGCGTCACGCAGTGCCGATGTTGTCCATCCGCACCGAGACCGACGCCGGGCCGGGCGGCGCGATCAACTTCGATGCGCGCGTCCGCCGCGAACTGAAGCTGGCGGAGGTAGAGCCGCCGGTCGACTACAACGCCGAGTTGAAGTTCGACGGCATCGCGATGAGCCTGCGCTACGAGGCCGGTGTGCTGGTGCGGGCGGCAACGCGCGGCGATGGCGAGGTTGGCGAGGACGTGACGCCCAATGTGCGGACGATCCGCGCCGTTCCGCTGAAGCTGCGAGGCAATGCGCCCGAGGTCCTTGAGGTTCGTGGCGAGGTGTTCATGCGGCGCGATGAGTTCGAGAGGCTCAACGCGCGCCAGCGCGAGGCCGGCGAGAAGGTGTTCGTGAACCCGCGCAATGCGACCGCGGGCTTCGTGCGGCAGCTCGATCCGAGCATCACGGCCACGCGTCCGCTGTCGTTCTACGCCTTTGGCATCGGCGAGGTGATCGGCAACAGCGGCTGGGCACTGCCGGCCACGCAGTCGGCGCTGCTCGATGCGCTGGCGGCCCTCGGCGTGCCGGTGGCAGCGCAGCGTGCCGTGGTGCAGGGAGCGCAAGGGCTGCTGGCGTTTCATGCCAGTGTGGCTGCCGAGCGCGATGCGCTGCCATTTGACATCGATGGCGTGGTCTACAAGGTCAATGCGCTGGCGCTGCAGGAGCGGCTTGGTTTCGTCACGCGTGAGCCGCGCTGGGCCTGCGCGCACAAGTTTCCGGCGCAGGAAGAGCTGACGACGGTGCAGGGCATCGATGTGCAGGTCGGCCGCACCGGCAAGCTGACACCGGTGGCCAAGCTCGCGCCCGTGTTCGTGGGCGGCGTCACGGTGAGCAAGGCCACGCTGCACAACGAAGACTTCGTGCACAGCCTGGACCTGCGCATCGGCGACACCGTGATCGTGCGGCGGGCCGGCGATGTGATCCCGCAGATCGTCGCGGTGCGGGCGCACCAGCGCAAGGGCGACGTGGCCATGTTCCGCATGCCGGCGCAGTGCCCGGTGTGCGGCTCGCAGGTCATTCGCGACGAGGCCGAGAAAGACCATCGCTGCACCGGCGGCCTTTTTTGCCCCGCGCAGCGCAAGCAGGCGCTGCAGCATTTTGCCGGTCGTCGCGCCATGGACATCGAGGGGCTGGGCGACAAGCTGGTCGATGTGCTGGTCGAGCAGGACCTCGTGCGCACGCCGGCCGATCTGTTCAAGCTCGGCCTTGGCACGCTGGCCAATCTGCCACGCATGGCCGACAAGTCGGCGGCCAACCTGCTTGCTGCCTTTGCGAAGGCGCGCCAGAGCACGCTGGCCCGCTTCATTTTTGCGCTGGGCATCCGTCACGTTGGCGAATCCACCGCGCGCGATCTTGCGTCGCACTTCGGCAGCATGGACGCGCTGATGGCCGCGGACGAGACCGCACTACTCGAAGTCCCTGACGTTGGCCCCGTGGTGGCGCAGTCGGTCGCGCGCTTCTTTGCACAGGCGCACAACCGCGAGGTGATCGAGCAACTGCGCGCAGCCGGGGTGACGTTTGCCGAAGGACCGGCCGCGAAGCCCGTGGCGAGCGGTGGTGCGGTTGCAGGCAGGACCTTCGTGCTGACCGGTACGCTGTCCACCCTGAGCCGCGAGCAGGCGAGCGAGACAATTCTCGCGGCCGGAGGCAAGGTCAGCGGATCGGTGTCGAAGAAGACCGACTATGTCGTGGCGGGAGCCGAGGCGGGCAGCAAGCTCGACAAGGCACAGGCGCTGGGCGTGAAGATCATCGATGAGGCCGAGTTGCTGCGCCTGCTGGGCGCCAGCAGCGAGGTCACCTAACCAAGGGACGAAGGGCGAGCATGTACGCGATCCTCGGGGGCAGCGGCCTGGCCAAGCTGTCCGTGCTGCAGAACATCCGCCGGCAGGTGATGCGCACGCCCTATGGCGAGCCGTCCGGTGCGCTGACACTGGGCACGCTGGCCGGCCGCGAGGTCGTGTTCCTCGCGCGCCATGGCTATGGCCACACCCTGCCGCCACACGAGATCAACTACCGCGCCAACGTCTGGGCGCTGAAGGAGATCGGCGCGCGCGGGGTGATCGCGGTCGCTTCGGTCGGCGGCATCCGCGACGACTTCGGTCCTGGCACGCTGGTGGTGCCGCACCAGATCATTGACTACACCCATGGCCGCAAGCACACCCTCTTCTCCGGGGCCGAAGCGGCGGTCGTGCATGTGGACTTCACCCAGCCGTATGCGCCGCGCATGCGTGCGCTGCTGCTCGATGCGGCGCGCCGCTGCGACGAAACGGCGGTGGACGGCGCCGTGTACGCCTGCACCCAGGGCCCGCGGCTGGAGACGGCCGCCGAGATTGAGCGCATTGCGCGCGACGGCGGTGATCTGGTGGGCATGACGGGCATGCCAGAGGCGGCACTGGCGCGCGAGGCCGACCTGGACTACGCGGCGCTCTGTGTCGTGGTCAATCATGCCGCCGGCCGCGGCAGCAGCAAGGACGAGATCAAGCTTGCCGAGCTCGACGAGGTCCTGCGCGCGACCATCCAGCGCGCGGTCAGGATCGTCGAGTGCGCTGTGGGCGCCACGTCCTAGGAGGAGCCACGCGTGATCCACCCGATCCTCAAGATGGGCGATGCGCGCCTGCTGCGCGTGGCCGAGCCGGTCAGTGTGTTCGACACGCCGGAGCTGCATCGCCTGATCGGCGACATGTTCGAGACGATGCACGCTGCCGGCGGGGCGGGGCTGGCCGCGCCCCAGATCGGCGTCAACCTGCGCCTGGTGATCTTTGGATTCGAGAAGGTCGCACGCTATCCCGACGCGCCACCTGTGCCGCCGACGGTTCTCATCAACCCGGTCATCACGCTGCTCAATGGTGCGATGGAGGAGGGATGGGAGGGCTGCCTGTCGGTGCCCGGCCTGCGTGGTGTGGTCGCGCGGCATGCGCGGCTGCGCTACACAGGGTTCGACGCCAAGGGCGCGCCCATCGACCGGACCGTGGAGGGCTTTCACGCCCGCGTGGTGCAGCACGAGTGCGACCACCTGGACGGCATCCTGTATCCAATGCGCGTGCGGGACTTCACGCGCTTTGGCTTCACCGAGGTGCTGTTCCCCGAGCTGACGGGCCAGCCGGACGACTAGTGTCCTGATTGAGAAATTCGTTGAACCATTTGCGACACCTCGGGTCTGAGCGTGTACCCTGTTTTGCACGACGAGGTTCGAGGATGGCGCGACCGAAGGCGACGCTGGAATTGAGTGAAGTCGAGCGCAGCGAACTG
>JADCGX010000108.1 GCA_020248785.1 Burkholderiales bacterium | reverse complement strand
GTCGCTGTTGCGACTGAACAATTCGAGCGGCGGTCGATCACCGGTTTGGAACTGCTCCGCAGTCGCGAGAATTGCCCGGAAAGCCGCGCCAACACTCGATCCGCGCTGTTTGGCAGCAATGACAACTGCGGTTTCTAGGATAAAAGTAGCGCGTGTCGCACAGGCCGCCACCGGGCAGCAAAGCGAAGCCGGGCACCTGCCCGCATGGCACCCAGCCGCCACGGGTGTACAGCCGCTCAGCCTCGGGCCTGGCGGTGTCCAGCACGAGCAATGTCTTACCGGCTTCGCGCGCTGCGTCTTCGCCAGCCCGCAGCAGTGCGGCGCCGACGCCGAGCCGTCGCGCCTGCCGGTGCACCAGCATCTTGGTGAGGTCGGCGCGGTGCGGCTGGTTCGGTGGCTGGGCCAGCACGAGTTGCGCAGTGCCGCGGATGCGGCCGTCGACCTCGGCGACGATCAGCGCCCTGTCGCCACACGCCACATCGTCGGCGACATCGCGCCAGAACGCGCGTGCTTCCTCCATCGGGAAAGGAAGCAGGAAGCTTACCGATGCGCCGCCGTGAACGCAGTCGTGCAGGACCTCGGCCAGTTCGTCGAGCTGCGTCGGTGAGATCTCGCTCAGGCGATACACACGCGCCCGCCTCATGCGTTGACCCCGGTCGCGGTGAGCACCACGGCGTAGCGAGCCGGCTTGCGTGTGGGGTTGTAGAAGCCCACCGGTCGATCAAGCAGCAGCGCAAAGCAGTCGCCCTCGACGAGGCGATGGCGGTCTTCGCCGTGACTGAGCTCGATGCGGCCTTCGATTGCCCACACCTGCTGGTGCACCACGGGGCTTCGCGCCGCGGTGTCGTAGGTGACGCGACGGCCGGCGGGGAAGTGCACGTCGACGATCTGGAACGGCACGGGCCAGCCCGCGGGCGACACGTCGCGGCGCACGTAGCCCGAGGCCGGATCACGCCAGGGCGGCTGTTCAGCCGCACGTGCCAGCGGGCTCGGCGCGGTACGCGCCCCGCCGGCGTGGGGCTTTTCGAACAGCGCCGCCAGCGTGAGGCCGAGCGCAGTGGCCAGCTTTTCCAGCACGACCGCGGTGGCGCCGCTCTCGCCGCGCTCGATCAACGAGATCATCGAACGGCTCACACCCGAGCGTGCGGCCAGGGCCTCGAGAGACGGCCCTGCGGCAGCCCGAAGCTCGCGGACGCGCGTTGCGATGCGTTCATCGAGCGAAGACATATTGGCATCCAACGCAATGGAAAACGTACCCAGTATTTGGGACATTCGGTCAAGCGTGGCGGTCAATACGCCTTCTGGCTCGCCCGTCTGGATGGCCGAGCACATGGCTCTTGGCGTTCTGCGAGCACGCATTGCCCAGTTGAGCGCCGATGCTCATGAAGACCGTCGCCCACTCGAGAATCGAGTCGCGCTCCACTGGCAGGCGCCGCGGCAGCGCGACGCCGCGGCCGTGCAGGAGGTCCTGGCGCAGCGCGGCCGAGTGTGGTGCCAACCGCGGCAGCGGAAACTGCGCCGCGGTCATCCGGCCGATGCGGGGGATCGCATCGCCGGGCTGCGCGAGGACCGTACGCAGCTAGGCGTCCAGTTCGGCGAGGTCGCTCGCCGCTGGCATCGCTTCAGGGCGTCAGGCCGACAGCGCCTGCTCGATCGCCTGCCACAGCACCTCGGTCGGCTCGCAGCCGACCGACAGGCGGATGAAGCCCTCGGCCACCTGGTCGCCCCAGCGCGCGCGCCGTTCGGCGCTCGAATGCACGCCGCCGAAGCCCGTGGCCGGACGCAGCAGCGCGCAGGCGGCGATGAAGCGTTCCGCCGCGGCCTTGTCGACCAGCGTGACGCCGATCAGCGCGCCGCCGCTGGTCATTTGGCGTTGCGCGAGCGCGTGCTGCGGGTGGCTCGGCAGGCCGGGGTAGCTGACGGCGCGAACCGCCTTGTGCGCCGCGAGCCGCCCGGCAATCGCCTGCGCGCTCGCGCACATGCGCGCGAAGCGCACCTCCAGCGTCTCCAGCCCGCGATGCCCGAGCCAGCTCTCAAACGGCCCCGGGATCGCGCCCACGATGCGGCGCCAGTCGCGCACGCCGCCGATAAGATCGGCGTTGCGCGCGGCCACGTGGCCGAACAGCACGTCCGAGTGGCCGTTGAGCGCCTTGGTGTCGGCACTCACCACCATGTCGGCCCCGAGATCGAGCGGGCGTTGGCCTAGCGGTGTCATGGTCGTGTTGTCAACGACGCTGATGCCGCCGGCGGCACGCACGCGCGCGCACGCGGCCGCAATGTCGGCAAGGTCGAGCGCGGGATTGGACGGCGTCTCGATCATCACGAGCCGGTAGCCCGCCAGGTCGCGTTCGCCCAGCTGTGCGGTGGCCACCGTCTCGACCTCGACACCCATCGGAGCGAGGTACTTGTCGGCGCAGATGCGCGTGGTGTAGTAGCCATCGGCAGGCAGCAGCACGCGGTCGCCGGGCTTGAGCAGCGCGTAGAACACCGCGGCGATGGCGGCCATGCCGCTGGGAAAGGTGATGACCTCGGCGTCCTCGAGCACGCCCAGCGCCTCTTCGACCGCGGTCCAGGTCGGGTTGCCCCAGCGCGCGTACTGGTAGATGCCGCTGGGGTCGGGCGGCAGCGCGTAGATCGAGGTGTTGACGATCGGCGGCGAGAAGGCGGCGTTGTCGGGCGTGCGCTTGCTGGCCAGATGCAGCATGTGCGCGAAGCGGGCGTCGTTGGCATCCATGGGGCGGGCGGGCCTGTCGCGTGCGGCAGTGAGAACGCGACACATTACCCCGTGCGAACCTGCGTGCAGGGGCATGCCGCTTGCGGGCGACTTCGTGCGCTTTTGAGCCTGCTTGCCGCGACCGCGTTGACGGCTGTCACCACGGCGTCTGCCCAGAGGCGCAGGATGAGTGGGCGCTGGACGCAGGGAGAGTTTTCATGACCGAACATGTGATCCCCACCATCCGCCCCCGCTCAGCCCGCGTGGCCGACCTGGCACAACGCGCGGTTGTCACCGCCCCGGCCGACAGCACGCTCACCGAGTGCGCGGCGTTGATGCGGCGCGAACACGTGGGCAGCATCATCGTCACGCAGCAGGGCCGTCCGATCGGCGTGCTGACGGATCGAGACATCGTGCTGGAGGCCGTCGCGGTACAGCTCGATCCGGCCACGCTCACCGCGGGCGACGTGATGAGCAAGCCACTGGCCACCGTGTCCGAGGACGATGATCTGTTCGATGCGCTGGCCCGCATGCGCGAGCACGGCGTCCGTCGCCTGCCGGTCGTGGATGGCGCGGGCGCGCTGTGCGGTCTGCTCGCCGTGGACAACGTGCTCGAAGTGCTGGCCGAGGAGATCGACAGCGTGGTGCGCGTGGTCAAGGCCGAGCAGACCAAGGAAACGGCGTTGCGACGGTAAGTCACAACGCCGCCCCAACAACGCCGCCCCATGAAAGCAACGCGCCGTCTCTGGCAAGGGCTCGGCCCCGCGCTCGCCCGGCGTGAGGAAGCCAAGTCGCGTCAGTTGGATGAAACCAGGTATCGAGCCGACATTCGTGAACTTGAAAGCACGCAAGCGTCGTCTACGGTGTCCTCCCCGCGCGGGCGGAGACTGACTTCGTTGCCGCATCATTGGATTCCCGCTTGCGCGGCAGTGACACTCCAGCCCATATGGAAAAGCGCGTCCGCCGTAGCCGTCAGAGCGCCAGGTTCCGCGACCTTCACGATCAATGCTGACGCATCAATGGATCGAGCATCACCGATGCATCTGCGACCCGAAGGGACGTGCCCATGGCGCGCGAGAACCCACATGAACGAACCCACATGAACGAACCTTTCAATCCCATCCTGCTCGACCTGCCCGATCACATCGACACCGAGCGGCTGCACCTGCGCGCGCCGCGGCCGGGCGATGGCGCGACCGTGCATGCCTCGGTGCTCGAAACGCTCGAGGACTTGCGCCGCTTCCCGGCGTCCATGGAGTGGTCGCTCAAGGAGCAGACGGTGGCGACGGCCGAGGACTACTGCCGCCGTGGCGCGGCCGACTGGCTGCTGCGCCAGGACTTTCCGTGGCTGGTGTTCGAGCGCGGCGCGGACGGGCGGATTGGCCGCCACGTCGGCAACTGCGGCATCCATCGCTTTGACTGGAAGCGCCGCGTGTTCGAAATCGGCTGGTGGTGCCGCCGCAGCGCCCAGGGCCGCGGGTACATCAGCGAGGCCGCGCGCGCACTCGTGCACTACAGCTTCACGCAGCTTGGCGCACGCCGAGTCTGGTGCTACGGCGACGAGCTCAACCAGAAGAGCTGGCGCGTGGCGGAGCGGGCCGGGTTGCAGCATGAAGGCACGCTGAAAAGCGACCGCGCAGACCCCGACGGCACGCGGCGTGACATGCGGGTCTACGCGATCACGCGCTGACGGCTGCAGGCGGCGGCTCGTGGCAGGCGTCGCTGCCCGGCAGTCCGCAAGCCACCGGCGAAGGCTAGCCCGGCTGTTTCATCAGAGAAGCGGGATTTGCGCGGATGCGTGCGCGAGCCAGATTGGGCGAGAGGGGCGCAGCCGACGCCGGCATGCATCGGCGAGCACTTGAGCACAAGCTGGCCGCGCAGAGCCTGCCCCCGCGAAGGCGGGGCGCCGCGCAAGCCCGCGTAGCCCCGACGGACCAGAGTGGTTCTGTCCAAACATCACTTCGCCGCGCTGATTACAGAGTGAGAGCTTCCGCTTGCGGGGGCGACCTTGTGAAACATCCGGGCTAGCGCCGCACTTCGCGCGCCTGGCCCTCGATCACGTCGCCATCGCGCAGGCCCGCGTCCAGCGGCATGTCGACGAACGGCTCGCCCAGTTCTTTTTCCAGCAGCTTGATGTTGCGCAGGTTGGCCTTGAACAGCACGTCGAAGGCGTCGCCGAGCAGCGGCACGCTGCCGACGGCCGTGTCGAGGATCAGGTTGCGCAGCATGCGGGCCTGCAGCCAGCGCGATGCGCCCAGTTCACGGGCCTGCATGATGAGAAAAAGCCCGATCGCGCCACTGGCCAGGTCGCCGACGCCAGGCACCAGCCCGAGCAGTGAATCCAGGCCCGCCCGGACGCGCGTGCCGGGAATCACGAAGGCCGAGTCCATCAGCCGCGCGATCAGCGCGATGCGCTGGCGCGCGAGCCGCCTGCGCTCAGCGGGCGACAGACCTTGCACGTTCGGATAAGCAGCCATTGGGTTCCGACGAAGGCGTCGATAAACACACAGCAGATGGCGCCGGCGGCTGAAAGTTCAAGCGGACATGGCGCGCCGCCGGCATCGGTTGCGTGTGGGCAGGCCCAGGCCGTCGAGCGGCCCACGCAACGGCCCACGCAACGGCCCACGCAAGGGTCGGCTCAGCGGCCAGGCGTCGGCGGCAACGGGATGAACTCGTGCTCGCCCGGCACGCTCCCAAAGCGCCCGCGCGCGGCAGCGTCGCCGTAGCGAGCCCACTCGGCGCGCGCCGCATCGATCTTCTCGCGCGTGCTGGCAACGAAGTTCCAGTTCAGGTGCCGCGTGCCAACCGGCGCGCCACCCAGGAGCATCAGGGTGGACGCCGTTTCCGCGCTCACGGTGACGTCGAGCCCCGGTTCGAGCACCACCAGCGTGCCGCGCTCGGCCTGCTGCGCATCGATCCGCGCGCTGCCGGCGACGACGTAGATCGCCCGCTCCTCGTGCTCCGAGGTGACGACGAACTTCGCCTCGGCCAGAAGCTCCACGCTGCAATAGAGCAGCGGCGACAGCACGCCCACCGGCGCGCGCGCACCAAAGGCGTGCCCGGCGATCACGCGGATCACGGCGCCGGCGCGTTCGATCTGCGGCAACGTCGCCGCGGGGTGATGCTCGAAGGCGGGTGCGTGGTCCTCGTGCGCCTCGGGCAGCGCGATCCAGGTCTGCATGCCGTGCAGCCGATGCGGCAGCGCGCGCGTGGTCGCCGGCGTGCGCTCGCTGTGCACGATGCCGTGGCCGGCCAGCATCCAGTTCACATCGCCCGGCACGATGGTCTGCAAGGTGCCAAGGGAGTCACGATGCAACAGCGCGCCGTCGTAGAGATAGGTGATGGTGCCCAGGCCGATGTGCGGATGTGGCCGCACATCGACACCCTGGCCGACCGCGAAGTCGGCTGGCCCCATGTGGTCCACGAACAGGAACGGCCCGACGCCGCGCTGCGCCGCGTTGGGCAGCACGCGCAGGACGGTGAGCCCGCCACCGAGATCGGTGGCGCGCCCGCGCAAGAGCGTGGCGATGGAATTCATGACGCTGAGGCTGGCGTACCGGCAAAGCGACGGCACGGCGCACGACGACAGCGCGGCCGCAAGCCACGGTCCCGCAGGGGTCGAGCGTCGTTGGGTTCAGGCCAGCGTGAACGCGAGCAGCGCGAGGGCAAGCATCAACCAGTAGAACGTGCGGGCACCGGCCGCGCCGTGAACGCGGGCGCAGGTCGTGACCAGGGCCCGCGCGGGCTGCACCCGCGCGGCATGAAACACATGCGCCGCCCATTGCAGGTGGACGGAAACTGGCAGCGACACGGCGATCTCAGTCGCATCGGCCGGCATGTCCAGTTCGATCACTTCGATATCCGCAGCCGCGCTGTGCATGGTCGCCATCTCCTCGCCCCCGACTGCTGCGCAGTGTGACGAGCCGGGAGCACGGCTGGCAGCGGAATCTTCAGCGGGGCCGACGCGAAAAGTGCCTGGTCGGCTGCGTGAATCTTCCGCAGCGTTCGGCGCTCATCCGAGGAACAGCCGATAGGCCGGATGTCCGCTCTCGTCCCAGTGCCGGTAGCCGAGCGACTCAAGAAACGCCTTGAACTGAGGCGTTTCGCCGGCGGGCACCTGGATGCCGACCAGGATGCGGCCATAGTCCGCGCCCTGGTTGCGGTAGTGAAAGAGCGAGATGTTCCAGTTGGGCGACATGCTCGACAAGAAGCGCATCAACGCGCCGGGCCGCTCCGGGAACTCGAAGCGATAGATGATCTCGTCCTTCGCGAGCGGCGACCGGCCGCCCACCATGTGGCGCAGGTGCTGCTTGCCCAGCTCGTCGTCGGTGAGGTCGAGCGCGGGGAACCCTGCCGCTTCGAAGCCCGCCGCCACCGCCTTGGCCTCCATGCGGCCACCCACCTGCACGCCGACAAAGATGTGCGCGGCATCGCTGCCGGCGATGCGGTAGTTGAACTCGGTGACGTTGCGGTTGCCCACCAGCATGCAGAAGCGCTTGAAAGAGCCGCGCTCCTCCGGGATGGTCACCGCGAATACCGCCTCGCGCTGCTCGCCCACCTCGGCGCGCTCGGCGACGAAGCGCAAGCGGTCGAAGTTCATGTTGGCGCCGCAGGCCACCGCGACGAAGGTCCGGTCCCGGCTGCCTTGCGTCTCGACGTACTGTTTCATGCCCGCCACGGCAAGCGCTCCGGCCGGTTCGAGGATCGAGCGCGTGTCCTGGAACACGTCCTTGATCGCGGCGCAGATCGCGTCGGTGTCCACCGTGATCATGGCGTCGACAACCTGCCGCGCGAGCCGGAAGGTCTCCTCGCCCACCTGGCGTACGGCCGTGCCGTCGGAGAACAGCCCCACGTCTTGCAGCCGCACGCGCCGGCCGGCGGCGAGCGAACGCGTCATCGCGTCCGAGCCCACCGTCTGCACGCCGATCACCTTGATCTCGGGCCGCAGCGCCTTGATGTAGCTCGCCACGCCCGCGATCAAGCCGCCGCCGCCGACGGCGACGAACACGGCCTCGATCGGCCCGTGCTCGGCCGGGTGATGCTGACGCAGGATCTCCATGCCCACGGTGCCCTGGCCGGCGATCACGTCCGGGTCGTCGAACGGATGCACGAACGTCAGTGACTCGTGCGCCTGCAGCGCGACCGCATGCGCATAGGCGTCCGAGTACGAGTCACCGTGCAGCACAACCTCGACCTGCGAGCCGCCGAGCCCCCGCACGGCGTCGATCTTCACCTGCGGTGTCGTCACCGGCATCACGATCACCGCGCGGCAACCGAGCTTGGCCGCCGCCAGTGCCACGCCTTGCGCATGATTGCCTGCGCTGGCCGCGATCACGCCGCGCGCGCGCCGCGCCGCTGGCAGATTGACCATCTTGTTGTACGCACCGCGCAGCTTGAAGCTCTTGACGGGCTGCAGATCCTCGCGCTTGAGCAGCACGCGGTTGCCCAGCCGCGCCGACAGTTGCGGCGCAAGCTCGAGCGGGGTTTCGTCGGCGACGTCATAAACGCGCGCATTCAGAATGCGCCGCAGGTAATCCGCTGTGGGCATGGGCCCAGTCCTTCCCCGGTCGGAGGCGCCACTGTGTGAGCGCCGAGCACGCCGACTCTAGCAGCGAGGCGCAGTGCCGCCCGCGGCACCGCCGCTATGCTCGCGGCATTACGCGGCGTTCGCCGCGACTTTCGACCGAATCGATGCCGATACGCTCCTGGTTGAACCGCCGCCGCCTGTTTTGGCTGGCGCTCGTCAGTGTCGTCCTCGGCGCCGCCGCGGCCTGGGCGCCGCTGCGCACCCCGCCCAACCCCGACGAACGCTGGCGCACCGTCACGCTGGAGCGCGGCAACTTGGCGCGCACCGTGGCGGCCACGGGCACGCTGCAACCCACCGCGCAGGTCAACGTCGGTACGCAGGTCTCCGGCACGGTGGCGCGTCTGTTCACCGACTTCAACCAGCCCGTGAAGGCAGGCCAGGTGCTGGCCGAGATGGAGCCCGCCCTGTTTCGATCGGCGGTCAAGCAGGCGCAGGCCAGTGTCGCCAGCGCCGAAGCCAATCTGGCGCTGGCGCGTAGCAACGAGGATCGCAATCGCTCGCTGGTCGCCCAGCAATTCATCGCCAAGCAGCAACTCGACAGCGCCGTGCAGCAGCGCGAGGCCGCGCAGGCCGCGCTCGACCTGGCGCGCGCGCAACTGGAGCGCGCGCAGACGGATCTGGCCAACTCCGTGATCCGCGCGCCGGTCGATGGCGTGGTGGTCGATCGCAAGGTCGATGTCGGGCAGACCGTGGCGGCGAGCTTCCAGACGCCCAACCTGTTCGTGATCGCGCGCGACCTGACCGAGATGGAGATTCACACCAGCGTGTCGGAGGCCGACATCGGCGACGTGCGCGAGGGCCTGGCGGTCAGCTTCCGCGTCGATGCGCATCAGGACCGCAGTTTCGACGGCAAGGTGCGGCAGATCCGCCTGAACCCCAAGAGCGAGCAAGGGGTGGTGACTTACAACGTGGTGATCGCCGCCGATAACCGGGAGCGGCTGCTGTTGCCCGGCATGACGGCGCGCGTGGAGATCATGGCGGCCGAGCGCAAGGACGTGCTGCGCGTTGCCAATGCGGCCTTGCGCTTCCGTCCGACAGAACAGAGTGGTGAGGGCAAGGCGGGCGCTGACGCGGGCGCAAAGGCCGATCGGAAGGCGGCGGCCGGCGACCGGAAGACGAGGACCAGCGACGGCGACGGGCGCGAGCGCGGGCCGCGCGTGTATCGCCTGCGCGAAGGCAAGGTGACTGCGGTCCCCGTGCGTGTCGGCATCACCGACGGCCGTTTCACCGAGCTCATCGATTCGGTCGGCACGCCCGAGGGCGGTCCGCTGGCGCCGGGCGATCGCCTGGTGATCCGCGACATGCAGGCGCGGCAGGCCGGCGAAGTGAACATCTCGTTCTAGCCGTGGCGGGTGCGGTCAACGGCGGCGCGCTGATCGAGGTCGACGACCTCGTGAAGATCTATCCCAATGCGGTCGATGCGCCGCCCGCGCTAGGCGGCGTCACGCTGCGCGTCACACAGGGCGAATTCGTCGCGGCGATGGGGCCGTCGGGCTCGGGCAAGAGCACCTTCATGAACATCGTCGGCTGCCTGGATGCGCCGACCCGCGGCCGCTACCGGCTGGCTGGCCGGGAGGTCGAGACGCTCGATCACAATCAACTGGCCGAACTGCGCAATCGCACGCTGGGCTTCGTGTTTCAGGGCTTCAACCTGCTGCCGCGCTTGACGGCGCTGGAGAACGTGATGCTGCCGATGGTGTACGCGGGGGTGGCGCGCGCCGAGCGGCGCGAGCGCGCGCGGCAGATGTTGGCGGCCACCGGGCTGGGCGCGCTGGGCGACCGGCGGCCCAGCCAGCTCTCGGGCGGCCAGCAGCAGCGCGTGGCCATCGCGCGCGCGCTGGTCAACCGCCCGTTGCTGCTGCTGGCCGACGAGCCCACGGGCAACCTCGACACGCAGACCGCGCGCGACGTGATGGACGTGTTCACGCGGCTGAACCGCGAGCAGGGCATCACGGTACTGCTGGTCACGCACGAGCCCGACATCGCGCAGTACGCGCGGCGGCTGATCAAGTTTCGCGATGGCCACGTCGTGTACGACGGCGGACCTGAGGGCGCGCAATGACGCGGGACGGGAGCCGCCGATGAGCCTCGCCTCCGGCCTGCTCGAAGCGCGCCGCGCGCTGGGCGCCAACCGGCTACGCACGCTGCTCACGCTGCTGGGCATGATCATCGGCGTGGCGGCGGTCGTGGTCGTCGTGGCGCTTGGACAGGCGCTGCAGAAGAAGGTCTTGAGCGATCTGCAGTCGTTCGGCGCCGATCTCATGTGGCTGTCGCCCGGGGCGCGCAGCGCCAGCGGCGTGCGCGTGCGCGCGACCAGCCTCACGCTCGATGACGCGCGCGCGGCGCGCGAGGTGCCGGGCGTGGCCAGCGTGGCGCCGGTGATCGCCGCGCAGGCGCAGGCCACGTATGGGAACAACAACTGGCAGGCGGTCGCGCAGGGCGTCACACCGGAGTTTCTGCTGTTGAACAACCGGGGCGTGGCCAGCGGCCGCCCGCTGCTCGAATCCGACGTGCGGGCCGCCGCGCGCGTGGTGCTGCTCGGCCAGACGGTGGCCGAGCAGTTGTTCGGCAAGGACGGCGAGGACCCGCTCGGCAAGTTCATCCGCATGAAGGGCGTGCCCTTCGAAGTGGTGGGCGTGCTGGAGGTCAAGGGCAAGGCCTTCGGCGGCAACGACCAGGACGACATCGTGCTGGTGCCGCTGACCACCGTGCCGCGCACGCTCGGCACCACGCTGCCGCCGGGCGCGATCTCCTACGCCATGATCCAGGTTGCCCCGGGCGCGGTCAGCGGCGATGTCGCCTTCGAAGTCGCAAACCTGCTGCGCGAGCGCCACCGCATCGCGCCGGGCGATCCGGACGACTTCACCATCGGTGACATGAGTTCGCTGATCAGCACCATGGGGCAGATCACCGGCGCCATCACGCTGGTGCTGGGCGCGATCGGCGCCATTTCGCTGCTGGTGGGCGGCATCGGCATCATGAATATCATGCTGGTCACGGTGACCGAGCGCACGCGCGAGATCGGCATCCGCGTGGCGATCGGCGCCAAGCGGCGCGACATCCTGCTGCAGTTCCTGGCCGAGGCTGCGGCCATCTGCCTGGTGGGCGGCGCCATCGGCCTGGTGCTGGGCGCCGGCGCGGCCCTGGTGGCGGCCAAAACCATGAACCTGCCGGCGGGCTTGCAGCCGAGCGTGCTGCTGCTGGCCTTCGGCGTGTCGGCGGCGATCGGGCTGTTCTTCGGGTTCTATCCGGCGCGCAAGGCGGCCCAGCTAAGGCCGGTGGAGGCGTTGCGGGCGGATTAGCGAAGGTGCAGGGACTGCGCGGCGCCTGGACCAAACGCGCCACGCTGCGCGCTCCACGCGAGCGCCACGCGTCGCCGCTTGCGATCGAAGCCGCGCTTCGGGCGATGGAGAAAGGTAGATTCTCGTGCGATCTGGCGCTTCGGTACCGCGGATCGGGACAGCGGGGCATTCCTAGCGGCATGGGTAGCATCGGACAGATGACTGCCAACGAACCTGGCTTGCCGTACGCCGCGCTGACACCCGATGTAGTGCTCAACAGCGTCGACGCGGTCGGCCTGCGCACCACCGGCACGCTGCTGGCGCTCAACAGCTACGAGAACCGCGTGTTCCAGCTTGGCGTGGAGGCCGACGACGAGCGCCCGGCCCATGTTGTCGCCAAGTTCTATCGGCCGGCGCGCTGGACCGATGCGCAGATCCTCGAGGAGCATGACTTCGTGGCCGCGCTGGCGGACGTCGAGGTTCCCGCGGTGCCGCCGCTCACGCTGAGTGGCCGCACACTGCATCACACCGATGGATATCGGTTCAGCGTCTTCCCGCGGCAGGGCGGGCGCGTGCCGAACCTCGACGATGACGACGTACTGGAGTGGATCGGCCGCTTCATTGGCCGCATCCACGCGGTCGGCGGGACGGCTGCGTACAAGCTGCGGCCGGCGCTGGACCCGGAGACCTTCGGCAGGGCGCCGCGCGCGGTTCTGTTGGACGGCGACTGGCTGCCACCCGAGTTGCGAGTCGTGTATGGCGGGGTGTCGCAGCAGGCACTGGACGGCGTGCAGCGCGCGTTCGAGCGCGCGGGCGACGTACGCACGCTGCGCCTGCACGGCGACGTGCACGAAGGCAATGTGCTGTGGACCGACGGCGCTGCGCGCACCGGCCCGCACTTCGTCGACTTCGACGACAGCCGCATGGGCCCGGCAGTCCAGGACTTCTGGATGCTTCTCGGACGCGAGCGCGACGAGCAGGAAAGGCGGCTGACCGCGCTGGTCGCGGGCTATGAGGACTTCGCGCAGTTCAACCGGCGCGAGCTGCACCTGGTCGAAGCCCTGCGCACCTTGCGCCTCATCCACTACAGCGCGTGGATCGCCAGCCGCTGGACCGATCCCGCCTTTCCCGCTGCCTTTCCCTGGTTCGGCACGCAACGATATTGGGAGGAGCGCATCCTCGAGTTGCGCGAACAGATTGCCGCCATGCACGAGGCGCCGTTGATCGCGTGACCGAGGCTCCGGCGCCGCTTTGCGCGTACCGGATCAGTCCGTTTGCAGTGCCAGCCGCAGCTTCAGCCGCAGCCAGCACCATGCGAGCACTAGGAAGAAAAGCGTGAAAATGACGCCGGCCCACCACTCCATCACGTTCTCCACGACGTCGCCGCTGTTGCCCTCGGGCAGGTACAGCGGTCGCAAGGCCGTCGCCAAGCCCATCAGCGGCAGCGCATAGGTGAGCGCCAGCAGCAGGCGGGCCGGCGTGCGGACGACGGGATGCTCGCGCAGGTGCCGTTGCAGCAGTCCCGCGCAGATCACCATGGCCAGGCAGGTGCAGCCGAAGTACACGATCACACCGTGGCGACGCATCCAGCGATACGCCTCGCCCTCCGTGCCGAGGAAGGTGCCATAGAGCACGAGAAAGCAGGCAGCCGTCAGGCCGACCCATGGCAGCCACGCGAGCAGCCGTTCGCGCGCCCCGTGCTGGCGCAGCCACTGCGTGGCAAAGCACCAGGTGAGCGCTTGCAGCACCGCCGCGGGCAGCAATAGTGCGCGGAACAGGTAATTGGGCAGATCATGCCGCGCCGCACGGCTGATCGACACGCAACCGTCGATCAGCGGGTTGCACACGGGGATCAGCGCCATCTGCTGCGACAGCGCCAGCGCGACCACCGTACCGACGAGCGGCAGCAGGCCGCCCAGAAGAGGTAGCCACAGCGCAGGCAGCGAGGCGGAATGCAAACGGTGCGTGGTCTCATGCATGGCTGATCGATTGCCCGATCGTTGCGTGCAGCGCGGCCGCCGTCAGGCGCGCGTCGAGCGTGCAAGGCGGTTGCAGACGGCTTGCCGCCGCCCTACATCCTCGCATTGACCCGCAGCGCCACTGAGCCAGCGCAAACCCGAAGCGTCGCAAGCCCGCATTGCCCTCGGCGCAGACAAGGTTTTCGCTGCGATGCAACAGATACACTAGAGCGGCATGGTTGCGCGTATGGCAGCCTTGCGTCCTCCCATGAATGCGCCCCTGTCTCCCCAAGCTCTGCGTCCGTCTGCCCCGGCCGAAGCGCCGGCGCGGCTGCGCGAGATCCCCTACAACTACACGTCCTTCTCGGATCGCGAGATCGTGATCCGTTTGCTCGGCAGCGAGAGTTGGCGGGTGCTCGACGCCTTGCGTGGCGAACGTCGCACCGGCCGCAGCGCACGCATGCTGTACGAGGTGTTGGGCGACATCTGGGTGGTCCAGCGCAACCCCTACCTGCAGGAAGATCTGCTCGATAACCCCAGGCGCCGCAAGCTCCTGATCGAGGCGCTGCATCACCGCCTGCACGAGATCGAAAGGCGCCGCGAGCCGCAGGACGCCGAGCGCGACGCCAAGGTCGGCTTGCTGCTGGCCGCCGCGCGCAAGGCGGTTGCCAAGTTCGAGACCGATTTTTCCTTGATGTGGGACCTGCGCAAGAAGGCGCGCAAGTTGTTCCACAAGATCACGCGCGCCGACAACGTGAACTTCGATGCGTTTGCGCGCGTCTCGCACGTGACCGATGCGACCGACTGGCGCGTCGAGTACCCCTTTGTGGTGCTGGCGCCCGATACCGAGGACGAAGTGCCCGCGCTGGTGCGCGCCTGCTTCGAGCTCGGCCTCACCGTCATTCCGCGCGGCGGCGGCACCGGCTACACCGGCTCGGCAGTTCCGCTGACGCCGTACTGCGCGGTGCTCAACACCGAGAAGCTGGAAGACCTGGGCGCCGTGGATCGCGTGGGGCTGCCCGGTGTGCCGGCGCCGCAGCCGGTGATCTTCTCCGGCGCCGGTGTCGTCACGCGCCGTGTGTCGGACGCAGCGGACAAGGCCGGCCTCGTGTTCGCCGTCGATCCGACCTCAGCCGACAGCTCGTGCATCGGCGGCAACATTGCAATGAACGCGGGTGGCAAAAAGGCGGTGCTGTGGGGCACGGCGCTCGATAACCTCACCTGGTGGCGGATGGTCGATCCGCAGGGCAACTGGCTCGAGGTCACGAGGCTGGACCACAACCTCGGAAAGATCCACGACGCCGAGGTCGCGACGTTTGATCTGGTCTGGAAAGACGGCCGCCAGCCGGCAGACAAAGCGACGGAGCTGAAGCGCGAGCGGCTCGAGCTGCCGGGTGCGCGCTTTCGCAAGGTGGGCCTGGGGAAGGATGTCACCGACAAGTTCCTCGGCGGCCTGCCCGGCGTCCAGAAGGAAGGCTGCGACGGGATCATCACGTCGGCGCGGTGGCTGCTGCACAGGATGCCGAAGAACGTTCGCACGGTGTGCCTGGAGTTCTTCGGTTCCGCGAAGACGGCAGTGCCGAGCATCGTCGAGATCAAGGACTTGTTGCTCGGGCAGCAGGCCAGGACCGGCGTGCTGCTCGCGGGCCTGGAACACCTTGATGAGCGTTATCTGCGCGCGGTGGGCTACGCCACCAAGAGCAAGCGCGGGCTCCTGCCCAAAATGGTGCTCATCGGCGACATCGTCGGTGATGACGACGAGGCCGTGGCGCGTGCGGCGAGCGAGGTCGTGCGCATTGCCAACTCACGCAGCGGCGAGGGCTTCGTCGCAGTGAGCGCCGAGGCGCGCAAGAAGTTCTGGCTCGATCGCGCCAAGACGGCGGCCATCTCCAAGCACACCAACGCCTTCAAGCTCAACGAGGATGTGGTCATCCCGCTGGAGCGGATGGGCGACTACACCGACGCCATCGAGCGCATCAACATCGAGCTCAGCATCAAGAACAAGCTGGAGCTCCTCGACGAGCTGCAGTCGTTCCTCGCCGGCGACTTCGCGCTGGGCAAGACGGGCGACGTGGAGTTCGACCGGCTGCCGCGCGCCGAGGTGCTGGGCGATCGCGTCGAGCAGGCCAATGAGCTGGTGGCGTTCGCCCGCCGGCGCTGGACCTACCTGCTGACGAACTTTGACAAGCCCCTGGGCGAGGCGCTCGCGGATTTGACCGCGCTCGGCATCACGCATCTCGTCGGGCTGCAGCCGGACCGGCTCGCGCTGCCGCTCGTGGCGCTGCTGCAGGACCACTCGATCCGGGTCAGCTGGAAGACCGAGATCCGCACGCCGCTGGAGCGCATTTTCGCTGGCAGTGCCTTCGCTCCGGTGCTGGCCGAGTGCGAGGCGATCCACCAGCGCGTGCTGCGTGGCCGCGTGTTCGTTGCGCTGCACATGCACGCGGGTGATGGCAACGTGCACACCAACATCCCCGTGAACAGCGACAACTACGCGATGCTGTCGCTGGGGCATGCCACCGTGGCGCGCATCATGCAGATCGCGCGCGATCTGGACGGCGTCATTTCCGGCGAGCACGGCATTGGCCTGACCAAGCTCGAGTTCTTGACTGACGAGGAAGTCGCGGAGTTTCGCGCGTACAAGAACCGGGTCGATCCCGAGGGGCGCTTCAACAAGGGCAAGCTGATGCCCGGCGCCACGCTCGAGAACGCCTACACGCCGAGCTTCGGCCTGATGGGCCACGAGTCGCTGATCATGCGGCAGTCCGACATCAAGAGTGTGTCGGACGCGATCAAGGACTGCCTGCGCTGCGGCAAGTGCAAGCCGGTGTGCTCGACGCACGTGCCGCGCGCCAACCTGCTGTACTCCCCGCGCAACAAGATCCTCGCGACCTCGCTGCTGATCGAGGCCTTCCTGTATGAGGAGCAGACGCGGCGCGGCGTCAGCATCAAGCACTGGGATGAGTTCTCGGACGTGGCCGACCACTGCACCGTGTGCCACAAGTGCGAGTCGCCCTGCCCGGTGGACATCGACTTCGGCGACGTGTCGATGATGATGCGCGATCTGTTGCGCCGCATGGGCAAGAAGCGCTTCAACCCGGGCACCGCGGCGTCGATGTTCTTCCTCAACGCCAAGGACCCGCAGACGATCAAGCTTGCGCGCACCGCGATGATCAAGTGGGGCTACAAGGCGCAGCGCATAGGCGTGCAGCTCCTCCGTCCCTTGGCGGCGGCGACGACAAAGAAGCCGCCCGCGACGACCGGCAAGCCGCCGCTCGTCGCCTCGCCCAAGGCGCAGGTTATCCACTTCGTCAACAAGAAGATGCCGGGCAACCTGCCGAAGAAGACGGCGCGCGCCTTGCTCGACATCGAAGATGCGCACTACGTACCGATCATCCGCAACCCGCAGACCACGAGTGCGGAGGCCGAAGCGGTGTTCTACTTCCCCGGCTGCGGCTCGGAGCGCCTCTTCTCGCAGGTGGGCTTGGCGACGCAGGCGATGCTATGGCACGTGGGCGTGCAGACGGTGCTGCCGCCCGGGTATCTGTGCTGCGGCTATCCGCAGCGTGGTTCCGGCCAGTTCGAAAAGGCCGAGAAGATGATCACCGACAACCGGGTGCTCTTCCATCGCGTGGCCAACACGCTCAACTATCTCGATATCAAGACGGTGGTCGTCAGTTGCGGCACCTGCTACGACCAGCTCTTGGGCTACAATTTCGAGGAGATCTTCCCGGGCTGCCGCATCATCGACATCCACGAGTACCTGTTGGAGAAAGGCGTGAAGCTGCAGGGCGTCAATGGCACGCGCTACATGTACCACGACCCTTGCCACAGCCCGATGAAGCTGCAGGACCCGCTGAAGACGGTCAACGCGCTGATCGCCACGGCCGATGCCGTGAAGATCGAGAAGAACGACCGCTGCTGTGGCGAGAGCGGCACCTTCGCGATCTCGCGCCCCGATGTCGCCACCCAGGTGCGCTTCCGCAAGGAGCAGGAGATGCGCAAGGGTGCCGACGCGTTGCGCGCCGACGGCTTCAGTGGCGACGTGAAGATCCTGACCTCCTGCCCGAGCTGCCTGCAGGGGCTCAAACGCTACGATGACGATGCATCCACCGACGCCGACTACATCGTGGTGGAGATTGCGAGGCACGTGCTTGGGGAAGACTGGCTGCCTGCGTACGTGCAGAGCGCCAACGCGGGCGGCATAGAACGTGTGCTCGTTTAGCGCTTGCGGTGTGCGCGACCGCCGCGCGGTCGCGCATGCACCGCAAACGGTTTGATCAGAAGAGCTCTGCTCCGGAGCGGCCGCGCGCGGCGCCCTTTGATCTGAGCACCGGCCTCCAAGGCCGGTGCAAACACGGCGGATCGCTTCGCTTTGCCCCTGCTAAGGTTGCGGCTCCCTCACCGAGTTTCCTCGAATGACCTGCGACCTCTGCCACGAAGACGGCGGTACCCTGGTGCTGCGCCTTGACGATCTGCGCATCGTGCTCGTCGACGACGCCGATCATCCTGGCTTCTGCCGCGTGATCTGGAACGCGCACGTCAAGGAGATGACGGACCTCGAGCCGGCGCGGATGGCGCGCTTCATGGGGGCCGTGTTCGCGGTGGAAGACGCGCTGCGCACGGTGCTCGCGCCCGAGAAGATCAACCTCGCCAGCCTCGGCAACATGACGCCGCATCTGCACTGGCACGTGATCCCGCGCTATGCCACGGACGCACACTATCCCAACTCCATCTGGGGCGGGCGCCAGCGCGACGAGGCGGTTGCGTTGCGCGATACGCGGCGGCTGAAGCTGCCGCTATTGGTCGAGGAGGTCCGCAGCCGGCTGCCCGCGGCGACGGGCTGACGAACATCAGCTCGGAACCGGCGGGTGTTACGGCTGGCTGGCGCAGGCCGCGAACTTGGCGTTCGTGAAGTCCTTCTGCAGCGCCTGCAGTTTCTCGACCGTCGGCGCATCGAGCGCCTTGATGGTGAAGCGGGTGCCCGGAAGCGCAGGCGGCCTTTCCGCCGTGCGCACGCCCTTGACGCCGCGTTTCTCGATGTCGGCGAGGAAGGACTTCGCGAGTGCGGGATCCTTGAACGAGGCCAGCGCGATGCCGTTGCGCATCGACGTGTTCTCGCCCATCACGACAAAGTCGCGCACGCCCTGCTTGCGCAGTTCGGCCGCGGCGCGATCAGCCTCGGCGCGCGTCTTAAATGGCGGCAGGTACACCATGATCCAGCCTGGCAACTCGACGCCGCGCGTGCTCAGGCGATCGCCGAGTTCCATTGCGTCGAGCCGCGCGCGCACGCGGGCGGCTTCATTCACGGGAAAGTCGCCGAACTCGGCGCAGGCCTGCCCCCCGGCGAGATCAAGCGCGGCGAGCGAAAAAACCGCCGACGCCTGCTTGGCTGCCGCCTGCTCGCGCGCCTTGGCCTTGCGCTGCTCCACTTCGGCCGGCGTGAGCACGCGGATCCGCTCGGGCGCGATCTGCTGCGCCACGCGACCGGGTTCGCGGCCCGTGTCGGGCCGCGTGCCGAAGACACCCTGCTGCCACGCATACAAGGCCAGATTGGCTAGGACCAGCAAGAGGAACGCGACCTTCACGGCGGCACGGTCAGATCAGGGCAGGTCAGCGAAATGCCGGCATCTGCTCGCCGATGAGCATCAGCTCGGGCCGTTCATTGTGCGCGCGCAGGGCGACGCCACGCAGCGTGAGACCGCTTTCGAGCGAAATGGAGCCGACTGCCTTTTCGTTGAGCACAGAGCACGTCAGCGGACCGAGCAGCGCGCGACCGTACCCGCCGGTCAGTAGCAGCCGCGGGGGCTCCATCTGCGCGTGCTCGAGCTCGGCGGCAAACTCGCGCACCACGCTTTCCACCAGGCCGAGCTGGGCATAAAACACGCCGGTTGCAATCGCATCCTCGGTGCTCGTGGGATGGGCGATGGGTGTGGACGGCAGGTCGTCGATCAGCGGCAGCTTGGCCGTGCCACGCGCCAGGCTCATGCGCATGAGATCGAAACCCGGCGCGATCACGCCACCGAGAAACACCGCAGCCGCCAGCGGTTCGGCACGTACGCAGTCGACCGTGGTCGCGGTGCCCGCGCTCACGACTACCAGCGACTCGTCCGGAGACTTGGCGCAGGCTGCAATCAGGGCATGCCAACGGTCTGCCCCGAGCTGCTCCGGATTCTTGTAGCCGTTGAGCAGAGCGGCCGAGTGCGCCACGCCACGTCCCTCGAAGTGACGCTGGGTCTTGAACCATGTGATCTCGAGGTCACTGGCCGCTCGCACCGCCTGCTCGATGGCGTCGACGACCGACCGATCGGCCACGCTCACGCCATATGCGGCGGTCAACGGCACCGCCTGCCAGGCAGCGACCAGTTGCGACTTGAGATCGGAGGTCGCAACATGTCCCTGCACGCCGCTGCCGATGAACTTCAGGCCAGTGGCATCGCTCACCGCCCACTTGATCGCGGTGTTGCCGGCGTCAACGACAAGCCAGCTCATGCGCGGCCACCGGAGGCGGGTCGCACGGACGTCTCGCCGCTGGCAAACTGAACGACCTTGCCGTCGACATCCACCAGCAGGCGACCTTCGGCGTCCACCCCAAGCGCGCGTCCCTGCGCCACCCGTGTGCCCTGCTCCCGCACATCGATCGACCGATTCAGATCGGCAAAACGCGTCATGAAGCGTGCCTGCTGCGGCATGAACCCATCGCGCTCGGTCGCGCGCACCGCGCCGATCACAGCGGCGGCCAGCCGGCCCAGCCAGTACTCGCGCTCGCGCGCGATCGGCTGCAGCGGCAGCAGCTCTGCCAGCGCTGCGGCCGGCTGCTGGATCGAGCCGCGCGTGGCCTCATCGATCCACAGATTGATGCCAACACCGACGACGATCGCGCGCCGTCCCGCGGGATCGACACCCAGTTCGGCCAGCACGCCACCCAGCTTGGCCCGCTGGGCGCCGCGCACGAGCAGGATGTCATTGGGCCATTTGAGCTGCAACGCGTTGTCGGACACAACCCCGCCCGCCAAGTTGGCCAGAGCGGTGAGTTCTTCGGCCAAGGCGACGCCGACCGCGAGCGTGAGCCCTAGCGGCGGCTGCGGGCGCAGCAGCGGCAGCGCCAATGAGAACAGCAGCGCCGAGCCCGGCGTGGCGAACCAGCGCCGCCCGATGCGCCCGCGCCCGGCGCGCTGCGATAGCGTGCAGCGCAGCCAGACTTCGCCCGCGCCCGGCGCTCCACCCCGCGCGGCGTTCAGCAGATCGGTGTTTGTGGAATCGGTCTCCTGCACGGCCTCCACAGCGGCTCCGGGGCAGCCGAGCGCGCTCGCGATCGCGTCCGGTCGCAGGGGCTGGATGAATGCGGCCCGCTGCCCGGCGGAGACGGGCGTGGCACGGGGCGAATCAAGGCGGATCGCAGACACGAGCATGAGAGCAGTCGTTCGGCCGCACAGCGCAACCGTTTGCCGCCAGATCGTACCGTCTAGGGCGGGCTGTGTTGGCTGCCGATCGTCAGGCCGCCACCGCCGCACCGTCGACGCGTCCGGCCTGATGGGCAACTGCCCCCGCCTCGCCGGATGAAGCGCGGTCCCACCCGCCTCGTGCTGCACGGCCAGATGGTTGACAAGCCGTGGCAGCGACGCGCTTCACCGCTGGCACGCACGGCGCTGCTGGCCTACGTTGTCCTCACGATCTATGCGGGGCTGGCGCCGTGGGAAGGCTGGCGCGATGTGGGCGTGCCTCCGCTGGCCTACTTGGCCGCACCCATTCCGCGCTGGCTCACGCCGTTCGACCTCACGGTCAACGTGCTGGGGTATCTGCCAGTGGGCGTCCTGGCAGTGCTGGCCTTGCACCCGCGCGTGCGCGGGGCCGCTGCTGTTCTGGCCGGCGCGCTCGGCGGTCTGCTGCTGGCCGGCGGCATCGAGGCGCTGCAAACCTACTTGCCCACGCGGGTCGCCTCCAATGTCGACGTGATGACCAACGCTGCCGGCGCCCTGATCGGCGCACTGCTGGCGGCGCCGCTGGCGCCGGCGCTGATCGACCGCGGCCGGCTGCAGCAACTGCGCGCGCGCTGGTTTCTGCGCGATGCCAGCGTTCTCCTGGTGCTGCTGGCTTTGTTTCCGTTTGCGCAGGTCAGCACGACGCCGATGCTGTTCGGCAACGGCCGCGTGCTGCATGACGCCGGCTGGCTGGCGGCGTTCGGGGGGCTGCCCGAGGGCGATTTGCTGGCGCTATTTGGTCCGGCGGAGTTCGTGCTCGCCGAGGCGCTGGTGGTGGTGGCGGCGATGCTGGCCGCCGGGCTTGCGCTCGCCGCGCTCGCGCAGCCTTTTGCGCCGCGTCGGCGCCTGCTGCTGGCCTTCGTGGCGCTGGCGCTGGGCACGAAGGCGTTTGCCTACGCGTGGCTCTTCGGGCCGGCCAAGGCACTGCTGTGGCTGACGCCGGGCGCGGTGGGCGGACTAGCAATCGGCCTGCTCGCACTGCTGGTGGCCGCGCACAGCCGGCCGCGCGCGCTGCTCGCCGGCGCGCTGCTGGCGGCCCTGGTCTGGCTCGTCGCGGTCAATCTCGTGCCCGAGAACCCGTATGCCGGCGATCTGATCGCCGCGTACCGCCGGGGCCGCCTGCGCAACTTCACCGCAATCGCAGAGTGGCTCACCATGGCGTGGCCGTGGCTGCTGCTGGGCGCACTGCTGCTGCTCGGCCTGGGACGCAAGCGGGTGCCGCCGCCGTAGCGCCGTAGACTTACGTGCTTCAAACGCATAGCACCGTCGGCACCGTCATGAGCCACTTCAAGCGCCATGTGTTCTTCTGTCTCAACCAGCGCGAGGAGGGCCGTGACTGCTGCAATAGTCACAATGCCAGCGCCATGCAGGCGCATGCCAAGGACCGCATCAAGGCGCTTGGCCTGAGTGGCGCAGGCAAGATCCGCGTCAACAAGGCTGGCTGCATGGACCGCTGCGAAGACGGCCCGGTGCTCGTGGTCTACCCCGAGGCAACCTGGTACACCTACGTGGACAAGCACGACATTGACGAGATCGTCGACGAGCACTTGGTCCATGGGCGCGTGGTCGAGCGGCTCAAGATCTGACGGGCAGCGCGGACTACGGCCCCGAAGCGTCGGTCTCCCGATTCACGTGGCAAATGCAACGAACTGAACGCCGCACGATCGACGGGCTGGTGGGCCCGATCGAGATCGCGCTCGACTATCCGGTGGGCGCGGCGCGCGGCTGCGCCTTTGTCGGCCATCCGCATCCGCTCTACGGTGGCACGCTCGAGAACAAGGTCGCCGCCACGCTGGCGCGGGCGTTCACGGCCTTGGGCTGGATCGCCGTGCGGCCCAATTTTCGCGGCGTGGGCGGCACGGCAGGCACCCATGATCACGGCAACGGCGAGACCGACGACTTCCTGCACGTGATCGCGCAGTTGCCGGGCCAGCTTGGTGTCGCGGGCGGTGCCCAGGCCGTCGGCGGGTTCTCGTTCGGGTCATTCGTCGCCGCGCGCGCGGCCGAGCGGCTGGCCGCGATAGGACAGGCGCCGCGGCACCAGATCTACGTTGGTTCAGCGGCGGGCAAGTGGCCGATGCCAGCCGTCGCTGCGCATGCATTGGTTGTGCATGGCGAGTACGACGAGACGATCCCGCTGCCCGACGTGCTGACATGGGCCCGTCCGCAGGACCTGCCCGTGGTCGTGCTACCCGGCGCCGATCACTTTTTTCATCGCCGCCTGTCGATCCTTAAACGGCTCATCGTCAACCACCTTGTTGCCCAGAGGATGACTGCGAGCGGCCCCGAGATTGACGCCATCTAGCAAAGTCTTTAAAAGCCGTGAAGTCTCAAACAACAGCGGTGCGCCTTGCGTCCGCAGGCAAGGCGGCAGCGGCCCTCTTGGGCGCGGCGTCATCCGCGGCGTCACAACCTATGGACGTGCGTCTGGTCTTCAGCAAGACCGCCAAGGGCGTGGCCGAGGTGGCTGCACGCAGCGCTGCCCTGACCTTGGCGGCGCGCCGCATCCTCATCATGGTCGACGGCAAGCGCACGGCGGCGGACCTTGCGGTACTGCTCTCGCCTGGCGAGATCGACGAGGTTTTGGCCGCGCTTGAGACGCAAGGCTTCATCGTGCGCAACGGCGGCGCCGCTGCCAGCCGCCCCAGCTCGCATCCAACGCCCGCGCCCAGCACGCTGTCCGGACCGCCTGACGTCAACATCGTGGGCCGTGAGCCCGAGGAGCGCAATCTCCTGACACTGGAAGAAGCCAAGCGGCGCGCCGTGCGTGAACTGCTGGATCGGCTGGGCCCGGATGGCGAGACAATGAGCATGCGCATTGAGCGATGCAAGAGCGCCGCCGAGTTGAGCGAGCGCCTGCGCGAGGCCGAGCGCCTGGTCGCCGGCATGAACGGCGAGGGCGCTGCGCAGGACTACGTGCGAGCGCTGCGACGGGCGAGGTAGACCGCGACGGCTGCATGCACGGTACGGGCTGTTGACGCTTGGACTTGACCGCCATCGCTCGCCAAGCGCTGGTCGGTGCTCGTCGCGGTGGGGCCCGACCGATCGCCGCGCTGATGACGCTTTGCCATCGCCAATCCTCGATCCTCAATCCAGAGTCCTGACCTCCTCATGTCTGCCCTCGACGATCTTGCCTACAGCACCTGCTACCTGAACGGCCAGTATCTGCCCTTGTCGCAGGCGAAGATCTCCGTTCTCGATCGCGGCTTCATCTTCGGCGACGGTATCTATGAAGTGGTGCCGGTGTACTACCGCAAGCCCTTCCGCTTGGAGCCGCACCTGGCTCGCTTCGAGCGCAGCACCGGCGAAATCGCGCTGCGCTGCCCGCTCGATCGCGAGGATTGGCGCGCGCTGATCGACAAGCTGATCGCCTCATCGCCTGCCGAGCACCAGTTCATCTACTGGCAGGTCACGCGCGGCGTGGCCAAGCGGGACTTTTCCTTCCCCGCCGACGCCGAGCCGACGGTGTTTGCGATGACCACAGGGTTCAAGCGGCCTGGCCCGGCACAGCGCGAGGGCGGGCTCACGGCAGTCACGCGCAACGATGAGCGCTGGCTGCGCTGTGACATCAAGTCGGTATCCCTGCTGGGCGCGGTGCTGGCGCGCCAGTTTGCGACCGAGCAGGGCGCCGACGAAGTGGTGCAGTTTCGCGACGGCATGCTGACCGAGGGCTCGGCCAGCAACATGTGGGTGGTGAAAAATGGCACGTTGCTGGCCCCGCCCAAGAGCCACCTGATCCTCGAAGGCATCCGCTATGGCTTCCTGCAGGATCTCGCGGAGCAGGCTGGCATTCCGTTTGAAGTGCGCCCGATCAGCAGGGCCGAGGTGCATGCGGCCGACGAGCTCATGCTCACCGCTGCCACGCGCGAGGTGCTGCCCATTGTCCGGCTCGACGGCGAGCCCATTGGAACCGGCCGGCCCGGCCCCATGTACGCCAAGATCCGCGCCGGCTACGACGCTGCCATTGAGGCACTGAAGACGTAGCTGGCGCGCATGGCCCAAGACAACTGCCCAGGACACTCGCCGTGACCTTGCCCACCAAGACCGCCGCGCCCGCCTCCGCGGACACCACGCTGGTCTTTCCGACCGAGTTTCCCATCAAGATCATGGGCAAGCGGGTCGATCACTTTGCGCGCGATATCGTGGCCGTGGTGCGCGAGCACGCCCCGGACTTCGACGCCGCCACGCTGGAGCTGCGCGCGTCCAGCGGCGGCAACTACCTGTCCGTGACGGCGACGATTCGCGCCACCTCGCGCGAGCAGCTCGACACCCTGTACCGCGCCTTGACCAGTCACCCGCTGGTCAAGGTCGTGCTCTAAGGCCGCCAGAACGGATCATGCGCATCCGCGCGCTCGGACGGGCCGACTACGCGCCCACGTGGGACGCAATGCGCGCGTTCACCGCGGCGCGCGGTCCCGACACCGACGATGAACTCTGGGTGGTCGAGCATCCGCCCGTGTTCACGTTGGGCCAGGCAGGCAAGCGCGAGCATTTGCTGGCGCCGGGCGAGATTGCCGTCGTGCAGACCGACCGCGGCGGGCAGGTCACCTATCACGGGCCCGGACAGGTGGTCGTGTACCCGCTGATCGATCTGCGGCGCCTGGGCATCTACGTGAAGGAGCTTGTCTATCGCATCGAGCAGTCGGTGATCCAGGTGCTGGACAGTTACGGCGTGGTTGGACATCGCGTCGGCGGTGCGCCGGGAGTTTACGTGCGCTGGCCGGTCGCCGCGGCCGACGCTTTGCCCGACGCTCGTCGCCCGACCGCCGACCCCACGCTCTCCGGCTTCGCCAAGATCGCCGCGCTCGGGATCAAGGTCGCGCGCGGGGCGAGCTATCACGGTGTGGCACTGAATGTCGCGATGGATCTCACGCCCTTCGAGCGCATCAACCCCTGTGGCTACGCCGGCTTGCCGACAGTCGACTTGGCTACACTGGGCATCAACGCCCGCTGGGACGACGTTGCCGATCGCCTGGCCGATCGCCTGTCCCGGCACCTCGAAGTACGAGTCCCCGCATGACGACACCGCAAGAGCCTGCCGCGCCGCCGGTCGACACGCCGTCGCCGAAAAAAAAGGGCGACGCCAAGACCGGCGTCGTCTTCAAGAAATTCCCGATCGAGGTCGTCAACGCGCGCGAGACGCGCGCCAGTCTGCGCAAGCCAGAGTGGATCCGCGTGAAGGCCGGCTCGTCCACCACGCGCTTCTACGAGATCAAGAACATCCTGCGCGAGCACCGGCTGCACACCGTGTGCGAGGAAGCCAGCTGCCCCAACATCGGCGAGTGCTTCGGCAAGGGCACGGCCACGTTCATGATCATGGGTGACCGCTGCACGCGCCGCTGCACCTTCTGCGACGTGGCGCATGGTCGGCCCGATCCGCTCGATGCCGAGGAACCCGTCAACCTCGCGCGCACGATCGCGGCACTGAAGCTGTCGTACGTCGTCATCACCTCGGTCGATCGCGACGACCTTAAGGACGGCGGTGCCGGCCACTTCGTCGACTGCATCCGCAAGGTGCGCGAGCTTTCGCCCGCCACCAAGATCGAGGTGCTGGTACCCGACTTCCGCGGCCGGCTCGATCGGGCGCTGGAGATCCTCGAGGCCGCCCCGCCCGACGTGATGAACCACAACCTGGAGACCGTGCCGCGGCTGTACCGCATGGCGCGGCCGGGATCGGACTACGCGCATTCGCTGCGGCTGCTGGCCGAGTTCAAGCGCCGTGTGCCCAACGTGCCGACCAAGAGCGGCCTGATGGTGGGACTGGGCGAACAGGACCACGAGATCCTCGACGTGATGCGTGACCTGCGCGCGCACCACGTGGACATGCTCACCATTGGCCAGTATCTGTCGCCATCCGCGCATCACTTTCCGGTGCAGCGCTATGTCGAGCCCGCCGTGTTCACGACGTTCGAGCGGGAGGCGACCACCATGGGCTTCGCGCACGCGGCCTGCGGGCCGATGGTTCGATCGAGCTACTGGGCCGACCAGCAGGCGCACGCGGCCGGGGTGGTTTCAGCGTAGGCCGGGCAGCAGACCTCGGGCGTCAGCGGCTCGGCATGTCGGGCAAAACGGCGTTCGAGCTTGTCTTTCGGGGCGAACGGCATGGCCCCTTCGCACCGCTTGCAGCCGCGCGCTTCGTGCACGCCAACGCCATTCCGCTGAATGCAGCCGTGCGGGTCGTCGGCCGGGAGCGGCTCTGGCCATTGCGGCGCTTTCCGGCACTTGCGCAGGCGTCGAAGAGCGCGGCGCGGGGACGTGCGATGCCGCCGCTGCGTGAGAGCGGGAATCTGCTGACCAACGGGGCCGATTACACACCCAACCACCTGACCGCGGGCGAGCGGCTTTTCGCGCTGGTCTGGGGTGTCGGCCTGGTGTGGTTGACGCTCTGGGGACTCGAGGAAGGCCGGATTCCGGTCGTGGGAGGTACCCGCGGCGCCCGCGTGATGATCGCGGGCGGCGGACTGTGGTTCATGGCTGCCGCCAATCTCCTGTTTGCCTCCTGTTGCTTGATCACGATCATCGACCACTACGACCGGCGCAACAATGAACTGCCGTACCGCCGAGCGCTATTGCTGCTGGGTGGCCTTGGCGTTGTATCGATGGTGCTTGCCATCGTCCTTGGTGTTGGCGATTCGTCGGCGCGCTGAGTCCATCGGCATGGGTCGCACGCGGCGATTCAGCGTCCGGAACTTCGAGGTGTTGCACGGCGACGAGGCTGTACGCGAGCGCCGGTGACGGGCGCCGCCATGGCTTTGCTCGTGAACGCGCGTCCGTCTTGTGCCCCGGGGCCTTGCCCGCACTCGACTGCGCCGGAATGACAAGGTAGCCAAGCAAAGCGAGCACCACGCGCTCGCGCAAATCGGCAGCCGGCGCGGCGCCGCTTTCCGCGTCGGCCTCGATCAAGGCCTTGGCGATCGGTAGGCAGTCTCGGGCGGTCGCATCGGTGGCAGGGCGACTGATCTGACGCGCATGGCGCCGCAGGACGGCTCGGACAGCGGTCAGCATGCGCAACTGTCCTTCGCGCAACCGGGCCTGCACCGGCAGTCGTCGCTCTTCGTGATCGAGCGCCGCAGCGAGCAAGGGGCTGTCGTACTGGTGCTTCAGCGCGGCGCCTACCAAGGCATCAATGCACGCAGGCAGCGGACGACTTTCGCTGTGCTTGTCCACGTCTTCGATCTCGGCCGCCAGTCCGTCTTGCACTCGATCGATCAGCCAGGCGACCAGCGACTCCTTGTTCGGAAAGTACTGGTATGCAGAGCGGACGCTGACGCCGCCGACCTCGGCAACGCGGTTTGTGTTGAAGCCCGCCCGTGACTCGCTGGCAAGAATGCGAGCCGCGGCATGCAGGATCAACTCAACGGTGGCTTGGGAGCGACGCTGCCGCGGAGCTTTGCGAGGCTTGATCGTGGCTCGAGTCATGCGGGGGATCAGGGGGCGAGTGCGATTAGTGATTGTGAGCTATTGCTCGCAAAGCAAGTCGCTCACGCGCTGCCGATCAAGCGGCGACTCATCCGATCCCTCAGCATCGAGGAGAAGACCCATGGCCCTCGCAACCGCGTCAACCAGCTTTCAGTCGTTCTACTACGAACACTTTCTGCCGGAGCACCGTCACCCGCACAACATCGCTTTGCACGTTTTGGGGACCCTGCTTGGACTCGTCTGGTTGCCGGTGTCGCTGTTGTCGGCTTGGCCCTGGCTGGTTGTCTTGTTTCCGCTGGTGCATGCGGCGCCGGGGCTGATCGGGCATCGTCTGTTCGAGCGCAACGAGCGCGTCGGCGATCTGCGCGTGCTCAGGACCGACTTCACCAAGTCGTGGTTCATCGCTGCGAATCACCGACTTGCCTGCGATGTCTTGCGCGGCAGACTGGAGCATCGCTAGCGCGGTGCTTGCCACCAGAGAGCTGGCCGCCGATGCTCATGCGGCGCGGCGACGGGCCCTTGGCCGCCGATCGACCGATCCGCGCCACCGTACGCAGACCGGGTCGATCCGCATTGCCCGGATGCGCGACCGTGACGTCGTCGTGGCGCACGTGCCGGGCAGTCGCTGGAAGCGGCTGTGACAACACTGCTGGTGGTGTGGCGGCGTGTAATGAGACGTCCAGACCGTGCGCGCGGTGACCGGTCTTGGTTGCATCCGACGGCGCTCGAGAGTTGCCCTGCGGGAACGTCGTGTCTGGCGATGGCTTGCGACAAGGAGCGGCGCGTTTCCAGGTCGAGTTGCGTCGTGACGCTGTCGATCCGCTCGAACAGTGGCAGTGCCAGGGGGCCGCCCGATCGCCGGTGAAGGCGGCGACGGGACCCGTGGCCTCGACAATCCGATTCTGCCGCGTCGCCTTGGGTTGTCTCATCGAATGCTCCTGCTCTGCGCGACCGTGAGGCGCAGGCCGCGGGGCCGACCGACCAGCGGTTCCGGGTCCACCGTGACCGCTCGCCGTTCGCCAAAACGAGCGAACCGGGAGACGGCGAGCGCTATGCTGAGCGCCAGCCCGGCGCGTCGAACCGGCGAACTGGCCGAGGGAGCAGCGCCTGCCCGAGCATGAACCGACACCGATGACAGCCGCAAGCGCGCAACGACGCTCAGTCGAATCGGTCTTCGACCTTTGCCTGACCCTCGCGGTGCAGGCACTCGAGGCGCGAGCGGACCATTTTGACCATGTGCTGGCGTCGGCGCTGCAGTCGGTCGATCATCGGGCGCAAGGCGTGCGCACAACGGTTCAACGCCCGCGGGCGCAATCCTTCGGGCGCAGTGTCTGCGTGCTCTTTTGTGAGAAGGTCGCCGCCCAATTCGACCGGTTGCTGTTTGAGGGGGCGCGCCGGCAGAACAGTCCATCGGCCCCTGCCGCGGTCAGCCTGCTGAGCTTCGAAGAGACCGATCACCAAGCAAAGAAGTCCTCGCTCGCAAGCTCGATTGCGGCCTTCAACGAGGCGGACCTCAAGCTGCTGAATCGCAACTTCGCGGCCCTGCTTGGTTGGCAGGAGATGGAAGAAGCCCGCTCGCCCTTCGCGCCCGGCGTCTTTCTGGACGCCGTGGGCGATGCGCTTGACCAGCGTGGCTTTGACGCGCCTCTGACCAACATGCTGCTGCGGGCGCTGGCGGCCGAAGCGTCACTGCCGCTTCGCCTGATCTACCAGGCGATCAACAGCTACTTTCGCGAGGAGCCGCCGCTGAACCTGCCGCGTCGCTCCGCGGAAAGACCGGCCAGCCAAGCGACGGAGCTGCCGGCGCACCAGGCGCAACAGGGGCGACAGGCGCCTATCGACGCAGGAGCGGCCGCTGCCTTTTGGCCCGCGGTCTACGCGCCGTTCATCGCCGCGAGGCCGGCTGCTGAGTCGCCGATCGTGACCCAGCTCGTCGAGCTGCTCGCAGCCGGCTGGGCCGGCGCGACGCAGGCGGTCACGCTTGTCGACAGCAGGACCATCGCGTCCACCAACTTGCTCCTTGGCGAGGTGAATCGCCCAGCGATGCCGTTGGCGGGAGAACATGCCGAGTTGCACCATCAGCTGGCCGGCTCGCTGGCAGGGCTGGCCGCACTGGGGGAAACGGAGGCACACGGGCCGGAGTTCACCGAGGAACTGCGACTGTTCAACCAATGGCGCGCCGGCATTCGCGAGCAGCTCGCCGAATTGCCGCGCCGCGTGGCATTTGACTTGGTGACCAGCTTGTTCGACGAAGTGTGTCGGTGCGAACTCGTTCCGGTTGCCCTGCGGCAGCAGTTGCTCGGAGTGCAGACCAGCGTCCTTGCCACGGCGATCAGCCACCCGAGCGGCTACTTTCTGAGCCATCGCACCTTGCTGCATGCGATCGAGGCGCTGGCGACATCCAGCGTCGGCACGGTCCAGCCGAACGCACAACTCGCCGAGGCGTGGCAAGACGCTCTGACGGCTTTGGCCCAGTTCGTCAGCGAGCCCGCAAGCCACAGGCGGCTGTTGCAGGAACGGTTGAGGCTTGCCGAGGACCTCGCTGCGGGAGACGACTTCAAGGACACACTGCCGGTGGCCGGCGCGGCGCGACAAGCGATGGCATGGATGCGCCGTGTGGCGCCCCGCGCCTCCAAGGACACCTTCCTGCGCGACTTCTTGCTGTGGACATGGTCGCGCGTCCTTGCGCGCGCGCTGAACAGCTCCAAACTGTCGGCCACGGCGACGCCGCGGTTGCTGAAGGCGGCACCCAGGGTCGCGTGGAGTGTTCAGACCGCGCAGACCGATGCGCAGCGCGCGCGCATGAGGCGCGTCATGCCGGAGCTGTTGAATACACTCAAAGAAGGGATGCATCTGATCAAGCTTGAGAGCGCCCGGGAGATCGATTTTCTTGCGCGCCTGGTTGCCGCACATCGTCGCGCGCTCGGACTGGACGCCGGCCCACCGCCGGTCGATCGGTCAAGCTCGCTACTGGTCAGCGCCGCGGATCTATGCGAGGGCCAGCGGTTCGTACTGCGGTCGACAACCGGACCACAGCATCTCGTCGTGGAGCAGCCGGGGCATCCGGACCAGCCAACGCTCTTTCTGAACGAGCACAGCCGACGCCCTGTTCTGCTGTCCTCCGAGTCGATCGACGCGCTGTTGCGCGAAGGAACGCTGCGCCCCTCCTCGATGCCGGATGCGCCCGCGCCAGATCGGCCCGATCCGGCAGCCCGATCGGCTGACGCGTGAAGGGTCCTTGTGTCGCGGTGCCAAGGACAAGGCGGGTCGATGCGGCCACGAGGCCATTTGCTGCATCGGGCACAGCCTGGGAGGGCAAGGGCGCAGTTGCCGTGCCGCCGACCCAGCGCGCTTGGGCGGCGATGCTCTAAGGGGGAAGCAATTGCAGCTTGAGCAACCGGGCTCAGCACGGTCGGCCAGCGCGGCCGGGCCGCGGCGACGCCCAGAGGCGCAGCGCGAGGCCTCCGACCTGGCTAACGAGCACGGCGCACGCGTCAGGCGGGCCACCCGGAACGCTCTCGCGCGGGCCTTCGCCGCACCATTGCTTGCCTTCTTGGCCGGCAGCCACCTGCTCATCTACGTGCTGTCCTTGGTGTCGCCTGCCGCCGGGCGGGCCGATCGGGCGGCCATCGCGGCGCTGGTGTGCCTGGCTGGCCTCGTGGTTCAGACGCTCGGCCGGATGCAGCGTTCCAGCCATCGAGCGGTTGAAACCGCCGCGCTTTTCGGCGCGCTGCTCGCGGCGGGGCTTGCCACCGCGTATGCCGTTGGAGATGGCGCAGCCGGTCTGCTGCTCATGGCCCTGTTCACGTTTGCGCTCGCTGCCGCCGCAACCCCCAACTTGCCGCTGCTGCTCCTGGCACCGTGGGCGCTGGCCTCGCTGTTGCTTTGGCAGGCCGATCAGATCACCATCCTGTTCGCGCTGCAGGCGCTGCTTGCCGTCGCAGTCGCGCTCGGCCTGAAGCTTGCACGACAGTTCAACGCGGTCATGAACCGGCGCCACGTTCGCTTCTGGCAACAGCGCCTTGCACAGCGCCGACAGCAGCTTCTGGCGCAGGGCCGGGCCCGCTACATTGCGGCAGCCGGGCATGATTTGCGCCAACCGCTACACGCCATGTCCTTTCTGGCGCGCGCCCTGGTCGATCGCTTTGCCGGGGATCGCGAAGTGACGGTCGTGCTGAGCAGGCTGGAGCAGGCCACCAATGCGACGGATCGGATGTTCCGCGACCTCCTGCAGCTCGCGCAGATCGACAGCAGCAGCATTTCCCTGAAGCTCGCCGACGTTCCCTTGGCGAGCATTTTCGAGTCGCTGCAATCGACCCATACGCCGGTTGCCACGCGCAAGCGACTGGCGATCCAGTTCTACAAGACCGACCTCGTGGTACGCAGCGACCCGGTTGCGCTGCTGCGCATCCTCAACAACTTCGTTTCCAACGCGGTGCGCTACACCGACCGCGGCAGTGTCGAGATCCGCGCCACGCGGCATGGCGCCATGGTGCAGGTGCGCGTGCGCGACACCGGACCGGGGATCGCGCCGGCAGACCAGCAGGCGGTTTTCGAAGAGTTTCGCCAGCTCTCAGGCGGGCGCGCAGGCTCAGGGCTGGGGCTTGCGATCGCGCGCCGCCTGGCCAGCGCACTCGGACATCGGATCTCGCTCGAGTCGGCCGTCGGTCGCGGCAGCACGTTCAGCCTGACGCTCGCTGCGGTCGATGCCGCCGATACTGCCGCCGTGGCACCAACGACGCCGGTTCAGGAAAGACTCATCTTGTTCGTGGAAAACGACGACGACGTGCGCAAGGCAGTGCGGCCGGTCATGGAAAGCTGGGGCTACAGCGTGATCGATGCGACCAACGGCCAGGAGGCAGAAGAGCGCTTGTCCGAGTTGATGACGGTTCCTGATGTCATGATCGTCGACCAGGATCTCGACGGCGGCGAAGTGGCCGACGACGTTGTGCGGCGCATCCGCAATGCCTATGGCGAAGCCATTCCGTCGCTCGTGGTGACAGGAAACTTGAACACGGCAGTGCTGGGCGATCAGCTTTCGACCCTGCACAAACCCCTGAAACCCGACGAACTGCGCCAGCCGGTGGAAGTCGCCCGCCGCGCAGCCAAGCCGCAGCGCAAGCCGTCCAAATGAACATTCTCATCATCGACGATCATCCGCTGATCCGCTTCGGCCTGGAAACAGCGCTCGGGCGGCTGCTCACGGGGGCAGCCATTACCGCCGCGGCTTCCGCCTCAGAGGCGCTGGCGGCACTGAACCGACCGCCCCGCCCCGACGTTGTTCTTCTTGACTTGCGGCTGCCCACGCTGGCGGACGGCGTGACACTGCTGCGCCAGATTCGTACCGTTGCAAGCTCCACCCCGGTATTGATCGTCTCTGGCGACGAGTCTGCCAGCCTGGTGCCGCTCGTCCGTAGTGAAGGAGCGAGCGGGTTCGTTTCAAAGAGCGAGGGTGCCGACCGGCTGGTGGCCGCGATCCAGCAGATCCTCGCGGCCCCCAAGACGTTTTACTGCAGTGAGACCCTGCGCGCAGCGGAAACCGGTGACGCAGCGCCCACCTGTCCTGAGCTCATTCCTCGCGTGTGGCAGGTCTACGCGCTGGTGGCGAGCGGCAGGCCGAGCAAGTTGATCGCGCGTGAACTCGACATTTCCGAGGGTGCCGTGAAGAACTACGTGACCCGGATCCTCGACGCCACCGATAGCGCCAATCGTGGCGCCGCGATCAACAAGTACCTGGAACACATCGAGCGCTGGCGGGTCGATCCAAAGTACCGCGGTGACCGCTGAAGCGTGCCCGCGCGCATTTGGCGGCGCGCACCCTAGGCGCTGTGCGCACCCAGATGGCCGCGTCGCCCGTTGTCGCGCGGTTCTGCGTGACACGGATACCGGGCAGGGTCCTCGATGCGACGCCTCGGCGGGCGCGCGCAGCTTCGATCTCGCGCCGACTTGAGCGGAGCTCGTTCAGCGCTGGCCGCCCGCCAGATCGAGGAAGAACGCGAACTCGCGGGCTGTCTCGCGCAGGCGCTCAAAGCGGCCAGACTTGCCACCGTGACCAGACTCCAGGTCCATGTGCATCAGCAGCGGGTTCGCATCGGTCTTGCGGGCGCGCAACCGCGCCACGTACTTCGCCGGCTCGAAGTACTGCACCTGCGAGTCCCACAGGCCAGAGTGCACCAGCATTGGCGGATACGACTTGCGTTCGATGTTGTCGTACGGCGAGTAGGCGAGCATGCGCTCATAGGCCGCCTTGTCGCGCGGATCGCCCCACTGGGTCCACTCGTTGGTCGTGAGCGGGATCGTCGCGTCCAGCATGGTGGTGACCACGTCGACGAACGGAACCCACAGCGAGATGCCGGCGTACTCCATGCCGGCCTGGTTGGCGACGGCACCCATCAATAGCCCACCCGCCGAGCCGCCGCTGGCGAACACCTTGCCGGCCCAGCGCTCGGCCTTCAGATAGCGCGTCACGTCGACGAAGTCGTTGAACGTGTTCTGCTTGTGTTCGAGCTTGCCGTCGTCGTACCAGCCTTCGCCCAGCTCGCTGCCGCCGCGCACGTGCGCAATCGCAATGGCAACGCCGCGATCCAACAGCGACAGCGCGTCGGTATTCAGATACGGGTCATACGAGTAACCGTAGGCGCCGTAGCCGAACAGAACCAGGGGCGCCGCGCCGTCGCGCTTGAACGCGTCCTTGCGCCACATGATGGACACCGGGATGCGCTTGCCATCGCCGCATTGGTCTCGGCAGGGTGCCCACAGGCGCGCACTGTCGTAAAGGCTGCGCTCGTAGCCGAGCACCGGCTGCGTCTTGCGCAGGCTGCGTGCGCCGGTCGCGAGGTCGACGTCGTACACCGTGTGCGGCGTGACCATCGAGTCGTAGCCATAGCGGGCGCGCGGCAGGGCCGGATCGAGATTGGGGCCGAGACGCATGACAAACGCGGTCTCGTCTGCCTGGACCGTGAAGCCGCCCTGTCCGTTCCATGGCAGTACGCTCAACCGCGCGTTCGCCTCGGCGCGCTCCTGCACGACCAGCGCTCGATCGAACAGCGCAAAGTCTTCCAGAGTCGTGTCGTCGCGATGCGGCACCAGCTCGGTCCAGCGCGCCGGATCGGCGAGCGTGGCGTCGCTGGCCTGCATCAGGCGGAAGTTTTTGGCGCGGTCGTTGGTCCGGATGATCCAGCGGCCCGCCAGATGGTCGGCGTAGCTGCGCACGTTCTCACGCCTCGGCAGCGCGACGCGGGGCGCTTCGTGCGGCGCCTGAGCAGGCACCACGCGCAGCTCGGTCGTGGTGAAGCCAGTCATCCAGATCGCGATGTATTCGCGCGAGGCCGTGCGGCCCACGCTGGTGAACAGCGTCTTGTCGGCCTCGTCGTGCACGAGCACGTCCTGCCTTGGATCGGTACCAAGCACATGGCGGTACACCGGGCCCGATTGCAGCGTCTGCGGGTCCTGGCGGATGTAGAACAGCGTCGCGCTGTCGGCGGCCCACACGACGTCCTCGAGCACCCCGGGGATCTCGGCCGGCAGCACCGCGCCGGTGACCAGGTTCTTGATGCGCAACGTGTTGATGCGCCGACCCACCGTGTCTTCGGTCCAGGCGAGCCACTGGTTGTCCGGGCTCACGGCCCAGCCACCCAGGGCGTAGAACGGCTTGCCCTTGGCGAGCGTCGGCTCGTCGAGTATTCCCTCCAACGGTGCGGCCGCATCCGGCCCATCCACGCTGCCGCGCTGGCGCAGGTGCACCGGGTACTCCGCGCCAACATCAAAGCGGGTCGAGTACCAATAGCCGTTGTCGAACACGGGCACGCTGGAGTCGTCTTCCTTGATCCGCGCCCGCATCTCGCGCACCAGTGCGCGTTGCAGCGGCTCGGTATGCGCCAGCATCGCGTCGGTGTAGGCGTTCTCGGCGCGCAGGTAGGCCATGATCTCGGGCCGCTTGGCTTTGGCATCGTCGTCGCGCAGCCAGTGGTACTCGTCCTGTCGATCGCCGTGTGGGCTCGTGACGACATGTGGCTGCACTTTGGCAACGGGAGGCAAGGGCGTTTGGGAAGAGGTCATGATTGGCCAGGACAGGATGGCGCACCCGGCGATTGCCATGGCGCGTCCGGAAAGCCGTGTGAGTTTCATCGCAAGTCCGCCGGGCCGCGTGGCGACAGCACGCGCGCAGTCAGAGACAGCTCGCCGGGCGCGAGGTTCACAGGGCCGGTGAGCTTGAGCGCGCGAAACAGCGGCAGCACGCGCTGCGCCTGCGGATGCGCTAGTTCGAGTTCAAGCAGGCGGCAGCCGCGATCCTCCAGTTGCGCGGCCGGATGGTCGCTGTTCCACTGGATCGGCGAGGGCAGCACGCCGTCGAAATTCAGGCGCCCATTTTCGGGCAGCGCGAGCTGCCATGCATAGGCGTCGCGCGTGAAGGCCACCACCTCGCCGAGCGCAGGTACGCGCGTCACGGCCTCGTGGATGTTGTCGGTCGCGGCGACCCAGGTCAGCAGGAAGGGGCGCTGGGCAGCGCGTGCCCGGACCTCGGGCTGGTCAAGCGCGTACCAGCGCGGCCGCGCGGGCGCGATGCCCTCCGGGTCGAGCGCAATCAGCTCGAGGTAGGCACGCTCGCCCAGCCGCAGCAGCCGATTGTGGGTGCCCATGGCGGCGTGCTTGCCGCCCGCCTGAGGCTCAACGCCGAGCCGCTCGGCAACCCAGGCTGCACCCTGCTCGAGCGAGGCGCAGGCCACCACCAAGTGATCGATATCACTACGCATGCGGCAATCCTACCGGCGCCAGGGGCAGCCTGGCCGCAGAGGGTGAGAGGCAATCCGGCGTGCCCGAGGGGGCTGCCCAAAGCGCTCCAATCTAGGCGCAAAGCGCAGCCGTAGCTCGGGCTACTGCGAGCATTTGCAACGACGAGTGGGGCGCTTTGGGCAGTCACAGCGGGCATGTCGGATTGCCTCTCACCCTCTCAG
>JADCGX010000107.1 GCA_020248785.1 Burkholderiales bacterium | reverse complement strand
CGCGATTCTAGGCGTCCGGTGCGACGGCCCAGCGCGCCCGCCACTGCTCGACGGCGTGTTGGTGAAACGCAGCCAGGTTGTCGGCGCCGAGGCGCTCGAAGCCCAGGTGCCGCCAGGCACGCTCCAGCGCCGCCAGCGGCGCTTCGGCATCGAGCGCCGGCGCGCCGGTCTGCTTGGACAGCTTCTCGCCCCGCGCATTGGTGACCACGGGTACGTGCAGGTAGCGCGGCGTCGGCAGGCCGAGCGCGCGCTGCAGGACGATCTGCCGCGGTGTGTTGTCGATCAGGTCGGCGCCGCGCACCACGTCGGTCACGCCCTGCTCGGCGTCGTCCACCACCACCGCCAGCTGGTAGGCCCACAGGCCGTCGGCACGCCGAATCAAGAAGTCGCCCACCTCGCCCGCCACGTCCTGAACGATGCGGCCATGCCAGCGGTCCACGAAGCTCACCTCGTCTTCCTCGATGCGCAGGCGCAGCGCCCGCACAGCGCCCAGGGCACCCGTGCGGCAGGTACCCGGGTAGACATTCGACGCACCGCCGCCCGGCTGCGTGGCCGCCGCGATATCGCTGCGTGAGCAACTGCAGCCATAGACCCGGCTGGCCGACTGCAGGCGTGCGAGGGCTGCCGCATAGCGCTCATGCCGTCCGCTCTGCCACAAGACCGGTGCGTCCGGCTCCAAGCCGAGCCGCGCCAGCGTTTGTACGGCGCCAGCGCCGGCCCCCGGCATGGCCCGCGGCGGGTCCAGATCCTCGATTCGCAGCAGCCAGCGGCCGCCGTGCGCCCGCGCATCCAGCCAGCTCGCCAGGGCGGCGACCAGCGAACCGGCGTGCAGCGGTCCGGTGGGGGAAGGCGCAAAGCGACCGCAGTAAGAGGCGGCGATAAGCGGCGGCTGAGACATCTTAATCGGGCTTCAGTGGGCGCACTGCAGCGCCGTAGAGTCGAGCATGTCGGATTCCAATCGTGCCACCGAACCGCGCCCGCCGACGATCGACTCTACCGCCAGTCCAAGCGCGGAATTGCTGCGCCTGTCGGTCAACGCTGGACGTTTCACCAGCGTGGCAGGGGTCGCGTTCGCGTTGGCTTTCGTGCTCGCATTGCTTTACGAGGGCCAGTGGATCGTTGGCGGTCTGGTGGGCGTGGTGCTGGTCGGTGCACTGGTCGGCCGTATCCAGTTGTGCCGTCGCTTGCTGGCCATGACGCGGAGTGAGCGGCTGGATCGCGCCCACTGGTTCACCGGCGCTGCCGGTCTTGAAGGGGCCCTGTGGGCTGCCAGCCTGCTGCTGGCCGCACCGGCGAACCCGGTCGCTGCGCTGCTGCAGTTCGAGATTACGGTGGCCATCACCATGGTAGGCGCACTCACCTACGGCATCGCCGGTTGGGCCGGGGTGGCATTTGGCGCGGCCATCGCGCTCGGGCAGCTGGGTTTCCTTCTGCTGCGCACGCTGCCGATGCACGAGCTGATCGCGCTGGCCTGGTTGCTGACCCTGGCGGCCGTGACGGGAGTTGCCTTCTGGCTGCGCAACGCATTGGGGGATCTGCTGATCTCCCGTGCGCGCGCCGACCGGGTCCGGCGCGTGCGTGAGCGGGCGGCCGCCGAGCTGAACCGTCATCGCGAGCAACTCCGACTGGCGCTCGATGCCATCGATGCCGGCGTTTCGGACACCAACCTGCAGACCGGCGAGCGCTTCCTGTCGGCACGCTATGCCGCCATCCTCGGCTACCGCGATGCGGAGGGCTTCCTGCGAACTCATCGCTTTTCCGAGTCCTTGCACCCAGAGGACCAAGCGCGGGTGCGGGAGTCCCGGCGCCGCCACATCGAACAGGGCGAACGCTTCGAGGAAGAGTTCCGCCTGCGCACGGCCGCCGGCACGTACGTCTGGGTACACGCACGTGGCGAATCGGTGCGCGGGAGCGACGGCAAGGCGACGCGCTTCGTCATGTCGATTCTCGATGTGACCGCACGGCGCAATGCAGAGCGGCAACTGGCGGCGAGCGAGCGGCGCTACCGCGCGCTGGTCGATGCTTCGCCCTCGCTGATCTGGGCGTGCGACGCGCGGGGGCGGCTCACGTACTTGTCGGCGCGGGCACTGCAGAAGATGTATGGCTACGAACCCAATGAGGCCCTCGGGCGCCACGTGCTGTCGCTCAATGCGCCTCACGTCCCGGTGTTCGGTTTCCGCCGCCGCTTTCATGCGGTCTTGCGCGGCCGGCCGGTGTTCGATGTTGAAGTCACCCATCTGCGCGCGGATGGACAGGCGCTGAGCGTGCAAGTCAGCGCGCAGCCGCAGTTCGACGAACGCGGCCGGCTCGAGTCGGTGATCGGCGTGGCGAGCGACATCACCACGTTGAAGCGGCGCGAGGCCGAACTCAACCGTGCGCTCGTTAACCAGCAGGCCGTCTTCGAGGCGGCTGGCGAGGGCATCGCCTTCGTGCGCAACGAGAAAATCGAGAGCGCCAATCCAGCACTGTCCAAGATGCTTGGAATCACGCGCGATTGGATGATCGGCCGCCCGGTGCGGACGATCCTTGCCGACTCGGGCGCCTGGGAGAACGTCACGAGCGCCGCCCAGGAGGCTGGCGCGCGCGGCGAGGCCGCGATCCACGAGGTCATGCTGCAGGTGCTTGACGGTACGGGCCGCACGGTTTGGTGCCAGCTGACTTCGCGTCGGCTGGGCGGCGACGTGATGATCCTGGTGCT
>JADCGX010000106.1 GCA_020248785.1 Burkholderiales bacterium | reverse complement strand
GTTCCGGTTCGTCGGTGTACGTCTCGACGTCGGCCTCGTGCGGTGCTTCTCCTGGCCTCGGCGTGTTGACCCAGAACGCTGGCCGTACCTCGGCTTCGACCACGGTCAGCATCGCCAATGCCGTGATCACCGACCCAGCTGAAGGCGGCAGCAAGGATGTCTTCGTCTGCTACACGGTCGCAGGTGGCTCTAACACCATTCCGACGACCCAGTTCGCGGTGTCCGGTTCGCTCACGGCCATCAGCGCTGCGCCGTCGACCACGACGTCGGCTCTCGCGTCGACGAACATCTACAACCTGACGCTGAATGGTTCGCAGGTCGACATCCGCAACTACGTGCCCAACAACACGTCGGGCTGGATCAGCGCCTACCGGATCATCACCACGGGCGCTGTGTCTGCCGCCGTCACCGGTCAGTTCATCGGCGTTGACGGTGCTCTGGTCGGTACGGGCAACGTAATCGTCGGCAACCTGGTCTCGGGTGGCGTCGCTGTCGTCAGCGCAGCCCAGATCGAGGCGGCTATCGGTGCCATTTCGGCGACTGGTGGCGTGGGTCCGCGTCTGCGCATCACCGCGCCGACCGACAGCCTGCGCGTCCAGGCGTTCGCTTGCCAGCCGAACGGCAACTGCTTCCTGAACTCGGATGCCCAGGGTATCGACGGCGGTGCTGCCGCCGCGCTGCTCGGCACCCGGTAATCAGGCTAGCTGGGTACAAAGGGGGCCTTCGGGCCCCCTTTTCTTTTCATGCGTCGTCGATCCTTTCTTCTTCTGCCTCCTGCGCTCGTCGTGCTGCCGGCGCGCGGACAGGAGCTGCGCCTGCCGCCGCTGAACCTTCCGGGCTTGCCGGCCGCTCCGACGGTGACCGCACCGGCACCCGCGCCTGCCTCCGACGCGTGGCCGCAGGCCGCGTTCGAGGCGGCCACCGTCGATGATGTGCGCGCACGGTTTGGCATCGGGCAGGCCCAGGCGTCGCCGGACATCCTCCTCGATGCTCCCGAGATCGCCCTGGCGAGCGAGCCCGTCGAGGTGATCGTTGAAGTTCGCCTGCCGGCGGCCAGGCGAGTGGTGCTGGTGGCCGACCGGCTGCCTCGGCCGCTCCTGTCGGTGATCAGCTGGCCAAGCCCGGCGGGCAACCGGCTGCGGCTGTGGATCGCGCTGCCGTACACCACTCGCCTGCGGGCCTTCGTACAGACCGACACGTGGCTTACGGCGAGCCGCGAGGTCAAGCTGGCGCTGGAACGGAGCTAGTCCAAAGCCTGCAGCCCAAGCGGCGCAGGCGGCAAGCCGGCCAACCGGCGCCGGTGCATGGCGCTGTAACTGGCCTCAAGCTCCCGTGCGAAGCGCGGCGTGTCGAACAGGGCGCAGCGGCTGCGGGCGGCGCCCAACCGGGCTTTCAGCAAGGCGAGCTGTGCCGGCGATCTGCCAAGCTCGATCGCCAGCCTTTCGTACTCCTCTGCTGAGGCAGTCACCAACTCCGGCAAGCCGACCGCGGTCAGCAGGCTGCTGGCCACCCGCGCCGCGAAGGACTGGCCCGCCACGGTGATCACCGGAACACCGGTCCACAGCGCGTCGCTGGCGGTGGTGTGGGCGTTGTAGGGCAGCGTGTCCAGCACGAGGTCGGCGCAGGCATGCCGCGCCAGATGTTCTGCGGGCGACACGCGCTCGGCAAAGACCAGCCGGTGCGGCGAAACGCCGGCCGCCACGGCCTGCTGCCGCAGGTTCTCGCAGGCGCGCGGCGCGCCGGCGAGCAGCCACAAGACACTGCCCTCGACGGCCCGCAGGATCCGCATCCAGCTCGCAAAGACATCGGGTGTGATCTTGTACGTGTTGTTGAAGCAGCAGAAGACTGTGTCGTGGTCCGGCAGACCGCAGCCGGCGCGGCTTGGCACCGGCCCGCTCGGCCGCCGCCGGTCATTGGGCTGGTAGGCCGCAGGCAGCCAGACGACCCGTTCGTCGAAGTGTGCCGCGTTCTCTGCGGGAATCACCTGGCGATCCGCGATCACGTAGTCCATGAAGGGCGCGCCCGCCGTGCCGGGGTAGCCGAGAAAGCTTGCCTGCACAGGCGCAGCACGGGCCGCGAAGATTCCGGGCCGGGCGCGGAAGGTCAGCCCGTTGAGGTCGATGGCGATGTCGATCCGCAGCTCGCGTGCGAGTGCCGCCACCGCGCGGTCGCTCATGCCCCGCACGTCGATGAAGCGGTGGAAGCAGGGCCGCAGCCGGCTGCGCATGGCGTCCTCGCGCGCCGGGCCAATGGAGAACGCGGTCCACTCATACGCGGTGCGGTCATGCAGCTCGAAGGTCTCGGCCATCAGATAGGCCGTAGCGTGTTGATGGAAGTCTGAGGAGAAGTAGCCCACGCGGACGCGTGGGTGGCCGTCATGCGGCGGCAGTGGCCCGAGCGAGGCTTCGGGCGGATGCTGCGCCATGTACAGCCGCGCCGCGCGTCGGTGGTCTTCCGGCGAGTCGACCAGCGCCAGCAGGGGAAACGGCGCTGCCACCGGCTGCCCGGCGCGCAACCGGCCGAGCAGATCGCGCAACTCGGCATCCACGCCGTTCCAGTCGCATAGCTGCATGCGCAGGTGCAGGCGCGCGCCGGCACCGAAGGGATGGTCGGGCGCCTGCTGCAGCAGGCTATCGAAGGCTGCAATGGCCTCCTCGGCCTGCGACAGCCCCATCAACGCCTTGGCCCGCGCCGCAAGTGCTTCAATATGGTTGGCCCGGATGGCAAGGGCACGATCAAGGCTTTCGAGGGCAGGCCCGGGCAGTTCGAGTTGCAGCAGCGCCCGCCCGTGGTTGAACCAGGCGTCGGCCAGGGTAGGGTCGAGCGTCAGCGCCCGGTAAAAGCGGTCCACCGCTTCGGCGCCGCGCCCCAGCGCGAGCAGTGCGTTGCCCCAGTTGTTCAGGATGCCGGCGGCGTGGGGTGCCAGGCCCGCTGCCCGCGCGATCAGCGGTTCGGCCTCCTCGTGCCGTCCCGACTGGGCCAGCGACACGCCGAGCAGATGGAGCGCGTCGACATGGCCTGGCGCGACGGCAAGGATGTCTCGATACGAGGCCTGGGCCGCCAGCAGGTCGCCCTGCTGGTGTTGTTGCAGTGCCTTGGCGAAAAGGGCAGTGGCGGAGTGCGGCATGGCTGGGTCAATCTAATACGAAGGCCAGGGCAAAGGGCCGGGCCGGCGAGAGCGGCGGGCCGTCAGCGTGGCTGGCCTACGGCGCGTTAGGGCGAGGCCCTTCCGGCATACTTGCCGCCGTCCTTCGGCAACCTTCCCATGCTCCTCGGCCAACTCCTCGTCCAGACCGGCCGCATCGCCGATGCGGACCTGGCCAATGCACTGCGCGCGCAGCTCAAGCCCGGGCTTGGTAATTGAAGACGACCGCCTGCTTCGACGCCGTTCGCTCGCGCCCAGACCGCGTTGATCCGCGACGAATAGATCCGGAGGGTCATCGAATCTCCAGTCGCAGAGCAAGTCCAGGGCGACGGCCGCATCCGTCGCTGGGGTGTCATCGCCGAAGCTGGCGACCGGGTGCTCAGGGTCGTGTTGCTGACCGATGGCGTGACCGTCCACAATGCATTCTTCGACCGGAGGTTCCGGCCATGAGAATCCGCTACTTCTCGAGTACCGACACCCTGTTCATCGAGCTGCGCGACCGGCCCGTGGCCGAGACGCGCGACCCGGGCGAGAACACTGTTCTCGACGTGGACGCTGAAGGCAACATCTGC
>JADCGX010000105.1 GCA_020248785.1 Burkholderiales bacterium | reverse complement strand
CGAAGTCCTCCAGGCGTACCGTGGTGAACAGGCTCTCGCTGCAGCTGTCGGCGCCTCGCATCGTCGGCACGTCCTTGGTCGATCGATGCCCGGATGCTCGCCTGTCCGACAGGTGGCGTCGATTGGTATTTCAACGGCCTGTTAGGGCGCGATGCTTGCGGACGCCAGCGACACGTGCGTGCTTTGCTGGATCGCTCTCACGGAGACGAGGTGGCCGATCGAGAACGGTGTGGTCAACTTCATCCTGGGCGGCTGCAGCGCGGTCAGCGCCGGAAGCCGATTGTCGTCCGAGTGGTCCGGCGATGCTGCTTCACCGGATTGAGGCGAGGGGGCCAGGAGCGACCTCACCCGGTCGGTCTGGCTGCTCGAGTAGGCGGACTCAAGCGCCTTGTCCAGGTGCGCCGCCGCCGCGGGCTCGTCGCCAGCGAGGCGCGAGATTACGGCCATCGCGACCCGCGCTTCGCATGCGCCGGGGCGGTCGTCGAGCGCCAGCCGCAGCTCGAGGTTGCGTGCGTACCAGCGTCCGGCGATGTCGAAGTCCTTCAGCGCGGCACCGATGTAGCCGCAGGCCGAAGAGATGATGTCCATGTGGAACTGGTCTCGGTAGCGCGCCGCCACCTCGTAGGAATCGACGTAGTCCCGGTAGGCGTCCTCGTAGTTCCCGTCCTGCAGGAACAGCCACCCGCGCCGGTAGAGAAAGGACTTCTCGAAACGTCCGCCGGGGATGATTTCGCTCAGCGCGCCCAGTTGCTCCCAGACCGCACGCGCCGCGCCAAAGTCGCCGGCCATCTCATGGAGCACGCTCAGGTTGTTGAGCAGGTTGATCTTCAGGTTCAGGATCTGCGGGCTGGCGGCTTCGAATGGCTCGATGACCTCGAGTGCCCGCGTCACGTAGGCCGAAGCTTCGACTGGCAGCCGGCGCTTCCACAGCGTGAACGCGTAGGCGTTGCTCAACCAGCCGAACTCGAGCGCGGCGGGCCAGGTGTCGCCGCGCAGCGGATCGACGAAATCCAGGCCGGCACGCAACATCTGCTGGGCACGCTCGAAGTTGCCCAGGCACTTGGCCTCTATCAGGCCCATGTAGAAATGGATCTGCGCGCGCAGCACCGGCTGTCCCACTCGCGCGTCGATGTCGGCGAACAGTGCCAGGGCGCACGGATATTTCTCAAGATAGCACTCGACGAGGGCGACGTACAGTTCGACCGCGACTGCGCTGCCCCTCGCTTCGGGCCGGCCGTCGGCGGCGTACAGGAACTCCGCCGCGCAAAGCAGCAGGGCTTCGAAGTTGAACGCGAATCCGAAGGAGGCCTCCAGCGCCCGGACCGCCGTCTCACCCGCGCGCCCGAGCTGCATCGAATGGATCTCGTGGAACGCTTGCTCCGCCAACGCCGATTCGTCGTCGGCGCCTTGCGTACGAAGGCGGTCGGCGGCGGCGCGATGCGCCTCGATCCGATCTTGCGCGGACATCTGCTCGCGCACGGCGTCCAGCACCGGGTGCGGTACGAGCGACGCTTGCGCCGGCGCATCGTCGCTGCGGATTCCCAGGCATGCGAGTCGCAGCCATGGCGGCGGATCGCCCGCCAGCGCTTCCCAAGCGGACGAGGCCATCCCGCCATCGTCCACCGGCTGTCTCGACCATCCGTCGTGGCCGGCGACTAGTCCGACCATGCGCGCATGTTCGCTCCAGCCGCTGGCAGCCGCCGGATGGGCGGCGTCGGTCGTTTGATGCAAGGCCCACAGCCAGCGGCGCGCGCCGCCGGCGCCCGCCTCGCGCGACGGATCGCAGGCGCCTATCAGCCGGATGGCCCTGCTGCCGCCGCATCGCTGCATGACGTGGTAGAGGACACAGAGTGTCAGCCGGTCGGCGGACTCCAAGTTGTCGAAAGCCAGGACGACCCGCCGCCGATTCTCCGCCTGGATGTGCGCGAGCCCTTGGAGTAGGGACGTGAGCGCATGGATGATCCGGAACACCTTTTCCGAATCCTTGTGCAGTCGCCGCTTCGTGCCACCGAGCGCGATCTCGTCGATGCTTGAGGCGCCGGCGAATTCGCTTCTAGACCGCAGTTCGGGCCACAAGGCGAGCACTTCGGGCGCGTAGCCGTGCACCTGGCCGCCGGCTTGCGTGAGCAGGACGTCGATCAAGGGCCTGAAAAGGCGGCGCGTGCCACCGAACGCCGCACCAAACGGCTCATGAAGGTCGGCGAAGACGCAAAGATCCCCGGCGGCTTCGTGGGCCGCTTCGAGGTCGCGCAATGCGTTTCGTCTGGCCGACGAAGGCGCGCCGCTCAGGAGGATGGAAGGTTGCGAGGCCTGCATGACTCGGATCTCGGCAAAGTAGGAGGTCGTGGGGGCGCGATTCGCCGGAACCCATGCAAATATATTACCGGGTGCCCGTCCGGGTCGCGTCATGCGCCGGGCGAGGAATTTCGAACCATCAGCAATCTCATTTCGAGCACGTGGCTGTGCGGGCCGTCCTTCCGATTCCACAGGCCCCCGCGCCTCGGGTACATCTCGACGAGCCTCAGGTCGGCGCGATGCCTTGCGAGGTGCCTGAGGATGTCGACGGCGCAGGCCGACGCGAGGTCGACATACACTGGCTTCGGTTCGCTGGGCGCATGAACGAACACCTGTCGGCCGAGGCCGCGCTCCTCCACCCAGTGGCGCACCCCCGCCAGCAGGCGCGCGTCGCTGGCGGAAGAGCCGCTGACCATCTCGTGTGGGAGGCGGACTTCGGCGCGCTGCATGCACACGTCCTCCACCTCGATCCTCGGTCGGCAGCCGTTCGTCGGGCGCACCGGCGGCAGCAGGATCCGCGGCGCCGCGAAAGTCCAGAGGTGTGCGAGCTCGTCATGGTGATGGAACATTTGAAAGCGTTCGCCGGACGCAGTGCCGATGGACAGGCGACCGCCTTCGTCGAAGACCATCAAATCGCGGAGCGGGACGTCGTCGGAGGGCCGGCTGCTGCGCGCGCGCGCGAACACGAATCGACCGGATGTCGTGAAGGACTGGTGGATGAGGCCCTTATGGTTCCTGGGCGGCAGGATCATCGCCATCCGGCGATAGTCGGGGATCGCCCGGAGCACGGCATCCAGGTCTCGCGTGACGGCGGCGGAGTCGGGATGGAAGTAGAACTGCGAGCCCCATCCCATAATGTTCTCGCCGACCTCACCGATTGCGATGCGATAGTTACCGCTGTCGATGGCCTGCAGGTCCGCCGCTTCGATGAAGATATCGATCCCCGCGTGCGCGGAGGGCAGGGGGCCTTCCCGGCCCAGCTCGAAGCCGTCGATGAAAGATGCGACATCCACGCGCGATAGCCTCGAGACGTGGCCCGAGCCGTCGCGGCGCGACTCGACGAGTTCGCTCCATCGACGCTCGAAGTCGTGGATGCCCGGATCCTCGAGCGTGAGCCGCCCTTCGTTGGCCATGGACTGCAACTGCGCGACGAAGGTGATGAAGGGCAGCGAGGAGAGGCCGCCAGCCGCCGTCTTAAAGGCCGCAGACGACATCTCCTGGTAGTGCCGCTGCCAGAGCGTGCCGTAGGCCCAGCAGACGTCCAGGGCCGCGCCGACCTGTTCCTGGAGCCTTCCGATCACGGGAGCGCCGAGCGAGCAGCGGAAGTCGGACATGCGCTCTTCGTAGAAGACCAGGCGGTCGCCGTAGGTCTGGCCGGCATTGCGGCGCGGCGAACGCGCGACCGCGAGCGCAAACGCCTGCTCCATCTGCTGGATGAGCGCCGATTTCCGGTCGAGCTCAACCGCGCCTTCGATCTGCGTCGCCAAGGTCCGGATGGACGCTACATCGTGCAGCCACCGATCCCGCTCTGCACCGCGCTGGCATCTTTCGAGTCGGGCGACGAGCCACTGGATGGGATCGTGTTCCGTGACGGGCGGCGTGTCGCCGGCATCGATGAGATCGTACTGCGCCAAAGTCCGCAGCGACGTGAGCATTTCGTCGATGTCCATGTCGAGCGCGCTCGCCAGCTGGAAGGCGCTCCGTTCGCCGTCGACGGCGTTTAGCAGGCGTCGCTGTCCCGGCGAGAGAACGTGCCGCTCGCCGGACAGGAGGTTGCGAAAGCCGCCGTCGTCGTCTGCCGTGATGCATCCGAGGACGGCGGGAACCAGCTCGCGCGCGAGCAGGGGAACCGAGAAGGCGAACTTTGAAAGCGCAGCGACCGCCCAAAATGAGACGAAGACATGGGTCTTCGGGAAAACGCCGACGCGGTCAAGCTCGACAGCACGCGACGAATCCGGATCCGCGGTCACGAAACCGACCATGCCGAGCTGGCTAGCGACGTGCGTCTTTGTCGCGCCGCGCTGCAGGTACATGTAGAGTTTCGCGAGGCGCCGCCGGGTCGACCTCGGCAGTCGGGCGAGATCGCTTTCCTGACCATGCGCATCGTGCAGCTTGTCGAACCCAGTCGAGAAGAAATGCGGCGACGTCGTCAGGATGGAGTCGCGTACTACAGGTGCCTTCTGAAGCGCCAGCAATGCGGCATTGGCCTCGCGTCGCGCCTGGGTGAATACTGACTCAAGTCGTCGTGTCGCCGCGTCGAATTCATGCATTCGCTGCGCGTGGTCTGCCGCCGGCGCGGCTAGTTGGGCATTCACCAGCGTCTCCCTCTCAGGGAAGCGACGGCGGCGGATAGCGTGCAGCACGCGATCCGCCGCCTTCTTCGCCCCTGGCTCGAGCGTCCCGGAGGTGAGCAGTTCCTCGGCCGCGGTCGTCAATGCGCGCTCGGCCTGCATCAACGCCTTCTCGGCGCGCGCACATTCCTTGCAACAATCATCCAATTCCGCAGAGTAAACCCGGTCGACCCATTCAAATGGGAAGCCTCCCTCGTAGCAAACGCCGTGTTTGAACAGTTTCCAGGGTGTCTCGGTCCGCGTATCGTCTTGCGGACTCATCAGCGTAATGTCGAATATCTTTTCATGGAGCGACCGCGCAGAGTCATCGCAAGATAGCGAAATTCGGGACTTTGGCGTCGATGACGTGCCCGCAATGTTCCTCGAATGCGCCCCGGGCTCCGGAATCACGGTTCAGGTTCGTCACGAAGCTCTGGTTCTTGGTCCAAATTTCCTCAGCGATCTTCCGGGCATCGTCGCCGACGAGCTCATTCTCGAGAATCGTAGCGCTGTCGACATAGCCCGCGACGAGAGCTTCCGAAACCGACGCGCCGGTTTCTTCCAGGACGAGCTGGATCTGCTTTTCCGACAGCGGCAACCGAAGGATTGCCAGTCTTTGTGTGTCAGACATTGATATCACCTACATTTGAGGCTCTTCTGAATTTCGTGTGGGTTACCGGGCATGAGGGTTGACCGCTGCGAAGTCGAGCTTGCCTGCGATCAGGAAGACGACGGTCCTGATCGTGTCGAAGCTGGCGAAGCCGCGCGCTCGGCGCTTGGCGGCCTGG
>JADCGX010000104.1 GCA_020248785.1 Burkholderiales bacterium | reverse complement strand
ACGTACACCTCGCCGTACCCGAGCGGAAACCAGCCGACCGGTGCGCCCACGCGGATGCTGATGTTCAGCCCGGGGCTGCCGTACCAGCCGACCAGCGCGGGCGCATAGACGGGGCGCGCGACGTACAGCCCCGGATGCCAGCCCCACACGCCGCCAACCAGCACCCAGCGCCCGTAGTGCGAGGGCGCGAAGCCCCAGGGCGCATCGTCGATCCAGGTCCAGCCCCAGGGGGTAACGTAGGACCAGCGACCATGACGGAACGGCGCCCAGCCCGGCGGAACGCTGGCGGGAAACCAGACCGTGCCGTAGGTGGGCACCACGCGCCAGCTGCCGTACTGGTCGAGCACTTCGATACCGGTGGTCTCGCGTGAGACGTACTGGGCGCTCGCCACCACGTCGTCGCGGCGGTCGCGGGCCGCGACCCAGTCGTCGAAGGCGTCAGCCGCCGGATTGACGAGCCGGAACGAGGTTGCCGGGGCCGTGGCGAGCTCGCCGCGCTCGCCGCTGGCCACGGTGAACACCGCGCGACCGCCGGTACCGGTGATGCGCGCCTGACCCACCAGCGTGGTGACTGCCGTCAGCCCCGCCACGCGGTCAACGTCCACCCGGTAACGGCCGACGTCCTCCAGCATGATGCGTTCGCGCGGCGTCAGCACGTCCAGCTCGCGCAGCAGCTCGCGGCTGCGCACCCGCAGCGCCACGCTGCCGGCCTGAACCACCAACTGCACCCGCTCGTCGTCGACGCGGTTGAAGTCGACCATGCTGTCGCCGTCGAGGCGTACCGCCAGTGAGCCGATCCGCACCTCTGCGCGGCTGCCGGGTGCGGTGCTGAGTCGATGGCCGCTGGTGATAGGCCAGTTGAGCGTAGCCACGCCGCTGTCTCCGCTGGCGAGGTCGGCCAGCGTGACCGTGCCGGCCAGCATGCCGATCTTGCCGACGCGGGCTGGCGGTTCGATCGGCGGCGGCTCGCCGCCGGACGATGGCTGCGCGTGGGGTGCCGGTGTCATGCAGCCGGCAGCCAGGAGCAGGAGCAGGGCGGGCGCCAGCAGGCGACGCAACCAGCCAGGGGCCAGCGGTGGAACGGCGGGACGGGCCATGGCGCTCCTCGGTGCAGTGTGTCTTTGCCCAGAGCGGTCAACGAATCGCGGCACTGGCGCGTGGACACCTGAAACAAATGGTTGCAGTCCGGCCCGTTCGTCGGCCCGCGCGTCGGCGCGGCGCATGGCTGCCAACCGGTCGATGCGGCAGCACACAGATACAATTTCCCGTCGGTTTTTCGCGAGCTCGAATGTCCATTGCGCAACGACTGCTGGGCGGCCTTTTGCTGGCTGCCTTTGCCACCCTGGCCCCGGCCAAGATGCTGGTCGTCCTCAACTCGGGCGAGGCGTCGGTCAGCCTGATCGACCCGCAGGCGCGCAAGGAGGTGCGCCGCTTCGAGGTGGGCAAGGAACCGCACCACCTGATGCGCACGCCCGATGGCCGGTCGCTCATTGTCGGCAACGCCGTCAGCAACGACCTGCACTTCCTGGACCCGCTCTCCGGCGAGATCCAGCGGCGCATGCGCAACATCGCCGATCCGTACCAGCTCGGCTATTCGCCTGACGGCAAGTGGTTCGTCACGGCGGCCCTGCGGCTCGACCGGGTCGATGTCTACGCGGTTCAAGGCGAGGGCCCGGGCAAGACGTTCAGGCCAGTGCGGCAGATCAAGGTGCCCGATGCACCCAGCCACCTCATCTTCTCGGCCGACAGTTCGTTGGTGTTTGCCACGCTGCAGGACAGCCACGAGGTCGTGGCGATCCGGCTGGCCGACCAGAGCATCGCCTGGAAGCTCAAGGTGGGCGACCTGCCCGCCGGCATCTGGATGACGCCGGACGACCGTCATCTGCTGGTGGGCGTGATGGGCAGGGACTACGTCGAGGTCATCGACTGGCGCGCCCAGAAGAGCGTCAAGCGCATCGTTACCGGCAAGGGCGCGCACAACTTCCGCCCGCTGGGCGATGGCCGGCATGTGTTCGTCACCAACCGAGTGGAAAACACGGTCAGCCTGCTCGACATGCAGACGCTCGAGAAGGTGTACGACATTCGTGTGCCCAACGGCCCGGACTGCATGGAGGTTTCGGCCGACGGCAGGACGCTGTGGGTCACGCAGCGCTGGGGCAAGTCGGTGGCGGTGGTCGACATCCCCTCGCGCAAGATGGTCGGCAGCATCCCGGTAGGCAAGTCGCCGCACGGCATTTTCATCGCCGACTCTGCGCCGTGGAAGTGATGCAAGCGCGAGCCGTCGTGGGCGGCCTGCTGCTGGCCGGCGGCCTGTGGGCGGCGGGCGCGGCGGGTGCAGCCTGCCGCGGCACGGTCTACCTGACGCTGGACACCTGCAGCATGCGCCACGCCGCGGAGATCGCGGCCATCCTGCGCAAGCACGAGGTTCGCGCCACTTTCTTCCTCGCCAACGAGAAGACGCCGCGCGGCGACCACTCGCTGGACCCGGCGTGGGCAGCGTACTGGCGCGCCCGGGTCGACGAGGGCCACGCATTCGGCAGCCACACGTGGCGGCATGGCCGCTTCGTTGGCGATGCGCCGCAAGGAGGAGTGCGCTACCGTCCGCAGTTCGGCGCGGGCGCGGGCAGCACGGTGGCGCTGACGCCGGCGCAGGTGTGCGAGGAACTGCGCGCGGTCGAAGCGGCCTTCAAGCGCGACACCGGCCGCGCGCTGGACCCGGTATGGCGTGCGCCGGGCGGGCACACCACGCCCAATGCCCTGGCTGCCGCGCAGGCCTGCGGCTTTGCCCATGTGCACTGGGCCGTCGCCGGCTTCCTGGGCGACGAACTGCCCTCCGAGAAGTACCCCAACGACGCGCTGCTGCAACGCGCCCTGCGCAACGTGCGCGATGGCGACGTGCTCATGGCGCACCTGGGGATCTGGTCGCGACAGGAGCCATTTGCACCGATGCTCGACCCGCTGATCGCGGGCCTCAAGCAACGCGGGCTGTGCTTTCGCACGCTGCGCGAGCACCCGCAGTTTCCCTCCTCCAAGGCGGCGGTACCCGCCAGCCTGGCCGCCGCGGCGCCGCGCGGCGCACCGCGTTGAGAGCCGATGTTCGAGCCGCTGCAGTCCGTCTTCGACGCGTTTCACACCTGGCTCTTCGAGTCCGCGGTGCAACCGGTCGTCTACGCGATGGGCTGGATGGTCGTGCAGGAAGAGGCCTACGTTGCCACCGAGGGGTTTCTGCTCGGGCTGATCCAGGTTGCCGTGCTGTATGCGGTGCTGCGGCCGCTGGAGGCGCGCTTCCCGGCAGAGACCTGGACCGACCGGCGCGGCACCGGCGTGGACGTGATTTACACGCTGCTGCACCGGCTTGGGCTCTTGCCGCTGGCGCTGTT
>JADCGX010000103.1 GCA_020248785.1 Burkholderiales bacterium | reverse complement strand
TGCTCGGCGTTCAACGAGGGCTTGCGACCAGGCCGGCCGGCTCGCTCGGTTGCAGTGCTCTTCGCCATCCATCCCCCCATGCTGAATTGCCTCGACCGAGACGTAACGCATGGGATATTAAATTCGTTTACACCCTCTCAGACCTCGTTGGAATCACGAGCCCGGCTCCAGGCTCATACCTCGTTGGAAAAGACTGTGGCTTGCGGCGGTGCCGCGATCTCGGTTACGCTCCGCCCAGTCTTCGACCGATGCTGAACCCCTCGGCCGAATCGCAAATACCATGACCCGCGCCGACTCTCATTTTTTCTTCCTCTACTTTTTCCGTCCCCTGGCGGAGAGAGTCGACCGGCGCGCTTAACGCATACCAACATCGACACCAACCGCCAGGCTCAACCCCTGGCGGTTTTTTTTCGTCGGGCGGGCAAGAGGGGAGAACGACGCCATGGACGGAGCCAAGAGCGGGAGCAGCACGATGCGCTTCATGACCGACGACCTCAGAATCCGCGAAATCAAGGAGCTGGCACCGCCGTCGCACCTGATTCGCGAGTTTCCATGCGGCGATGTCGCTTCGCACACGGTTCATGAGGGCCGCTCGGCCGCGCATCGCATCCTGCACGCCATGGACGACCGGCTGCTGGTCGTAATTGGCCCCTGCTCGATCCACGATCCGCGCGCAGCGCTGGAGTACGCCGAGCGCATGAAGGCCGAGCGCACGCGCCTTGCGGGCGAGATCGAGGTCATCATGCGCGTGTACTTCGAGAAGCCGCGCACCACGGTGGGCTGGAAGGGGCTCATCAACGATCCGGACATGGACGGCAGCTTCCGCATCAATCATGGACTGCGGCTGGCGCGCGAGGTCCTCATGGAGATCAACGAACGCGGCGTGCCGGCGGGCTGCGAATATCTAGACATGATCACGCCGCAGTACATCGCCGATCTGGTCGCCTGGGGCGCCATTGGCGCGCGCACCACCGAGAGCCAGGTGCATCGCGAGCTTGCCAGTGGCCTGTCCTGTCCGGTCGGATTCAAGAACGGTACCGACGGCAATGTGCGCATCGCAGCCGAGGCGATCCGCGCCGCGCAGCAGCCGCATCACTTCCTCTCGGTCACCAAGGGCGGTCACTCGGCCATCGTCTCGACCAAGGGCAACGAGGACTGCCACATCATCCTGCGCGGCGGCAAGACGCCGAACTTCGATGCCGCCAGCATCGAGGCCGCGTGCCAGGAACTGGCCAAGAACGGCTTGGCGCAGCGCCTGATGATCGACGCGTCACACGCCAACAGCCAGAAGAAGCCCGAGAACCAGCTCGCGGTGGCCGATGCCATCGCGCAGCAGATGCAGGCCGGCGAGCAGCGGATCGTCGGCGTGATGGTCGAGAGCCATCTGGTGGGCGGCCGCCAGGACCTGGTGCCGGGCAAGACCAAGGACGCCCTGACCTACGGCCAGTCGGTGACCGACGCCTGCCTGGGCTGGGACGACAGCGTGAGGCTACTCGACCGCCTGGCCGAGGGCGTGCGCGCGCGGCGCCTGAAGGCGGCTGGATACAGCGGCACGTGATCGCTTGCGCCGTGCTGACAACAACGGCCGCCGCGTGCGGCCGTTTTCATGTACGGTCGGCCGTTGGTCGCTCTGGTGCTTGACAAGCGCGGCAAAGTTCTATCAAACTGATATCATTTTGATTGCAGCGGCCGACGCTCCGTCGTGCCGCCGGGCCTGACGGAGACCAGAGCAATGACGATGCATCCGATGCCGCGTTCGCAGGAAATCGAACGCACCATCACCAGCGGCTACCTGATGCTTGGCGTCGGTCTGGCGCTGCTGGCGGCAGCCATCTACTTCTTCATTGGCGTCGCTGGGGCCGGCCCGCGCGCCCTGTTCATCGCGGTGCCGCTGGCGCTGACCGGCGCGTTCGTCCTGGCCGGCCTGTACATGCTGCAGCCGAATGAAGGCGCGATCCTGCTGCTGTTTGGCGAGTACAAGGGCACGGACCGGGCCGAGGGCCTGCGCTGGGCCAATCCGTTTTACAAGAAGGACAAGATCAGCCTGCGCGCCCGCAACCTGGCGAGCGAGCGGCTGAAGGTCAACGACAAGCGCGGCAACCCGATCGAAATCGCGGCCGCGATCGTATGGCGGGTGCGCGACACGGCGCAGGCCACCTTCGATGTCGATGACTACGAAGCCTACGTGCGCATCCAGGCCGAGGCGGCCGTGCGGCACCTCGCCTCCAGTTACGCCTACGACGAAGGCGAGTCCGGCGAGACCCTCGACGGCGGCGGCGGCGAGGTCACATTGCGCGGCGGCCAAGACCGGGTCGCGGCGAGCCTCGCGCGCGAACTGCAGGCGCGTTTCGACCAGGCCGGCATCGTGGTGGAGGACGCCAAGCTCACCCACCTGGCCTACGCACCGGAGATCGCGCAGGTGATGCTGCGTCGGCAGCAGGCCGAGGCGATCATCGCCGCGCGCAGCAAGATCGTGCACGGCGCGGTGAGCATGGTCGAGATGGCGCTCAAGGGCCTGTCCGAACGACGTATCGTCGAGCTCGACGACGAGCGCCGCGCGGCGATGGTGAGCAACCTGCTCGTCGTGCTGTGCGCCGAGAGCGAGGCGCAGCCGGTCATCAACACCGGCACGCTGTACCAGTGAGGGGCGCATGAACCCCGCCCTGCTGATTGTTCTGTTCGCCACGGGCTCGCTGCTCATCATCGGCGGTGCGCTTGGCTGGGTGCTGGCTGGACTGCCGATGCCGGTGGGAATTGGCCTGGTCGCCGTCGGCTTCGTGCTCGAGTCCGTTGCCGTGCTGCTCTATGTCCGCCAGAAGAAGGTGCTGCGCTGACCATGCGGACGCTCTACGCGCATACGCAAGTCGGCTGGTGGTCGCGCCTGCTGTTTCTCATCGGCGCCGTGTTCGCCCTGGTGCTGCCACCACATCGCGGCACCTACCCAGGCGCTGACCTCGTGCCCTGGCTGGCCGCTCTGGCCATCCTCGTCCTGGGCGTGCTGTCCACGCGGCTGACGGTGAGGATCGACCGCGACGCGCTGCGCGTCGCCTTCGGCTGGGGCTGGCCGCGCCGGACGCTGCAGCTGACCGACATCCGGTCAGCGGAGGTCACCCGCACGCGCTGGTACGAAGGCTGGGGCATCCGGTCGACCCGCCGCGGCTGGCTGTGGAACGTGGCGGGCCTCGATGCCGTACTCGTGCGTCTGTCCAGCGGCAAGTCCCTGTTGATCGGCACCGACGAGCCGCGGCGGCTGCACGCGGCCCTGGCGCAGGCCCGGGCGGAGCAGCAGCGCGGCGGATGACGCGAGGAGCCACGACGACGATGCAGCAGCCCGGAGCCGCCCCGCCACGCAGGTCGTTCGCGCAGCGCTTCCTCCGGCTGTATCTCGCCGGGCTGCTGGGCATCGCCGCCCTGCCGCTGGCCATCGTGCCGCTGCTGCGGCTGAACGCGGCCGACCTGTCGATGCGCGCGCCGCTGCTCACCGTGCTGTCGCTCGTCCAGCCGGCCATCCTGCTGGCTGCCGCGGTGGCGCTGGGCTGCACGCTCGCGCACAAGCTGCAGCTGAAGTCGCTGCTGGCCTCTGCGCCCACGCTCGCCCTCGCCTGGCAGCAGTTACGGCCGTATCTGCCACAGGCGCTGCTGCTCGGTGCAGGCGCCGGTGCGGTGGTGATGCTGGCCGATCTGCTTGTCTTCAGGCTCCTGCTGCCGTCCCCGTGGTTCGAGAAGGCCGCCGCAGCGCAGCCGGGCGCATTGAGCGGGCTGGTTGTCGGCGTGCTCTATGGCGGCATCACGGAGGAGTTGCTGCTGCGCTGGGGGCTGATGACGCTGATCGCCTGGGCGCTGTGGAAAACGTTCCGTCGGCGGCATGTGCTGCCCGGCAATGCCGTCATGCTCGCGGCGATCACGCTCGCGGCCCTGCTCTTTGCCGCCGGCCACCTGCCCGCGGCCGCGCAGATCCAGCCGCTCGACGCCGTGATCGTCACGCGCGTGCTGCTGCTCAACTTCATCAGTGGCGTGGTGTTTGGCTGGCTGTACTGGCGCTGGTCCCTGGAGGCTGCGATGGTGGCGCACGCCGGCGCACACCTGGCCTTCTTCGTGACCCGCATCAGCGGGCTCGCCTGAGCGACGATGGCCAGCCCGGACAAGAAGGCCTTCCTGCTGCGCATCGACCCGCAGCTGTGGGCCGAGCTCGAGCGCCTGGCAGCCAGCGAGCTGCGCAGCGTCAACGCCGAGATCGAGTTCCTCCTGCGCGAGGCGCTCGCCGCCCGCGGCATCACGCCCAAGCCGGCGCGCAAGCAGCGCCCGCAGTGAAGCGCACGCCGTAGTAAGCGAAGCAAGGCGCGCACGCATGCGCGCGCCACATGCGACGCGTGCGCAACCTGCGTTTGTCCAGCGGGCCCCGCGGCGCTACAACCTGCGGCAGCAAGAAGCGGGGGGGCGCCACGCGACGTCGCCCCTGGCCTGCCGGGCATGAAGACACGCGAATTCACCGACCTCATCCTGCTCGCCGCCCTCTGGGGGGCGAGCTTCCTATTCATGCGCATCGCGGTGCCCGAGTTTGGCCCGGTGCCCTTGGTGGCGCTGCGTGTGGCCATCGCGGCACTGGTGCTGCTCCCGTTGGTGGCCTGGCGAGGCGGGATCACTGGACTACCCTCGCGCGACGCGCTCAGGGATTCGCCCTTGGGGCGGCCCGGCGGGCTCACCGGACTACCCTCGCGCGACGCGCTCAGGGATTCGCCCTTGGGGCGGCCCGGCGGGCTCATGCAGCTGCGCACGCATGGCCCGCGTCTGGCGCTGCTGGGCGGGCTCAACTCGGCGCTGCCCTTCGTGCTGCTGTCCTACGCGACCCTGACCGTCACCGCCGGCTTTGCGGCGATCCTGAACGCGACCACGCCGTTGTGGACAGCGGCGATCGGCGCGCTCTGGCTGCGCGACCGCATCACGCGCGCGCAGTGGGTTGGGCTGGGACTCGGCCTGGTGGGCGTAACCGTGCTGGTCTGGGGCAAGGCGGGCCTGTCGCCCGGCAGCCAGGAGTGGGCGGTAACGCTCGCCGTGCTGGCCGCGCTGCTGGCAACGGCGTGCTACGGCCTTGCCGCGCACGTCTCGCGGCGGCTCGGGGACACAGTAGCGCCGTTGCCGATGGCTGCCGGCAGCCAGGTGGGCTCCACCTTGCTGCTGGCCCCGCTCGCCTACGTGCTGTGGCCCGCGGTCACGCCGAGCGCGGCCGCCTGGGGCTCGGCGTTCGTGCTTGGCATCGGCTGCACCGCGCTGGCCTACCTGCTTTACTTCCGGCTGATCGCACGCATCGGCGCCGTGCGCGCCTCGGCGGTCGCGTTCCTGATCCCGGCCTTCGCCAGCGCCTGGGGGTTCGCGTTCCTGCACGAGCCGATCACGCTGCAGATGCTGCTTGGCGGCGCGATCATCCTGCTTGGCACCGGGCTTTCGCTCAGGCTGGTGGCCTGGCCAGGCGCGGCGAAGCCCGCAAGCGCGCGCCAAGGCCCCGAGCGCCGCTAGAAACTGCTAATTCCATTTCTAATTCAAAAGGCTAATATTTAGCCACGGCCAAGAAACGATGGAACGCACCCGAGGAAGATCGCTTTCGAGGTCGCGAAGCCCGCATTCGAGTTGGTTCTCCAGCGCCTCCAGGCTGTCGAAGACGAGGT
>JADCGX010000102.1 GCA_020248785.1 Burkholderiales bacterium | reverse complement strand
CCAGAGGTCGACGCGTGACCCGCAGCATTCAGACTTTCCCCGGGCGGATCGCACGCCGAGCACGCGCCGTGCTCTTGAGCACCTCGGCATCCCAGGACTCGCTGGGTCCGCTAGCCAGCCCCTGGCGCACATCGCTGCGCAACTGCTCAAGCCTAGCCTCCCGGAGGCGGTCCTGTTCTTCCAGCAGGCGCAACGCCTCGCGAACGACCTCGCTTGCCGAGGTATAGAGGCCGGAGGCCACCTTCGAGCGAACGAGTTCCTCCAACTGAGGAGTCAGGTTGACGTTCATTCCCATGGGGTTCGTGCCGTTCGATGGAGTTGTCGCCGATTATGTCAGGAACTATCAGTGATGGACACTTCTAGCGCGCGATCGCGAGCAGGCATCCCCTGCTGACGACCCGGGGTCATGCCCCAGCGGGCAAGCCGGCGAGCAGCGCCGGGTTCACCACCACGAACCGGTGTCGGCCCTCCTGCTCCACCCGCGCACGGCCGCGTTCGTCGAGTAGGGCGAGCGCAGCCTTGAGGGCCTTGCTGTCGCGCACGTATCCCGGGCCGTACTGGTAGATGCGGGCCGAGGCGATGCGCAGGTCGCCGGTACGCAAGGCTTCGTCGCGCAGCCAGGCGTCGAAGCGGATGGCAGCGGCCAGCTCGGGGGGGGCATCGAGATCGGCCAGCAGCCGGCGGGCCTCGTGCAGGTGCCAGTCGACGATGCGGCTGGCGCCCTCGACGCAGCGCTCGTCGATCTCGCCCGCCGCACCATGATCGAGCACATGAAGCAGCGCGGCGAGGCGTGCAATGTTCTCGGCCGCCTTCGCGGCGACATCGCGAATGCTGGCGTAGTGACCGGCACCCCCGAGCTGACGCTCGATGTGGTCATACGCCTGCACCCAGGCCGCGTGCGCGGCAGGCGAGAAATCCAGCATCGTCGGCGCGAGTCCGCCCTGGGCGTCGGTGATCAACGGCGTGTCGAGCAATGCCCGTACGCGGCCGTTGAAGACATCGACGGCAGGCATGGCCTGCGGCGCGCGTCGATACGGGCGATGGCCCTGCGTGCTGGCGGGCCAGGCGATCAGGAAGCGGGCGATGAAGCCACTGCCCCGGGGCAGCGCGCCTGCGCGCTCGATGAACCCGCGCAGCGCCTCGGGCTGGATCATCACGCCGAAGGTGAGCCTGCTGTCGCGCAGGCGAAACGACGGCTTGCTGCGACGATCCACGGAAATCTCGCCGCCGTCCCACAGCACGTTGAGCAGCGCGAGGTTGCGCAGGATGGTCTCGTAGCCCATGCCGTGCGCGCCGAAGACCGCCCCAGCCTCGGCCGACAACACGGCTGCACTCGGCCACCCGGTGGCCAGTGCATGGGCCAGCGCCTCGGGCGTGGCGTCTGCGTAGAGCAGGCGCGGCACGCTCACAGGAGCCGGTGCCGTGGCCCTCAGGTCCACCAGCGCGCGATCGTCGTCGGCAGTGTCCTGCGCATCGCGCCGCTTGCGCTTGATGGACTCGAGCAGCCCCGCCTTCTTGGCGTCGTAGGAGGCGGTAGCCGTCTCGTACTCGGCGAGTTCCGCCGCGCAGGCGAGCGCACGATCGCGCTCCCAGTCGCGCAGCGCGGCGCCGAAGATGCGATCACAGGTGGTCTTGCGCTCGCCGGATTCGGCCACCGACAGCAGGTACAGCGACACCGGACCCGCGAGCTGAGGGTCGCGGCGCACGTTCACGATGCCCTGGACCGCGATCGACAGCGCCGAAAGCGCCGAGCAGGCCACCAGCGCGGCGGGCGACTGCACGAAGGCCTGCGCTTCGATCACGGCGTCGCGCAGCAATGGCGGCAGCGCGTCGACCGGATAGGGCCGTGATTCGATCGGCGCAGTCAGGGGTTCCGGGTCTGGCCATGCGCACTGCGCGCCGTTGGAATCGCGGTCGCCGGCAAACGGCTGCGGTGGCTTTGCTGCCGTCTCGATCGCTGTCAGCACTGCTGACAGACCGCGCAGCCTCGCCAGATCATTGAAGTCGGTGGCATCCGCGAGCTGGTCGTCACCGAAGTCCGGTACCGCCACCGCACCGCCAACGGTGCGTGCTGCCTCGATGGCATGCGTGCGGCCCGGGTTGCCGGGCGTGAGGTGGTCGTCGTCCGCGCACACCACGATGCGGGCTCCGTGGTATCGCGCGCGGAGCGTGGCGGCGACTGCACCGAGGTTACCCGCGTTAAAGGCGATGACCACGGTGTGGCCCGAGGCCTCGCGCAGGCTGGCGGCGGTGGCCACGCCTTCGGCGACCAGCAACGTGGGTTGTTCGTCGCCGGAGGGCGACGGCAGATCGCCGAGCCAGGCGCACAGGCCCCGCACGCGCCCGCCCTTGAGGAACCGCTTCACGCCGCCCGGGCTGATGAACTGCAGACCCTGCAGCGTGCCGGCGAGGTCTTGCACTGGCACCACCAGTGCGCCCTTGTAGAGGCGCAGCCCGTGTGCGGCAACGGCCTTGCTCGCAAGGTACGGGTGCGTATCCGGCGCCGGCCGGGCAAGGGCCCAGATGCGCTGAGCCTGCCGGCGAACTTCGTCCTGATGTTGCCGCGCATCTTCGTCACGTCTGATCCGGGCGGCCTGGGTGACGCGAGCGAAGGCTGCGCGCTCGGCGTCGTGGGGGTTCGCCCGAGATCGAAGCGCCATGCCTCCCAGTCGCGCCCGTCGCGATGATTTTCGAAGCCGCCTGCCGGCAGCCCGTCCAGATGCAGCACATAAGCGGCGTCGCCCCGCCCGTTCCGGCCGGCGGCATGGCACCGATGCAGGCGGCCATCGGCCACGATGGGCTCGGGCGGGATGATGTCGCGCGCGAGCAGCGCGGCCCGGAACTGGTCGAGCACCGCGCCGACGCTGAAGGACGGCACGCGCGACATCACCGCCGCCGCTGCGGAAACGATCGTCTGCACGGGCACTCAGCGGGCAGCGTTCGCGCCGCCCTGGCGGGTCAGCTTGACCCGCGCGTGGATCCAGTCGCTCACCTCGGATTCGAGCCAGCCCACCGCTCGCGCGCCGAGGCGCACGGGCGCGGGAAACGCGCCGTCCTTGATGTACTCGTAGAGGGTGGCGCGAGAGAGCCCGGTGCGCTGCTGCACCTGCGGGCGGCGAAGCAGCGTGGGTTCGTTCGAGGGCTTGGAATGCATGGCGGTCGTCTCCTGATGAGCGATGACAGGTGGCGGAATGCCGGGCACGGCTGCGAATGCAGCCGGGAGTTGGCGGCCCGTGCTGGCCATAGTGCCGACGACGACGGCCGCTGACTGCTCGATTCGGATCCCGGCGCAGGGCCTGATTGCCCGTGGTGACGGGCACGGGTCAGCGCTACTGTCGAAGGACTGAATCTCCGCTGGCTGAGTCAGCCCGCTTGATGCGCGTCAAGCATCGCCCGCCCGAAGTCAGGGCACCCCGAGCCGGCGAGTCTCCCGGGAGCCGGCCGCCGCAAGGCAGGAGATCGCGTCGACCCCTGCGCCAGCCACCGAGCCCCATCGGCAGGCTGCGGCAACCCTTAAGCGGCCCGCCGCTGCGCCAGCGGTACGCGTCGTCACTACGCGCCGCACCGGTAGTGACGACGCGCCGAAAGCCGCGCCCAGCAAGCGATTGCGGGGTGCAGGCGCAAGTGACGGACCTCAGTGACGGGCTCCTTGCCGCAGCCGGCATCCCCGGCAAGCCGTTCCGGATGACCTCGCCACAAGCGGGATTCGTCATGCAAGCGCCAAACGGTCTGATCGACCTGGCGCAACCCCCCGAGCCCCGGGGCGCCGCTTACGCGGCAGAGGCTCGATCGGTGGGCCGACTCGCCACAGCGAGCGTCACCGAGGCCAGGGCCGTGCCGGGCAGGCCAGGAAGGAGGAAGTCGGCACAAGAGCGGGAGTGGTGTCCCGCGTTCGCAGTGGTTCCCGATTCGCTCAGGCGATCGGGACGGACAGAAACACTGATCTGAATGAACGACACCATCATGGCTGCGGCAACCAGCGGGCGCCGGAATGACCCGGCCGCCCGGAGGACTGCGTCGTTGCGAAGACGTCAGGCCGCAGCCCATTCCCCCGACAGCAGCGCAGCCTGCTCCAGCACGGTCTCGGTCGCCTTCTCCTGCTTGTCCGGTGGGTAGCCGTACTTGCGCAGGATGCGCTTGACCAGCACACGCAGCTGGGCGCGGACGTTCTCGCGCAGCGTCCAGTCAATGGTCACATTGGCGCGGACGATCCGCACCAGCTCCTGAGCGATGGTCCGCAGGGTCTGGTCGCCGAGCACCTTCACCGCGCTGTCGCTGGTCTCCAGCGCATCGTAGAAGGCGAGTTCGTCCTCCGACAGATTCAGCGCGTCACCACGCGCCTGTGCCTCGCGCATGTCCTTCGCGAGCGCGATCAGCTCCTCGATCACCTGCGCGGCTTCGATCGCCCGGTTCTGGTAGCGGCGGATGGTCTGCTCCAGCATCTCGGCGAACGATCGGGCCTGCACCACGTTCTTGCGCTTGCGGGTGGCCAGTTCACCCTTGAGCAGCTTCTCCAGCAACTCCACCGCGAGGTTGCGCTGCGGCATGCCGCGCACCTCGGCCAGGAAGTCCTCGGACAGGATCGAGATGTCGGGCTTGGCGAGCCCGGCGGCAGCGAAGATGTCGATCAACCCCTCGGGCGCCACGGCGCGCGAGATGATCTGCCGCACCGCATGCTCGATGTCTTCCTCGGCGCGGGCGTCGCCTGGCGCGCGTTTGGCGAGCACGGCCTGCACTGCCTGAAAGAAGGCCACGTCGTCGCGGATGCGCAGCGCCTCGGTGTGCGGCACGGCCAGCGCGAACGCCTGGGACAGCTCGCGCACCGCCGACACGCAGCGGTCCTTGCCCTGTTCCTGGGCGAGGATGTGCTCCTG
>JADCGX010000101.1 GCA_020248785.1 Burkholderiales bacterium | reverse complement strand
TGATGGCTATAATTATTATCCTAATGAAGTAGAATTGAAGTTACGTTCGGGCGGCCGTCAAAGTTCGGTCTAAGCGGCGGTCGATCGCCGGTTTGGAACTGCTCCGCAGTCGCGAGAATTGCCCGGAAAGCCGCGCCAACACTCGATCTGCGCTGTTTGGCAGAAATGACAACTCCGGTTTCTAGGGTTAGTCGAAAGCGGCGGTGCCTGTGCTCCGCATGGCCGCCGGGCGCACGGCCTCCGGCGGCAGCATCCTCTTCACCTGCTGCGGCGCCCGTATTGCCTCGCGTCCCCGGCCAGACCAAGCTGTCGCCGTTGCCGGTCGCGCCGCGGCCATTCTCTTTGGTCCGTTCGCAACGTACCGCACGACGGGCAATCTTCCCGCGGGGTACAGCGATGCGTGCTGGAGGCTGCCTGCAGTCCCGATGATGTGAGCGTGGAACTTGCCCCGTTAGCTGTTGTTCAGGATCGCCAGAACCACGTCCCTGTCGACGCCTGGAAACAGCTCCGCGTAGCGCGGCCGCATCATGCGGCGGAATGCGGCTCCGTCCACATAAAGATTGACGGCGACGCCGACGTTCCTGAGTTGTTCCAGCGCGCGCAATTCTTCCGTGTTTACACGGTTGCGTTGCCGATGCGCGCCTTGCTGCGCGGCGGCGATGAGAATCTCCCGATCGGCCGGGCTGAGCTTGTCCCAGAGCGTCTTGGAGACGACCAGCGCCGCGGCCGAATACAGGTGCTGCGTCAGCGAGAAGTACCTTTGCTGCTCGTAGATCTTCGACGACAAGATCACCGGCAGCGGATTCTCCTGACCATCGACCTGATTGGCCTTCAAGGCTTCGAGCAATTTCGGAAAAGCCATCGGCATGGGCTCGACTTTCAGCGCCTTGAACGCCGCCACATGAACCGGATTCTCCATCGTCCGCAGGCGAACGGCCGCTAGATCATCGGGGAAAACGATCGGCCGCTTGTTGTTCGTGATGTGGCGGAAGCCGTTTTCCGTCCAGGCAAGCCCAACGAGGTCAACCGCCTGGAACCTCTCGAGGATCCTCCGGCCGATCGGCCCGTCGAGCGTACGCCGGGCGTGGCCATAGCTGTGGAACAGAAAGGGCAGATCGAACACTCGAACGTCGGGCACGGTCGCCGCCAACGCTGCGGTCGTCACATTGCCCATTTCCAACTCGCCCTTGCGTACCTTGTCGATGATTTCCAGCTCGCCGGCTCCCTTGTAGGCTGCCAGGTGTTCGACCTTGATGCGGCCCCTACTGGCGCGCTCGACCTCGGCGGCAAAGCCGCTTACGCCATCGCCGAAGTGCGAATCGAGCGCCGTCACGTAAGCGACTCGCAACGTGGTTTGCGCTGCGGCCAACGAACCGAGCAGCAGCGCGGTGCAGGCGATCATGGACCGCAGCGCGCCGCCGAGGAAGCGCGAGGAAGGCTTGCGCGAGACCGAGCGGTCGGCGCCTACGACGATGGCAGTGGACATGGATCGTCTCCAGTTTGGTTGGGGCCGGCGCCAAGTGGCACGCGCCGGATCGCCTTCAGGCGGCTTTCGACTTGGCTGCGGCCACAGCGGTGTGCTCCAGCCGATCCCACTGTGCGCGGGCCTCGCGCACGCTGGCTTCCTTGACGTGGCCGAAGCCCCGGATCGTGTCGGGCACGCGCGCCACCGCCAGCGCGTGCTCCAGCGAGCGCGCATCGAGCGTTGCCAGCAGCGCTTCGACACGGAAGCGATACTCGTCGATCAGCGCGCGCTCGGTGCGGCGCTCATGGGTGTGCCCGAACGGGTCCAGCCACGTGCCGCGCAGGAACCGCAGCCGCGCCAACAGGCTCAGCGGCAGGCGCATCCAGCTACCGAAGCGGCGCTTGCGCGGTTGCGCGCGGTCTGCGAGCGCGGTCAGTCCCGGTGGCGCAAAGTGGTAGTTGAGGCGGATGTCGCCTTCGAACTGCGCCTGAAGTTGCTGGCGGAACTCCGCGCCCGAATACAGGCGTGCGACCTCGTACTCGTCCTTGTAGGCCATCAGCTTGAACAGGTTGCCGGCCACGGCCTTGGCCAGTCGGTCGCCCAGGCCCGCGGCGGTCTCGACCCGGCGAACTCGCGCGACGAAGTCGGCATAGCGCGCAGCCCACCGTGCATTCTGATAGGCGGTGAGGAACTCGACCCGGCGGGCGACCAGCTTGTCCAGCGACTGCGGCGGTTGCAGCGCAATCACCTGCCCCGGTGTGGCGCTGCGCTGCACACGCGGCAGGTCGTGCGCAGCCAGGCGGCCCCAGTGCAGGGCACGCTTGTTGGCCTCGACGGCCACGCCGTTGATCTCGATGGCGCGCAGCAGTGCAGCCAGCGAAACGGGCAACGCGCCGCGCTGCAGCGCGTAGCCGAGCAGGAAGAGGTTCGAGGCAATGGCATCGCCGAGCAGGGCCGTGGCCAACCCGGTGGCGTCGATGTACTCGGCGCGGCCGCCGGTGGCCTCGTCGATCAGCGCGCGCAACTCGCTGGACGGGAATGTCCAGTCCGGGTTCTGCGCAAAGGGACCGGCAGGCTGCTCGTGGCTGTTTACCAGTGCCATCGTGCGCCCCGGGCGCATCTTGGCCACCGCGTCCGCGGCGCCCGCCGTGAGCATGTCGCAGGCGAGGATCAGGTCGGCCTCGCCGGTGGCGATGCGCTGGGCTCGTAACCGTTCGGGTTGCGCTGCCACTCGTACGTGCGAGGTGACGGCGCCGTTCTTCTGGCTCATGCCGGTCATGTCCAGCACGCTGGCGCCCTTGCGTTCGAGATGAGCCGCCATACCGATCAGCGCACCCACGGTGATGACGCCGGTGCCGCCGATCCCCGTGATCAGGATGTTGAAGGGCTTGCCCAGATCGGGCTCGGGTGGCACGGGCAGCGCATCGAAGTCCGGGATCGGCCGGTCGCCGCTGGCGGCAGCGGCCCGCCGCGGCTTGCCGCCGCTGACGGTGACGAAGCTCGGACAGAAGCCCTGAACGCACGACAGATCGTTGTTGCACGACGACTGGTCGATCATGCGCTTGCGGCCGAATTCGGTTTCCCTGGGCAAAATGGAGGTGCAGTTGGACTGCTTGCCGCAGTCGCCGCAGCCCTCGCAGACCAGTTCGTTGATGAACACGCGCTCGGCCGCCGGCGGCATCTGCTTGTTCTTGCGGCGGCGGCGCTTCTCGGCGGCGCAAGTCTGGTCGTAGATGATGACGCTGACGCCCGGCACCTCGCGCAGTTGGCGCTGCACCGCGTCGAGCTCGCTGCGGTCGTGGAGGGTGGCTTCTCCAGGCAATCCGCCGCGCTCGGCGTAGCGCGACAGATCCTCGGTGACGATCGCCACGCGCCGCACTCCTTCGGCCACCACTTGTGCGGCCACTTCGCGCACGCCGATGGGTCCGTCGACGGGCTGGCCGCCCGTCATCGCCACGGCGTCGTTGTAGAGCACCTTGAAGGTGATGTTGACCGGCTGCGTACGGTTGGCCGCCACGGCCGCGCGGATGGCAAGGTAGCCGGAGTGGTAGTAGGTGCCATCGCCCAGGTTGGCGAACACGTGCGGCAGCTTGCTGAAGGCACTCGCGCCGATCCAGGGCGTTCCTTCGCCGCCCATCTGCGTGGTCAGCTTGTTGAACTCCGGGTAGATCGCCGTTGCCATCACGTGGCAGCCGATGCCGGCCAGCGCCAGGCTGCCTTGCGGCACCTTGGTACTGGTGTTGTGCGGGCAACCCGAGCAATACCACGCCGGGCGCGGCGGCGTGGCGCCGGTGCGCAAGAGCAGCTGGTCCTTCTGCGCCAGGAACTCGAGCCGGTCGGCGATCAGTGCCTGGGTCTGCGTCCTCAGGCCCAGGCGCTGGATCCGCGCGGCAATCACGCGTGCGATCTGCGCCACCGAGAAGTCCGCCTTGGCCGGCAGCAGCCAGTCGCCTCGACCGTGCGGGTTGTGCACGTCCCATTCGCCGCGCTCGTCGAACTTGCCGATCACGCGCGGGCGTACGTCCTCCCGCCAGTTGTACAACTGCTCCTTGAGCTGGTACTCGACGATCTGCCGCTTTTCCTCGACAACCAGAATCTCCTCGAGCCCGCGGGCGAACTCGCGGATGCCCTCGGGCTCGAGCGGCCAGGGCATCGCCACCTTGAACAGGCGGATGCCGATCGATGCCGCCAGCGCCTCGTCAATGCCGAGCTCTTCGAGCGCTTCCAGAACGTCGAGATAGCTCTTGCCGGAGGCGACGATCCCCAGTCGGGCCTGCGGCGCGTCGATGGTCACGCGGTTGAGCCGGTTCTGGCGCGCATAGGCCATGGCGGCGTAGATCTTGTAGTCCTGCATGAGCGCTTCCTGCTTGCGCGCCTGGACACCCAGGGTCTCGGTGGACAGGCGGCAATTCAGACCGCCCGGCGGCATCGAGAAATCGGGCGGAAGCAGCGTCTGCACGCCAAAAGGATCGGCGCTGATGGAGGCACTGGACTCGACGGTGTCGGCCAGCGCCTTGAAGCCGACGGCACAACCCGAGAAGCGCGACATGGCGAAGCCATGCAGGCCCAGCTCGATGTACTCCTGCACGTTGCACGGATACAGAACCGGGATCATCGAGGCCGCGAACACATGATCGCTCTGGTGCGGCAAGGTCGACGAGTAGGCACCGTGGTCGTCGCCGGCCACCAGCAGCACGCCGCCATGGCGCGAGGTGCCGGCGTGGTTCATGTGCTTGAACACGTCGATGGCGCGATCGACGCCCGGGCCCTTGCCGTACCAGATCGCGAAGACGCCGTCGTACTCGCTCTCGCCCAGCAGGTGCACCTGTTGCGTGCCCCAGACGGCAGTGGCAGCCAGCTCCTCGTTGATGCCCGGCACGAAGCGCACGTGGTGGGCATCGAGCTGCTGGCGCGCTTTCCACAAGGCCTCGTCCAGGCCACCCAGAGGCGAGCCGCGATAGCCCGAGACAAAGCCCCCAGTGTTCAGGCCGGCGGCGCGGTCGCGCTGGCGCTGCATCAGCGGCAAGCGCACCAGCGCCTGTATTCCGCTCAGATAGATGGACCCATCGAGGGCGGTGTACTTATCGTCCAGGCTCACGCTGCGCAGGGCGACACCGTCTTCGGCGGGCGGGTGAAGGACATCGACACGTGCATTCAAGGCTGTTCTCCGGTCCTTGTGGGATTGCATCAAACGTCGGGGTGCAACGGGATCGCCGCGCACCCCGGCCCGCAGCCGCCTTGCGGCGGCTCGGATCGAGGGCTCTCATCGGGTTCAGGAGCGCGTCGAGGTGCGCCCGCAAATCGCAGTCGCTGCGGCACAATCGCGCGCGGCGAGAAATGTTCGGAGTCGCTGGCGTGCCCGAGGTCGTGCGGCCCGCGCCCAGCGCCTGGGTGGCGGCGGGAACATGCCAGCACCACGTGCCGAATGCACAGGGGGCGCCATGGAGCTGCGACAGCTTCGGTACTTTGTCCGCATCGTCGACATGGGTAGCTTGTCGCGCGCGGCGGGCGTGCTGCACATTGCGCAGTCGGCGCTCAGCCAGCAGGTGGCCGCCCTCGAAGCGGAGTTCAACTGTCCCCTGCTCGATCGCGGCGCGCGGGGCGTCTCGCCGACTGCGGCCGGCCAAGAGCTCTACCGCCACGCCCAGGCCATCCTGAAGCAGGCGGACGATGTCAAGACCGCGGTGGCGAGCGGCTCCTCGGAGCCGACCGGGCAGGTGATCATCGGCATTCCCTTGAGCCTGGTCCCGCCGCTGGGCATGCCGATCTTCGATGCCGTGCGCGCGCGCTACCCCGGCATCCGGATGCTGGTCCATGAAGAGCTCAGCGGCACCATTCTCGAGTGGGTCAAGAGCGGACGGCTGACGCTGGGCATTGCGTTCGACGACGGCAACCTGGAGGGCCTGGAGACGACGCCCTTGCTGGAGGAACGGCTTTTCCTCGTCGTTCATCCGGGGAGCGCTCTGGCGCGGCGCAAGTCGGTCGCGCTGAAGGAGCTGGCCGGCATCGACCTTGTGCTGCCCGGGCGCGGCCATGGCGTGCGCGACCGGGTTGAGCTCGCGCTCGCCCAGGCCGGCCTGCCGGCGCCGCGGGTCATTGCCGAGATGAACTCGCTGACGATGATGAAGCAGGCGGTACAGGCCAAGCTCGGTGCGACGATCCTGGCCTGGGCCAGCGTGGAGGCGGAGCTGGTGGCGCGCCGGCTCTGCGCGGTGGAAATCGTGCGCCCCGCCATCACACGGGTGGCGGCCATGTGCCACGCCGCCACGGCGCCCAAGGGGCGCGCTATCGCGCTGGCGCGCGCCACGGCCGTGCAGGCCGTGCGTGCCACCATCGAGCGCGCGGCATGGCGCGGTGTAAGGCTGCTGGACGCGCCGCCGCCCCCGCAGGCCGATGCAGCGGCGGGCCACGCCAACCGCCCACGGCAGCGCCGACCCGAGGGCCGATGAATTCATCGCAGACGACTGGCTGGTGCCGAGATTGAGGACGGCGTCGCCCGGTCTTTTGGGCAAACCGGGTCGCGCATTCCGGGGCCAAGCGAGGGCGCTGCGGTCGCGGTCCGCAAGCAAGGCACGCATCGCCGGCGCGATGCCGACGTGCGAGAGCTCACCGCAGTCGGCACACGGCGCGGACCACGCCAGGCGGGCAAGATGAAGCCTGTTCGGCGCTCGCAGGCCCCATCGCGCGCCGGCAGGGGCGGGCGTGGCGCCACGGTTGGCGCCCACGGGCCGAACGGCGCCGAGGTCCTGCGCCGCAGCCGCCAGCGGCGGGTTCGATGCGATCTGTGCCAACTGCAGCGCCACGGTTGCCGGCTCCAGCTTGCCTGGCGGCGCCTCAGAGGGTGTAAACGAATTTAATATCCCATGCGTTACGTCTCGGTCGAGGCAATTCAGCATGGGGGGATGGATGGCGAAGAGCACTGCAACCGAGCGAGCCGGCCGGCCTGGTCGCAAGCCCTCGTTGAACGCCG
>JADCGX010000100.1 GCA_020248785.1 Burkholderiales bacterium | reverse complement strand
TGCTCGGCGTTCAACGAGGGCTTGCGACCAGGCCGGCCGGCTCGCTCGGTTGCAGTGCTCTTCGCCATCCATCCCCCCATGCTGAATTGCCTCGACCGAGACGTAACGCATGGGATATTAAATTCGTTTACACCCTCTCAGTGGAAGTCGCGGCTCGGCGCATTCAGGCCGCCCAGCAGCGCCGAGTGGTCCACCAGCCGCTTGGCGATGAGGTGCACCACCGGCGCATCCTTGTTGTCCACGCGCTCCACATGGCCATAGACGGTGAGCAGAGTCGAGCCGAGGAGTTCGCGCCGGTATATTTCCGCGATGCTCGACCACACCACGACGTTGATGACGCCGGTCTCGTCTTCCAGCGTCACGAAGGTCACGCCACTGGCGGTGCCCGGCCGCTGGCGACAGGTGACGATACCCGTGGTGCGGATCATCTGGCGCGGCCGCGCGGCGAGCACGCCGCTGGCCGGTTGCAGTTTCATCGTGGTGAAGCGGTCGCGCAGCAAGGCCAGCGGATGGCGCCGCAGCGTGAGCGCGGTGTGCTCGTAGTCGGCGACGATGTCCTGGCCCTCGGTCGGCGCAATGAGATCGACCGCCGCCTCGGCCGCGTGTGCATCGGCCGTCAGCGGCACCGCGCGCGGCGCGTTGGCATCGATGCCGAGCGTGTCCCACAGCGCCTTGCGCCGGTGGCCTGAGAGTGTGGCGAGCGCGTCGGCAGCGGCCAGCGCGTTGAGCTCACCGCGATTCAGCCGCGCGCGGCGCGTGAGATCGGCCACGCTCTCGAACGGCCGGTCGCGCCGCGCGCATTCGATGCGCAGACCGGCGGCCTCGTTCATGCCATTCACGAGTTGAAGGCCGAGGCGCACCGCGGGCTTGCCGGCATCGCTGGTCGACGGATCGAGCCGGCAGGTCCAGTCGCTCAGCATGACGTCGATCGGCTGGATCTCCACGCCGTGCGCGAGCGCATCGCGCACGATGTGCGCCGGTGCATAGAAGCCGAGCGGTTGCGAGTCGAGCAGGGCGGCACAGAACGCCGCCGGCTCATGGCATTTGAGCCAAGACGAGACGTAGACCAGCAGGCCGAAGCTCGCCGCGTGGCTCTCCGGAAAGCCGTACTCGCCAAAGCCCTGGATCTGCCTGTAGATCTGCTCAGCGTACTCGGCGGTGTAGCCGCGCGCGAGCATGCCGTTGATGAGCTTGTCGCGAAACGGCCCGATGCCGCCCTTGCGCTTCCACGCCGCCATCGCGCGGCGCAGCTTGTCGGCCTCGCCGGGCGTGAAGCCGGCCGCGACCACCGCCAATTGCATCACCTGCTCCTGGAAGATCGACACACCGAGTGTGCGCTCGAGCACGCCTTTCACGGCCTCTGACGGATACGTGACCGGCTCCAGACCCTGCCGCCGCCGCAAGTACGGATGCACCATGCCGCCTTGAATGGGCCCGGGGCGCACGATAGCGGTCTCGATCACCAGGTCGTAGAAGCTGCGCGGCCGCAGCCGCGGCAGCATGTTCATCTGCGCACGCGACTCGACCTGGAACACGCCGAGCGAATCCCCCCTGCACAGCATGTCGTACACCTGCGGGCACTCGGCGGGGATATGTTGGAGTTCGACCCGCGACTTCACAGCGGGCGAAGTGCTGGCGGAAAGCGCGCGGAGCACGGTGGATGAACCGTCTTTGTGCATGCCGGCGTTCGATTCGCTGTCATCGCGTCGCCCCGGCGCAGGCCGGGGCCGAGTTTGAGCGCCATCGACCTCACTCGAAAAACTGGACCCAGGCCCGCGCCTGGGCGACGGCAGCGTTGCCTGCCGGTGCTCTCGGTGTTCTCGGTGGTTCAACCCATCCTGTTCTTCGCGCTCTGCGTGTGATCTACCGCCTTTGCTTCGCACCGCCGCCACGGGATCTGGATAGAAGCGATTGACGTGCTCCAGCGCCCGCCGCACGCAGGAGAGCATGCCCAGGGCGAGCACGTCGATCTTCAAGAGGCCCAGTGCGTCGAGGTCGTCCTTGTCCCACTGGATGACGGTGCGGTCGGCCATCGCCGCGTTCTCGATGGGCACCAGCCGGTCGAGCCGCTCGCGCGCGATGACAAAGCCGCCCGAGTGCTGCGACAGGTGCCGCGGAAAGCCGACGAGCTGCTGCGCCAGTTCCACCACCTGTGCGATCAGCGGGTTGTCCGGATCGAAGCCGGCCTCCTGCAAGCGCTCCGGCCTGATGCGGCGGCCATCCCACCACGCCATGGTCTTGGCGAGCTTGTCCACCTGGTCGAGCGACAGGCCGAGCGCCTTGCCGACGTCGCGCAGTGCGCCGCGCGGGCGGTAGGTGTGCAGCGCGGCCGTGAGCGCCGCGCGGTGACGGCCGTACTTGGCGTAGATGTACTGCATCACCTCCTCGCGCCGCTGGTGCTCGAAGTCCACGTCGATGTCCGGCGGCTCGTTGCGCTCCTTGCTGATGAAGCGCTCGAACAGCACGCTCATGCGCGCCGGGTCCACCTCCGTGATGCCCAGGCAGTAGCACACCGCCGAGTTGGCCGCCGAGCCGCGCCCCTGGCACAGGATGCCCTGCGAGCGCGCAAAGCGCACGATGTCGTACACCGTGAGAAAGTAGGGCTCGTACTGCAACTGCGCGATCAGCGCCAGCTCGTGCTCGACCATCCGGCGCACGCGCTCCGGCATGCCCTGCGGATAGCGGCGGCATGCTTCCTCGTAGGTGGCCTTGCGCAGCCAGGTGGCCGGCGTCTCGCCCGGCGGCACGATCTCCTCGGGGTATTCGTACCGCAGTTCGTCGAGCGAGAACGTGCAGCGCTGCGCCACCGCGAGCGTTTGGGCCAGCAGCTCCGGCGGGTAGATGCGCTCCAGCCGGTAGCGCGGCCGCAGGTAGCGCTCCGCATTGGGCAGCAGTTGCCGGCCCGCCTGCGCCAGCGGCAGCTTGAGCCGCACGGCCGTCAGCACATCCTGCAGCCGCTTGCGCGCGCGCGAATGCATGTGCACGTCGCCGCAAGCCAGCAGCGGCACGCCGTGCGCCCGCGCCAGCGCCTCGCAGCGCGCCAGGTGCGCCGCGTCGTCCGGGCCGCGCAGCAGTGCCACCGCAACCCAGCAGCGCTGCGGCCACAGCGCCTGCACCCACCCCAGAAAATTGGGGTCAGACCCCGATTTTTCGGAGGCCGACGTCGAGCTGTGCGGGTGCTTTGGCTGTCTGGACCCAGCAGAATCGGGGTCTGACCCCGATTTTCGGGCGGTTGGGATCAGCAGCGCGAGCGTGTCGGCAAGCCACTGCGGATGCGCCTCGATGTCGGCGCGCGTGAGCCGGTAGCCGCCCTTGGGCGCCTGGCGACGCGCCAGCGTGACGAGCTGGCTCAGATTGCCGTAGCCGGCGCGCGTCTGCGCCAGCAGCACCAGCCGGGGTCCGTCGGACAGTTGAATCTCGGTGCCGTGCACCAGCCTGAAGTCGCGCGCCGCGGCGTCGTCCGCGCGCAGTTCTGCCAGCGCCAGGTGCGCGCGCACGCTGCCGGCAAACGAGCACTCGTCGGTAATGGCCAGCGCCGCGTACTCCAGCGCCAGCGCGCGCTCCACCAGTTCTTCAGGATGCGAGGCGCCGCGCAGGAAGCTGAAGTTGCTGGCGCAATGCAGCTCGGCGTAGGCAGACATGCGGCATGGGCCGGTGGGGGCTGGCAGGGGCCGGGAGGGTCAGGCCGCCAGCGGGGGCAGGGCGGTGGCGCCGGTGGGTGCGGGGGGCAGGCGATCGAGCGGGCTGGGCAGGCCTGCCGCGCTGGAAGACAGCACGTGCGTGTAGATCATGGTGGTGGACACGTCGCTGTGGCCGAGCAGTTCCTGCACCCGGCGGATATCGACCCCGCTTTCGAGCAGATGGGTGGCGAAGGAATGGCGCAGCGTGTGCGCGGTGACCTTCTTGGCGATGCCGGCGCGAGACACGGCGCGCGCCAGTGCGCGGCCAACGGTCTGCTCGAACAGGTGGTGCCGCCGGCGGATGCCCGAGCGGGGATCGACCGCCAGCGCAGGCGCCGGCCAGACCCAGTGCCAAGCCCAACTCTCGCCCGCCCGCGGGAACTTGCGCGCCAGCGCTTCCGGCAACCACACGCCGGCCACCTGCTGCGAACGATCCAACTGCCAGAGCCGGCGCGCGTCGGCCAGTTGAGCAAGCAGATCGCCGCGCAGCGACTGCGGCAGCATGACCACCCGATCCTTGCCACCCTTGCCCTCGCGCACCACGATCACGCCGCGATCGAAGTCGAGATCCTTCACCCGCAGGCGCAGGCATTCCAGCAGCCGCAGGCCGGAGCCGTAGAGCAAGCGAGCGATGAGGGCATGGTGGCCTTCCAGCGCCGCAAGAAGGCGGGCCGTCTCGTCACGCGACAGCACGACCGGAATGCGCACGCGCACTGCCGGACGGCCGATCTCCTGCATCCAGGGCAGATCAACGCCGAGAACCTGCTTGTACAGGAACAGCACCGCGCACAGTGCCTGCTTGTGCGTTGAGGGCGCGACGCGACCGTCGTTGGCCAGATGGCTGAGAAACCGAGACACGTCCGCGCCACCGAGATCGCGCGGGTGGCGCATCCCGTGGAACCGGATGAAACGCCGCACCCACTGGACGTAGCACTGCTCCGTTCGTAAGCTGTAATGACGGTAACGGATCTGCTGCCGAAGCTGATCCAGCAGGCGAGGGGCGCGCGGGGGTTCGGGCATGGCGGGTTTGGCGGGACGGTTAGTACTGTATAAATATACAGTGCTCGAAAGAAACGTCAAGGAGAACAGTGCCTTGGCGTTATCGCCGCCAACCGCAAGAC
>JADCGX010000010.1 GCA_020248785.1 Burkholderiales bacterium | reverse complement strand
TACGCTCTGGAATGGCCGTGCCCGAGGCAGTTCGCGGGCATGGCCATGGAAGCCAAGAGCGCCCGACAAAGGGGTACGTTCGGTTCGGCGCATTTCGCATCGAGAAATTTTTCACCCACTCAAATTTCAATAGAGCCAAAAAGAAACGGCACCATGCAGGTGCCGTTTCCATTGTTCATCGCACTGTGTGCAACGGGCGTGCCACCCGCTGCAACGTGGAGCTTAGCGCGACGTCGAGATGTAGCTCAGCTTGCCGTCCTTGACGGTGAACATGGAGATGGCGCTACCCTTGATGTCGCCCTTCTCGTCGAAGGAGATCGTGCCGGTCACACCGTTGTAGTTGGTCTGCGGCATCGCGGCCGTGATGGCGGCGCGGTCGGTGCTGTTGGCGCGCTTCATCGCATCGGCGATCACGAAGACCGCGTCGTACGAATACGGCGAGTAGACCTGCACGTCCTGATTGAACTTGGCCTTGTACTTCTGCACGAACTCCGGACCCTTGGCCAGCTGCTCGACCGCCTCGCCGGGCTTCGAGCAGGTCATGCGGCCCGCGGCGTCGCCGGCCAGCTCGATGAACTTGGGCGAGCACACGCCGTCACCGGCCAGCAGCGGGGCCTTGATGCCCAGCTGGGCCATCTGCTGGGCGGCCGGGGCCGCGGTGGCATCCATGCCGCCCCAGAACACGACGTCCGGACGGGCGCCGCGGATCTTGGTCAGGATGGCGTTGAAGTCGGTGGCCTTGTCGTTGGTGAACTCACGGGCGACGACCTTCAGGCCCTTCTCCTTGGCGACGCGCTCGAACACGTCCGCCAGGCCCTGGCCGTACGCGGTGCGGTCATCGACGATGGCGACCGTCTTGGCCTTCATCTCGGTGGCGGCATAGGTCGCGAGCACCGTGCCTTGTTGAATGTCGTTGGCCACCACCCGGAACGTCGTCTTGAAGCCCTGGTTCGTGTAGTTCGGGTCGGTCGACGACGGCGAGATCTGCGTGATGTTGCTGTCGGCGTAGATCTTCGAGGCGGGGATCGACACGCCGGAGTTCAGGTGGCCGACCACGGCGACGACACCCGCGTCGACGAACTTCTGCGCGACCAGCGTGCCCTCTTTCGGGTCGGCCTTGTCGTCCTCGGCCACGAGCTCGAACTTGATGGTCTTGTCGCCGACCTTGATGCCGCCGGCGGCATTGATCTCGTCAACGGCCAGGCGGGCGCCGTTTTCGTTGTCCTTGCCCAGGTGCGCGATACCGCCGGTGAGCGGGGCGGCATGACCGATCTTCACGGTCGTCGCGGCAGGCGCCTCGGCCTTGGCCGGCGCGGGCGCGGCCTTGGCGGGCTCTTCCTTCTTGCCGCAAGCGGCAAGTGCGACAGCAGCCACAAGGGCGACCGGCGCGATCTTCAGCACGTGGTTCATGTTTTCTCCTCGAGTCTTCGAAGCGACAGTGGGTGCAGGAAATGTCTTGTTAACCGGACCCTTGCTCATCCAGTTGTGACCTCGTGTGCGACGCAATGCGCCAGCACGGTCGAGCCGATTGCGTGCAGTACCGCCCTTGGCCCGAAGCCGGCGGATTCTACCCGCGGCCTTGCAGCGGGCAACGTGACGCCGCCAAGCAACAGTTTCGGGCGCATTTCCGGGTTTGCGAGCATGTGCCGCAGCGCGGCGCAAGACGTCCGTGCTGGTGGCACAAACGACAACGGGCGCCGAAGCGCCCGTTGCATGAACCGGAAAACTGCTTATTTGATCGTAAGGACCCAGCGGGCCAGGGTCAAAGCCTCCGCCTCGCTGACCTGCGGATTGGCGGGCATGGGGATCTGGCCCCAGGCGCCCACGCCGCCTTCACGGATCTTCTTTGCCAGCTTGGCAGCGGCGTCCTTGTCGCTGGCGTACTTGGCGGCGACATCCTTGTAGGCCGGGCCAACGAGCTTCTTGTCGTTGGCATGGCAGGCCATGCAATTCTTTGCCTTGGCGAGGTCAGCGTTGGCCAGAGCGGCACCGCTGGCGAGGGAGAGGCCAACAGCGGTGGCGATCAGGATCTTGTTCATTTCATGCTCCTGGAGGGGTTGAAACGGCTGTTCTTTCGGCGGTAATCGTGCGGGACCGGCTGCGGGATAATAACGGGGTGTCGAGCGACGCGTTGACGTCCGCACGCGTATCGCGGCTCGCCCAGCGGCGCGCGGCTATAGTCAATCGGCGCCGTCGCGCGAGCGGCAAGCAAAGGCAGGTGCGTTCATGTGGCTGGTTTGGGCCGGGGTCATCCTGGCGCTGCTTTGGTACTTCGACGTTGGATACTTCGGCCAGATGTCCGGCTGGTGGGTGCTGCTTCCCTTCGGTCTTGCGTTCGTTTGGTTCGAGCTGGTGGAGAGGCGTCTGGACCTGGGCAAGAAGGCCGCGCACGATGAGATCGAAAAGCAGAAAAAGGAGCGCTACAAGCGCAACATCGAGCGGATCAAGGGCGGGCGCCGTTAGCGCGCCCGGGACAGCGTCGGCGGCGGGCGCGGCGTTTGCCGCCCGCATCCTCCAGCCTCAGAACAGCTTCTCGTCCGTGATCGCACCTTTGCTTGCAGTTGAAGTGAGCTTGGCGAACTTCGCAAGAACGCCTTTGGTGTAACGCGGCGCCGGCTGTTTCCAGGCGGCGCGTCGACGGGCGAGTTCCGCGTCGGCCACGTTCAGCCGCAGCAGCAGCCGGTGCGCGTCGATGGTGATCGAGTCGCCTTCCTGCACCAACGCGAGGTTGCCGCCGACATAGGCTTCGGGCGCCACGTGGCCCACCACCATGCCCCAGGTGCCACCGGAAAAGCGCCCGTCGGTGATCAGGCCCACGCTCTCGCCCAGGCCCTTGCCGATGATGGCCGAGGTGGGGCTGAGCATCTCGCGCATGCCGGGCCCGCCCTTGGGTCCTTCGTAGCGGATCACGACCACATCGCCCGCCTTGATCTTGTCGGCGAGGATCGCCTCCATCGCGGCATCTTCGCTGTCGTACACGCGCGCCGGCCCGGTGATGACGGGGTTTTTGAGGCCCGTGATCTTGGCCACGCAGCCTTCCTGAGCCAGATTGCCCTTGAGGATCGCCAGATGGCCTTCGGCGTACACGGGCTTACCGAAGGGACGAATCACGTCCTGGTCCGCACGCGGCTCGGCGGGTACGTGGGCGAGTTCCTCGGCCATCGTCCTGCCGGTGATGGTCATGCAGTCGCCGTGCAGCAGGCCGTTTTCGAGCAGGATCTTTAGCACCTGCGGAACGCCGCCGGCCTTGTGCAGGTCGGTGGCGACATACTTGCCCGAGGGCTTGAGATCGCACAGCACTGGCACCTTGCGGCGGATGCGCTCGAAGTCATCGATGGTCCATTCGATGCCCGCGCAGTGCGCGATTGCCAGGTAGTGCAGCACCGCGTTGGTCGACCCGCCCACCGCCATGATCAGGCTCACCGCGTTCTCGATCGACTTGCGGGTGATGATCGTGCTCGGCAGCAGCTTGTTCTGGATCGCGCGCACCAGCACACGCGCGCTCTCGGCGGTGGAGTCGACCTTCCCCTGGTCCGGGTTGGCCATGGTCGAGGAGTACAAGAGGCTCATGCCCAGCGCCTCGAACGACGAGCTCATGGTGTTGGCGGTGTACATGCCGCCGCATGAGCCGGAGCCTGGAATGCAGCGCCGCTCGATCTCCTTGAAGTCGGTCTGCGACAGCCGGCCTGCGGTGAACTCGCCCACCGCCTCGAAGGCGGAGACGATCGTCAGGTCCTTGCCCTTGTAGTGGCCGGGCTTGACGGTGCCGCCGTAGACATAGATGGCCGGCACGTTGCAGCGGGCAATCGCCATCATGCCGCCCGGCATGTTCTTGTCGCAGCCGCCGATGACGATGACCCCGTCCATCCACTGCCCGTTGACGCAGGTCTCGATGCCGTCGGCAATCACCTCGCGGCTGACGAGCGAGTACTTCATCCCCTCGGTGCCCATGCCGATGCCGTCGGAGATGGTGGGGACACCGAACACCTGCGAGTTGGCGTTGCACTCGGCGATCGCCGCGATCGCCGCGTCGGCGAGCTTCTGCAGGCCCGAGTTGCAGGGCGTGATGGTCGAGTGGCCGTTGGCCACCCCGACCATCGGCTTGTCGAAGTCCTCGTCCTTGTAGCCCATCGCGTAGTACATGGCGCGGTTGGCCGAACGGGCGACTCCCTGGGTGACGGCTTTGGATCGGTCGTTATGGGGCATCTTCGATTCCGGTTTCTAGACGGGCGGTTCGGGCCATGGCGCGCGGCGCTGCGTTTGCGTCGGCAAAGCCGCGCTGGATTGTAGGAGCTTGACGGTAGGATGCGGTCGCAGCCGAAGCACCCGCCGACTCCGGAGCGCCGAACCCCATGCTGGTCCACCCCCAGTTCGATCCCATCGCCTTCGCCATCGGCCCCGTGTCCGTGCGCTGGTACGGGCTCATGTACCTGCTGGGCTTCGCGCTGTTCCTGATCCTCGGCCGGCTGCGCGCCGGCGACGCGTGGCGCGGGATGAGCAAGCAGGACGTGGATGACCTGCTCTTCTGGGGTGTCATCGGCGTGATCGTCGGCGGGCGGCTCGGCCACGTGGTCTTCTACGGGCCGCTGACGCACTACCTGGCCCACCCGCTCGAGATCTTCATGGTGTGGAAGGGCGGCATGGCCTCGCACGGCGGCATCGTCGGCGTGATTGTCGCGATGTGGCTGTGGTCGCGCGCCCGCGGCAAGTCGTTCCTGAAGGTGGCGGACTTCGTCGTGCCGCTGGTGCCGCTGGGCCTCGGCGCCGGGCGCATCGGCAACTTCATCAACGGCGAACTGTGGGGCCGGGTGGCCGATCCGGCCGTCTGGCCGTGGGCCATGGTCTTCCCGCAGGCGAGGGACAATCTGCCGCGCCACCCCTCGCAGCTCTATCAGTTTGCGCTGGAGGGCATCGCGCTGTTCGTCCTGCTCTGGTGGTTCTCGCGCAAACGGCGCGCACCGGGTGTGGTCGGTGCCCTGTTCCTGGTCGGCTACGGCGTGCAGCGGGTGATCGCCGAGATGTTCCGTGAGCCCGAGGCGCTCTATGGGGCGATGCCGCTGGGATTGTCGGCCGGACAAGTGCTCTCTTTGCCGATGATCGTCATCGGCCTGTGGCTGCTGGTGATGTTGCAGCGCTCGCCGGCCCGGCGGTCTTGATCCCGGTAGGATCGAGTCAAGGCTGCCTCCTCCCTCGGTGCGGCCGAGTTTCGACAAGAAACGGGGGTTTGCACGCACGCCGTCGGCCCCGCGCACTCGACCAGGAGACCGACCATGCATCGCCGCCACCTGCTGGCCGCCGCCGCCGGCGTGCCGCTCGCCAGCCTCGCCACGCCAGCCCGCGCGCAGCCGGGCTGGCCCAACAAGCCCATGACCTTCGTCGTGCCATTCCCGCCCGGCGGCGGCACCGATGCCTTTGCGCGCCCTCTTGCTGCCCAGCTGTCCAAGCAACTCGGGCAGCAGATCGTGATCGACAACCGGGGCGGTGCCGGCGGCACCGTCGGCGCCGCGCTCGCCGCCAAGGCGGCGCCCGATGGCTACACCTTCTTCATCGGCGCCGTGCACCACGCGATCGCGCCGAGCTTCTATCCGAAGCTCGACTACGACATCGAGAAGGATCTGGTGCCGATGACCACGATCGCCAGCCCGCCGCAGGTGATCGTCGTCAATCCGAACCGCGTCAAGGCCAACAACCTGCAGGAGTTCCTGGCGTTCGTGCGTGCCAATCCGGGCAAACTCAACTATGGCTCGGCCGGCAACGGCACCTCGCACCACCTGGCCGGCGAGCTCTTCAAGCAGCTGTCGAAGACCTTCATCGTGCACATCCCGTATCGCGGCGCCGGCCCGGCGCTGCAGGACCTCATCGCTGGCAATGTCGACATGATGTTCGACGGCCTGGGTTCCTCGGCGCAGCACATCCGCGGCGGCCGCATAAAGGCGCTCGCCGTGGCATCGAGCAAGCGCGTGGCGGCGTTTCCCGAGGTGCCGACGGCCGCCGAGGCCGGTCTGCCCGGCTACGAGGTCGCCACCTGGTACGGCATATGGGCCGTGCAGGGCACGCCGCAGCCGATCATCACGCGGATGTACGACGAGGTCCTCAAGGCGCTCGCGGCGCCGGACGTCCGTGCTGCGTGGACCAACAACGGCTCGGAAGCAACCATCATGAGACCCGAGGAGTTCGCGCGCTTTCTGAACAGTGAGATCAAGCGCTGGGCGCAGGTGACCAAGACCTCGGGCGCCAAGCTCGACTGACCTCGACTGACGCGGTCAGAACGACAGAGCGCGGCCATGGCCGGCACAGTTCACCTGGAGATCGGTCGCGGTCTGGCGCGGCTGACGCTCGACGCGCCTGGCAAGCTGAACGCCATCAGCGTCGCGATGTGGGGTGCACTGGCGCAGCACTGCGCCAGTGTGGCCGCCGACGGCTCCGTGCGCTGCGTGATCGTGCAGGGCGCGCAGGGGCACTTCGCCGCAGGTGCCGACATCGCGGAGTTTCCGCAAGTGCGCTTCGACGAGGCCTCCGGCCGCGGCTACCATTTGGCGCTGATGGCCCCGGCGCTGGAGGCGCTGCGCACCTTGCCCATGCCGGTGGTGGCCGCCATCGAAGGCAATTGCATCGGTGGCGGGCTGGAGATCGCGTTGGCCTGTGACCTGCGCGTGGCGCGCAGCGATGCCCGGCTCGGCGCACCGGTCGGGCGCCTGGGCTTTCCGTTCGCCGTGCCGGAGCTCAAGGTCTTGCTGCAACTGGTCGGGCCGGCGGTTGCCGCCGAACTGCTGCTGGCTGGGCGCCTGCTCACCGGTGAGGAGGCCGAGGGTAAGGGCTTGGTGCAGCGCGCGGTGGCGCCGGCGCGGTTTGCGCTGGCGGTGGATGAGACGGTCGACGGCGTGCTGGCCGGCTCGCCGCTGGCGGCGCGCCTGAACAAGGCCAATCTGCTGCGCTTGATGGAGGGGCGGGAGGTGTCGGCGCAGGAGCTTCAGGCCAGTTTTGGCTTTTTCCGCTCGGCCGACTACGCCGAGGGCATCGCCGCGTTCCTGGAGCGGCGACCGCCGCAGTTTTCCGGCCGTTGAGGCCGCCCGGCTGGGCGAACGTCGCCTTGCCGCCCCTTCGCCGCTAAGCTTGCCGCCCCTTGCTGGGCGTTCGCCCGGCCAACCGGGCTCCGCGGCCCGCGGTGTCCTCTCTTTGCCATGAAGAACGACAACCTGTTTGCCCTGATCGAAGCGCGCCTGCCGCGTGACCTTAGCGGCGCGTGCCTGGAGACGGTCGAGGGCCTTGTCTACAGCCGGCGCGATCTGCTCCATGCGACCGGCCGCTTGGCCGGCTGGCTCACCAGCCTCAATCTGCCGGCCGAGGCCGACGGTACGCCCGCGCGCGTGGCCGTGCAGGTGGACAAGTCGCCCGAAGCGCTGCTGCTTTATCTGGCGACCCTGCGCGCCGGCCTGGCCTATGTGCCGCTGAACAGCGCGTACCAGCAGGCCGAGATCGAGTACTTCCTGGGTAACGCCAAGCCGGCCGTGTTCGTGTGCACGCCGGAGCGGCTGGCCGCGCTGGAGCCGATCGCGCGCGCCGCGGGCGTGGCGCACGTGACGACCTTGGGCGAGCACCGCGACGGCACGCTGCTCGAGCGCGCTGCGCCATTCCCGGACCGGTTTGCGACCGTGCGACGCAGGGCGAGTGATCTCGCCGCCATCCTGTACACCTCCGGCACCACCGGTCGCAGCAAGGGCGCGATGCTGTCGCATGGCAACCTGAGTTCCAACGCGCTCGTGCTCGATGAGTTCTGGGGTTTCAAGGAAGAGCGCGACACCGGCGACCAGGACGTGCTGCTGCACGCCTTGCCGCTGTTTCACGTGCATGGACTGTTCGTTGCCGCGCATGCGGCGCTGCTGTCGGGCAGCACGATGCTGTTCATGAACAAGTTCGACCCGAAGCAGGTGGTCCGCTGGCTGCCGCGCGCCACCGTGTTCATGGGCGTGCCGACCCTGTACACGCGCCTGCTGGCCGAGCCGCGTTTCGACCGGCACGTGTGCCGCAACATGCGGCTGTTCATCTCGGGCTCGGCGCCGCTGCTGACCGAGACCTTCGACGCGTTCAAGCAGCGCACGGGCCGCGCCATCCTCGAGCGCTACGGCATGAGCGAGACGCTGATGCTGGTGTCGAACCCGTATTTCGGCGTGGCCGCCGACCGCATCGCCGGCACGGTGGGTGTGCCGCTGCCTGGTGTCGACGTGCGCGTCGTCAACGACGATGGCAGCCGCTGCAAGGCGGGCGAGATCGGCCAGGTGCAGGTGCGCGGCCCGAATGTGTTCTCCGGCTACTGGCAGATGCCCGAGAAGACGGCCGAGGAGTTCACGCCCGACGGCTGGTTCAGGACCGGCGATGTCGGCCACTTTGGCGGCGCGGGCAAGCCCGAGGCGTACCTGACGCTGGCCGGCCGTGCCAAGGACCTCATCATCTCCGGCGGTTACAACGTGTACCCAAAGGAGATCGAGGGCTACATCGACGAGATGCCCGGGGTGGCGGAATCGGCGGTGATCGGCGTGCCGCATCCGGACTTCGGCGAGGCCGTGGCCGCGGTCGTGGTGCCCAAGGGCGCCCATGGCGTGGACGCTGCGCAGGTCATCGCGCAATTGAAGAGCCGCATCGCCAACTTCAAGGTGCCCAAGCGCATCTGGGTGGTCGAGGATCTGCCGCGCAACGCGATGGGCAAGGTGCAGAAAAACGTCTTGCGCGAGAGGTATCGGGATGCCTTCGCGTAGCCGGTGCGCCGTGCCTACGCGCCAACGATCGCGCGAATGAAGCTCGCCTTGCCGCTGGCGTAGGCAACAGCGTTGCCCTGGTGTTGGCGCATTAGGTCGAGCTTGACCAGCGTGTACTGGCGCGCCAGGGCTTCGTCGTGGCGAAGCAGATCACGGAACAGCAGGATGCGGTGCCAGTCGTGGCCGTAGGTCGCGACCACCTGCACGTGATGGGTGCGCACGCCGCGCAGTCGTCGCACGACGACGCGCACGCCGTCGTCCTGGCTCGGCGGCAGCACGATGTAGCCGAAGTTGGACAGTCGTGCCGCAAACGCATCGATCAGCAGCGGCGCCGGCAGGCCAACCAGTATGTCGATTACCGGCCGGGCCGCCAGGCTGGGTACGGCCGTGCTGCCCACGTGCTCGACCGTTGGGGACAGGGCCGACAGGGCGACACGCAGCACCTCGGCCTCGACGCGAAACCGCGCGGGCCAGCCGGCCTGGTATGGCGACAGCGCGAGCTGCGCCGAGCCTCCGGCTGGCTCGGTGTCGTGCCCTGGGCGGGTCAAGGCGGGGGGACAGAGGGGGGCGGCAGTGGAGAAGTCAAGCACGGTGCGCTCCTTGCCCGCTTGCGAGCGGGGCTGTCGCGCATTGTTGCCGGGACTGCTGTGGAGCGCGACGGAAAAAGCCGCCGCAGGCGTGCGCAAGATTCACGCGGCAGGACGCTCGCCGCAGGATTGACGCTTCACCTCACCACTGACGCTGCACGACTAAAGCTGCAGGTCCGTGCGCAGACCTACCTTGCCGCCCGCCCCGCCCGAGCGATGGTGAAAGTTACCAGCGCGCCGGGGGCTTGCGATTGATCGTGATGACGCGGTCGACCACGGTCACGTAGCCGCCGACGGTCAGGTCCTTGAAGATGCGGCTGATCATGTCACGCGAAGCGCCCACGCGGTCGGCGATGTCCTGCTGCGTCATGCGCTCGGGCACCACCAGCTTGCCGTCCGGCTGCTCCTTGGCCAGCGACAGTAGAAGGCGTGCGACGCGACCGTAGACATCCATCAGCGCCAGATTCTTGACGTTGTCGGTGGCAATGCGGGCGCGCTCGATCAGCGTGTCGATCAGCTTCATAGCAAAATCGGGGCTGCTGGCCACTGCATCCTTGAGCGCACTGCGCGTCACCACCGCGCAGATGGTGGGCTCCAGCGTCATCACCGAGGCCGAGCGCGGCCGCCCATCAAGCGACATCTCGCCCACATAGTCGCCGGCGCCGTAGATGTCGAGGATCATCTCGCGCCCGCCGTCGTCGGAGACGTACACCTTCACCTTGCCGCTGAGAACCACGAACATCGATTCGCCGCGGTCGCCCTCGTTGATGATCACCGTGTTCTTCGGAAAGCTGCGGATGCTGCCGCGGTTGGCGAGATCGCGCACCATGGGATCGGTGATCGCCGCGATGAGGTCTGCTGACATGGCCCAGGCTCCAGGTGGTCTTCTTCGATCTTCGTACCTGGCGCATTATCCGCGCGATCCGCCGCGTGGCACGCCTGCGTTCGCGTGACGCGCCGCCGCCACTGCGCGCGGCGCTCTCCCTATAGCGCGCGAGCGGCCTTGGAGAGCATATAGCCAGCCAGCAAGTACAGCAGGAGGGCAAAGACCTTCGAGAGCGCCTGCGAGTTCAGCCGGTGCGCGGCGCGGGCGCCCAGGGGGGCAAAGAACATGCTGGCGGCGGCAACTGCGAGCAGTGCCGGCAGGTGGATGAAGCCCACCGAGCAGTCCGGGACCGTGGAAGCGCTGCAGGTGCGAATGCCGGTCTCGCGCAGGCCGGCCACCACATAGCCCAGCGTGCCGGCGGCCGCGATCGGAAAGCCGAGTGCCGCGGAGGTGCCGACGGCCTGGTGCATGCGCACGTTGCACCAGAGCATGAAGGGAACGGAGATGAAGCCGCCACCGGCGCCCACCAGGCTCGAAAGGCCGCCGATGCCCGTGCCAACGCCAAACAGGCCGGCGCTGCCCGGCAGGTCGCGGTGCGGGGCAGGCTTGCGGTCCAGCAGTATCTGCGTGGCCGAGAAACTCACGAACAGCGCAAAAAGCAGGGCCAGCGCCGCCGTGGGCAGGGCGCCTGCGATCTGCGCGCCAACAAGCGAGCCGACCAGGATGCCGGGCGCAAGGGGCCGCACGATGTCCCAGCGCACCGCGCCATGGGCATCGTGGGCGCGCAGCGAGGACACCGAGGTGAACAAGATCGTCGCCAACGAGGTGGCCAGCGCCATGTGCACCACGTGCTCGAGCGGCAAGCCGCGCGCCGTGAGCAGCATGGTGAGAAAGGGCACGAGCAGCATGCCGCCGCCAATACCGAGCAGGCCGGCGGCGAAGCCAGTCGCCGCGCCCAGAACGAGCAGCGCGCTGACAAAGGCCAGCGCGCTCACGCCGCCTTGCCCGCGCTGGTCTGACCAGCCTTGCCGGCTGATCGAGTGTCCGGCGCGGCGAGTTGCGTTGTGATGTAGCGCCACTCGGCCGGGCTGACTGGCGTGATCGACAGGCGGTTGCCCCGGCGCAGGATGATCATGTCGGCCAACGGCCCGGCCGCCCGCAGCTCGGCAATGCCGATGAGGCGGGTTTTGTGCAAGGCCTTGACGTCGACCATCCACCAGCGCGGCTCGGCCTGCCGGGCGCTGGCGTCGAAGTACTTGCTCTTGCGGTCGAACTGCGTGGGATCGGGGTAGGGAGTGCTCGCCACTTCGGCGATGCCGGCGATGCCGGGTGCCGGGCAGCTCGAGTGATAAAACAGCACCCCGTCGCCGGCACGCATCTCGCGCCACATGAAGTTGCGCGCCTGATAATTGCGCACCCCGGTCCAGGGCACGGTCGCGTTCTCCGCCGCGAGCGCATCGTCGATCGAGCACTCGTCCGGCTCGGACTTCATCAGCCAGTAGTTCTTCTTGGTGGCCATCTACAAAAAAGCGACGGCGCCGAAGACGCCGTCGCTCATGCCCTTGTTTTGCGCGCGTCCGCCCGGCCGCCCGAAGGGCGCGCGCCTGATCAACTCGCTTGTGTGCACGTGCGCCGCGTCAGCGGCGCGTACACACAAGCGACACGTGTTAGTCCCCGCCTGTGCCGCCCGGCCCGATGTCCTGAACCATGGGTTCAGGGTGGTCGTTGTCCGCGACGCTTAGGTTCAGCAGACGCGTGCCGATCAGCACCACGTCGCGAGCTCAACAACCTTGCGCAAAGCGCATCGGTTCAAGGAACTAAAGGGCCTTTGCGCGGGCACCGCAGGGAGAAACGATTCTACCTTCGTGCGCGCCGCAGATCAGGAAGAAAGCGCGCACTTTGCGTCCGCAATCCGTTGTGCCGTCTGCTTGGTCAGAAAAGCTTCTCTTGCGGCGCAAGCATCTCGTCGGCCACCTGGTTCATGTCGCGCAGCCGCCGCCGCAGTTCGCCGATCGACAGACCGTCGGCATTGCGGGCGCTCATGAACTCCTGTGCGATCTGCAGCGCGGCCAAGGCGGCGATATTGTCGTGGCCCATGACCTTGCCGCTATCGCGAATCGCGGTCATCTTCTGGTCGACGAAGCGGGCGCAGGACTGCAGCTGGTCGCGCTCTTCGGGCTTGCAAGCCAGGCGGTACTCCCGCCCGAGCAGGTTGACGGCGATCGAAACCGTATCTGGCATCAGCGCTCCCCGGCGGGCATCCCGGCGCCGGCCACTTCGGGCAGCCGCTCGAGCATCGCGTCGATGCGCTCCATCGCGCCGGCCACTTTGCCGCGCATCGCGCCGAGTTCGGCGTTGGCCTGCATCACCTGCGCGCGCAGTTGTAGGTTTTCTTCCCGCAAGTGCCGCAGGCGGGCATTGAGTTCGGTCAACTTGCCGGCGAGTGCGTCGAGATCTTCCAACATGCATCGATGCTATCACCGGCCATCCTCGGCTTGCTCCGGTAAACTGCAAGCGTCAAGGTGCTGCGACGTCCGGGGAGGGCGGTCGCAGTGAAACGGGAATCAGGGATCAAGAGCGCGTCAACACGATTGCGCGCGACGATCAACCTGTGCTGCCCCCGCAACGGTAAACAGTCGTCGCGTTGTCAGAGCATCGGCCAACGCGGCCGCTTTCGCACCATGGTCACTGCCTGCGCGCCCAACGCGGGTGGGAAGGCCGCGAAGGTTGTCACTGCAGCCCGGAGACCGGCCCTGGCCGCCCGTGCTTCGTCCCGAGAAGCGCGAGCGAGTGGACCTGCCGCGGGGTGCGGGCAGGCGCGCGTGCTGCGTGATCTGCCTCGGTCGACCGCGCCACGTCTCGCAGTGCTGCCGAGTCGCAGCAGGTCCTGTGTTGATCGCCGGCGGCGGGCCGGCTTACACGAGGACCACGAATGTCATCGCAGTTTTTCCGGCGGGTGCCTGTCTTGGCGCTGTCTGCCCTCAGTTGTCTCACTCCCCTTGCCGTTCCAACTGTCGCCCGGGCGCAGGCCGCCCCTGCGGCACTGGAGCCCGTCGTCATCACGCCCACGCGCAGTGAGCAGCGGCTGCCGGAGGTCCTGGCGCCGGTCACGCTCATCACGCGCGAGGACATCGAGCGCACCCAGGCGCAATCGCTGCCTGAACTCCTGTCACGCCAGGCGGGCCTGCAAATGACGCGCACCGGAGGACCCGGCAGCCAGACCTCGCTGTGGGCCCGCGGCGCGGGCTCCAGCGGCGTGCTGGTGCTGGTGGACGGCATGCGCCTGAATACGCCGCTCACCGGCGCGGCCCTTTGGGGTGGGGTGAACGTCGACACCATCGAGCGCATCGAGATCGTGCGCGGCAACATGTCCAGCTTGTACGGATCGGAGGCCATCGGCGGCGTCGTGCAGATCTTCACGCGCGGCGGCACGACCGACGAGGCCAGCGTGCAGGCCGAGGCCGGCAGCGGTGACAGCCTCAACGGGGCGGTCAGCGTCACGCGCAACTTCAGCAGCACGCGGCTGTCGGCCACCGTCGCTGGCGCACGCAGCAAGCCGTTTTCGGCGATCGACCCGGCGCAGGTTCCCCGGGCCAATCCCGACAAGGACGGCAACCGCAACGCCAGCGGCACGCTAAGGCTCCAGCAGCGTCTGGGCGAGGCCACCGAACTCGGCGCCAGCGTCTGGACACAGCGGAACAAGACCGACTTTGACGATCCGTTCGACGCGCCCTTGGGCAATCCTTCCGCGTCGGGTAGCGCCGAGCAGAAGGAAGACGCGCGGACGACCAACTGGCAGGCCTTCGGCCGCCATCGGCTGGACGAGATCTGGACCCTGCGCGCCACGCTCGGCGAGGTCACCGACAAGAGCGAAAACACCTCGACGATCCCGCTGTCCTACAACGACAACGAATACGAGGCGCGCAATCGCCAGGCGCAACTGCAGGCCGACGCCAAGCTGGCCGAGCGCGTGACTGCCAGCTTTGGCTTCGACTACCTCGATCAGCGCGGCGAGTCCACCAGCTACGACCCCAGCTTCAACAACGTCCTGACGGGTTTCTCGCGCAACGCCCGCTCGTATTGGCTGGGCATCAATGGCCGCGCCGACAAGCAGCGGGTGCAACTGAATCTGCGGCACGACGACTACTCAGACGTTGGCGGCGCCACGACCGGCCTTGTGGCCTATGGCTACCAGCTCACCGGAGAGTTACTCGTGATCATGCAGGCCAGCAGCGCGTTTCGCGCGCCCAGCTTCAACGACCTGTACTTCCCATTCTTCGGCAATCCGACGCTGGAGCCCGAGGAGGCACGCAGCGTCGAGGCCGGGTTGCGCTATGCACGCGGCAACTGGCGCGCTGGTCTTGCGGTCTTCAACACGCGCACGGAGAACCTGATCCAGTACAGCCCTGCCACGCGACGCGCCGAGAACATCGCGCGTGCCCGGGTGCAGGGGGCGGAGCTGACACTCGGCTGGCAGCACGCGGCCTGGCGCGTCGACTTCAACGCCACCTATCTGGACACGGAAGACGAGGCCACTGGCCAACGGCTGCTGCGCCGCGCACCGTTCACGGTCAACGTGGCCGCCTACTACGAAGGTGGCCGCTGGAGCGTCGGTGGCGAGGTTGGCCACGCCGACAAGCGCGCCGACGCCGACATCAACACCTTCGCGCGCATCGACCTGGGTGCCTACACGGTGGCGCGAATGGTGGCAAGTTACGACGTGACCAAGGCGCTGCGCCTGAAGCTGCGGATGGAGAACGCGTTCGACGAGAGCTACGAGCTCGTCGATGGCTACAACACCTGGGGCCGTGCGGTGTTCGGCGGCATCGAGTGGCGGATGTGATGCGCACTAGGGTGCAGCCGACGGCGCGGCGATCATGGCGGTGATGGCTCCGGTCGCTGCATCGGCCCCCACGCCCGCCGCGCGCAGGCGTGCGGCGCTCGTTGCGCTCGCTGCGGCGGCGGTTGCCAGCGTGCTGGCCGCTCTCGCGATCGGCAGTGTGGCGCTGCCGATGGGCGAGGTGCTCGGCTGGCTCGCCGGCGAGGAGGCGCCGCTGGTGACCGCAGTGCTGGAGCTGCGGCTGCCGCGCGCGCTCACGGCTTTTGCGGTCGGAGCATTGCTCGGCTTGGCCGGCGCGCTCCTGCAGGCACTCCTGCGCAATCCGCTGGCCGATCCGTATGTGCTGGGCGTGTCGGGCGGCGCGGCAGTGGCGGCCCTCGGTGCGCTCGCGCTCGGCGCCTCGTTCGCCTTGATGCAGGCCGCCGCCGGCCTGGGCGCCTTGGCGACACTGGTGCTGCTGTTCGCGCTAGCGCAGCGCGCGTTCTTCACGCGCGACACGATGCAAGGCGAGCAGGCCACCACGGTGGTGCTGCTGACCGGCGTGATGATCGCCGCCTTCGCCTCGGCCGTGCTGTCGGTGATCCTGACGCTGGCATCCGACACGCAGTTGCGCACGATGGTGTTCTGGCTGCTGGGCGACCTGGGTGGCGCCACCAGCCTCGCAAATGCACTGGTTTCGCTGGTCATCCTGGCTGTCGTACTTGTGCTGGCGCTGCGACGGGCGCCTGCCTTGAACCTGCTGTTGCGTGGCGATGTGCAGGCCTTCACCCAGGGCGTGGACGTGGAGCGCACGCGCCGCGTGCTCGTGGTGATCTCGGCAATCGCGGCGGGCACCGTGGTCACCCAGGCCGGTGCGGTGGGCTTCGTCGGCTTCGTCGCGCCGCATCTGGTGCGTCTGGTGCTCGGCAACGATCAGCGCGTGCTGCTGCCCGCTGCGGTGCTGGCGGGGGCAACTCTGGTCGTGCTGGCCGACACCGTGGCGCGCAGCGCGTTTGCCCCGGTGCAGCTGCCGGTGGGTGTCGTCACCGCGCTCTTCGGCGTGCCCGTGTTCCTCTATCTGCTGCGGCGGCGCTGATGGCAGCGGCGCGGGCCCTGAGCTGCCATGGCGTCACGCTGCGCGCGGGGCAGCGCGAGCTCGTGCGATCGCTGGACCTGGCGGTGCAGCCGGGCGAGCGCTGGGTGGTCCTGGGCCCCAACGGCGCCGGCAAGTCGAGCCTGCTCGCGGTGCTGGCTGGCGTGCGCTGCGCCCATGCGGGCGCCGTGCATCTCGCGGGGCAGGACATCAACCGGCTCGATGGCATGGCATTGGCCGCACGGCGTGCGCTGCTCACCGACCGCTGGCTCGATCCGTTCTCGGCCACGGTGCTGGACACAGTGCTTACCGCGCGCTTTCGCTTCGGCGCCGATGCCGTCCACGCGGCCGCGCGGGCGCGCGACGCGCTGGCGCGACTCGATTGCGCCGGGCTTCCCGAGCGCGACGTGCGCATGTTGTCGCGCGGCGAACGCCAGCGCGTGGCGCTGGCCACTGCGCTGCTGCAGGACACGCCGCTGCTGCTGCTCGATGAGCCCACCGCGCATCAGGACCCGCGCCACCAGGCGCTGGTGTTCGAGCAGCTCGCGCAGCTCGGCGCGCGCACGATCATTGCGACCTTGCACGACATCAATGCCGCGGTTCGGTTCGCGACCCATGTTCTGCTGCTCAGTGGCCAGGGGCCCTGGCAGGCGGGGCCGGCCGACGCCGTGCTGACCACGACCAATCTCAACGCCCTTTTCGGCACCCGCTTTGGCGAGGTGCGGGCGGAAGGGCAGCGGCTGTTCCACTTGGCGGCGTGAACTGCTGCCGCGCTTGCCGGGCTTCGGCGTGCGGTTAGACTGATCCCGGTTATCGAAGAGCGGTCTTCGAAGAGTGTTCGAGGTCGGCAAATGCCTGTAGTCCTGATCGTCAATCCCAAGGGGGGCGTCGGCAAGAGCACGGTCGCGACCAACCTGGCCGGCTACTTCGCCACGCGCGGGCACAGGACCATGCTGGGCGATCTGGACAAGCAGCAGTCCTCCAGCGCCTGGCTGCAAGTGCGTCCTGCGGCTGCCGCACCGATCGAGTCTTGGGACATCAGCGCCGACCGCATCGCGCGACCACCCAAGGGGGTCAGCCACGTGGTGCTCGATACGCCGGCCGGCATGCACGGGCAGCTGCTCAGGGATGCGCTCAAGGTGGCCGACCGCGTGATCGTGCCGCTGCAGGCGTCGCTGTTCGACATCTATGCCACCCAAGCCTTTTTGCAGAAGCTAACGGACAAGGGCGTGCTGAAGGACGGTGACGAGCGACTTGCGGTACTCGGCATGCGGGTGGACGCGCGCACGCGCTCGGCCGAGCAACTGCACCGGTTCGTCAGCGGCCTCAATGTCCCGGTGCTGGGCTTTTTCCGCGACACGCAGAACTACGTGCAACTTGCCGCGCACGGACTCACGCTGTGGGACGTCGCGCCGAGCCGCGTCGACAAGGACCTGGCGCAGTGGGACAACGTTCTGGCCTGGGTTGACGCGTGTGCCGCTGTCGCGGCGTAAGCGCTCGGAGTCCCAAGTGATCGATGTTGGCTACTGTCAGGTAATGGCCGCCTACAACGGCTGGATGAACCGCGAGGTCTACGAGGCCGTGGCGCAGCTGCCGGATGCCGAGCGCAAGGCCGACAAGGGTGCATTTTTCCGCTCGATCCACTCGACGCTCAACCACATTCTGTGGGGCGATCGCTTGTGGCTGCCGCGTTTCAATGGCAAGCACTACGAGGCTGGCGCGATCGGCGTCGATCTGTACGACGACTTTGCAGACCTGCTGGCCGCCCGCCGCACGCATGACGACGAGATTGCTGCCTGGGCGGCGCAGGTCACGCCCGAGCAACTTGCCGGACCACTGACCTGGTTTTCAGGCATCGCCAAGCGGGAGTTCACGCGACCCAAGGCGCTGTGCGTGATGCAGATGTTCAACCACCAGACGCATCACCGCGGCCAGGTCACGGCGCTCCTGATGCAATCCGGCATCGATCCGGGCATCACCGACCTGCCGTGGGCACCGCTGGCGCGCGATGCGCAGGGGCGCATCGTGCTGGGCGACGAGTTCGCCCTGTAGCGATGGCCACCGACGCCCTGCACCGGCGCGACGCCTACCTGCGGCAGTGCGAGGCGGTGGTGACGCACGTCCATGGGCAGGGCGTCGAGCTCGATCGCACGGTGTTCTATCCGCTCGGTGGCGGGCAGGCGGGCGACACCGGTCGGCTCGTGCTGGCCGACGGCACCGCCATTGCGGTCACGCACACGCGCAAGAGCCCTCGGCCCGACGCCACGCCCGACGACAGCCTGCATCTGCTGGATGCCGCCAGCGACTGGCGCGCGCGGCTCACCGTGGGCACGCCGGTGCGCGGCGAGATCGACTGGACGCGCCGCTACCGGCACATGCGATTTCACACGGCCACGCATCTGTTGTGCGCGGTGGTGCGCCAGTTGGTCGACGGCTGCAGCATCACGGCCGACTATGCGCGGCTGGATTTCGCAATGACCGAGCCGCTGGAACGCGAGGCCGTGCAAAGCGGCCTGCGTGCGCTGGTTGAGGCGGGCCATGCGGTCGCGCAGCGCTGGATCACCGATGAGGAGCTCGCCGCCAATCCGCAGCTTGTCAAGTCGATGAGCGTGAGCCCGCCCATCGGCTACGGCCGCGTGCGGCTGCTCGAGGTGTACGGCGTGGACCTGCAGCCTTGCGGCGGCACGCACGTGGCCGACACGCGCGAAATTGGCGCGGTGCGCGTGGCCAAGATCGAAAAGAAGAGCGCACGCACGCGGCGCGTGGTGCTGGAGTTCGATGCGCAGAACTAGCGCGGCACCCTAGCGCGCCCGCCGCACATCGACTGCCGACACCAGCGTTGCGCGATGCTCCCACGACTGGCGGATGTAGGTCGCGACCTGTGCCACCTCGTCGTCTGACAGGCTGTGCAGGAACGGCGGCATGCCAAAGGGCCGCGGATTGCCGTTGGTCGCGGGCGGAAAGCCGCCATAAAGCACGGCGCGCACGACATTGTTCGGCGCGTGCAGCGTCACAGCGCGGTTGCCGGCCAGCGCCGGGTACATGCCCGGCACGCCCTCGCCCTGCGCGCCGTGGCAGGCTGCACACTGGTCGCGATACAGCGCCTCGCCCGCCTGTAACACCGCGGGATCGGCCGCAACGAAGCGGCGCGCCACCGGCGCTTGCGTGCGTAGCCCTTGCAGGTACACGGCCATCGCCCGTGCATCTGCTTCCGTCAGGTACTGCGTGCTGCGGAACACGACATCGGCCATCGGACCCATGACCGATGCGCGCGGTGCAACGCCCGTTGTCAGCAGTGCGGTGATCTCTTCGACCGACCAGTCGGCCAGACCGGCCTCACTCGACGCCGCGAGTGATGGCGCATACCAGCGCTGCATGGGAATGAGGCCACCGGCGAGCGCGCCAGCGTCCTGTGTCGCGCCCAGCAGGTTGCGCGGCGCATGGCATGCCTCGCAATGGCCCAGGCCGCGCACCAGGTAACTGCCGCGGTTGAGCTCGACGGTCTGCGCCGCGTCGGGCCTGAAGCGCGCGGGCCGGAAGTACAGCGCGCGCCACACGGCGAGCGCGATCTGCGTGTTGTACGGAAAGCGCAGTGCGTGCGGGGCGTTGCGCTGGCGCACTGCCGGCACTTGGCGCAAAAAGGCGAACAGCGCGTCGCTGTCCTCCCGCGTGACCAGCGTGTAGTTCGGGTAGGGAAACGCTGGATAGAGCAGGCGACCGTCGGCCGAGCGGCCGTGATGCATCGCGCGCCAGAACGCATCGGCCGACCAGCGGCCGAGTCCGGTGGCGGGATCCGGCGTGAGATTGGACGCGTACACGACACCGAACGGCGTCTCGATGCCGCGGCCGCCCGCATAGGGCGCGCCGCCGCGCGCCGTGTGGCAGGCCGCGCAGTTGCCGATGCGCGCCAGGTATGCGCCGCGGGCCACGGTCGCTGCATCGCTTGCCGCCTGCACATCCGCGCGCAGCGGTGCTTCGCCGCGCAGGTTGAGCCAGGCAACCACGGCACTCGTCAGCGCGAGCAGCCCGACAGCGGCGAGCGCGATGCGGGCGGGGGCCTTCATGCTGCGTCGTTCACGTTACGCCGCTGCACGCCACTCGCTGGACGCTGCCCCGTCATTGCAGGTCGCTTCCGCAATCCAGCGGCAGCGGCGCCGCCGGTCGCGCTGCAGGGGCGGCGCCACGCGGGACGTCCTGCGCGGCCAGCCACGCCGCCACGGCGCTCACATCCTCCGGCCTCATGCGATTGGCGATCGTACCCATGCAGTCGGGCGCGGCAGCCTTGCGCTGCCCGGTGCGCCAAGCGCCGAGTTGCGCGATCAGGTAGTCACGCGGCAGGCCCAGCAGCCCGGGCATCGCCGGCTGCACGCCCATCATGCGGTCGCCATGACAGCTCGTGCAGGACGGCAACTTGCGCGCCGGATCGCCTTGTCGGACCAGCAGCGCGCCTCGCTCGAGCACGGCCGGCGAAGCGTCCAGCGGCTGCGCTGGCGGGTGGGGCAGGTCGAGCGCAGCGAAGTAAGCCGCGATCTCCTGCAGATAGGCGGGCGTGAGGTGGTCGACCAGATGGACCATCGCCTCATTGTTGCGCCGGCCCAGCTGGAAGTTCTTCAACTGGTTGTACAGGTACCCGGCGGGCTTGCCTGCAATGCGCGGGAAGTAGCCCTCGCGCGACGCGCGCCCGTCCTTGCCGTGGCAGGCCGTGCAGGCCTGCATGCGCTGCGCGATGGTGTCCGCGGGGCGCTGCGCCAGTGCGGTGCCGCTGGCAAGGAAGGCCAGTGCCGACACCAATGCGAGAAGTGGCATGCGATGCATCTTGGACAGACCCGCGCGTGCCGCGCCAGCGCTGCGGGGAAAACTGGACTCAGCTCGGTGGAGCCTGTGCGTCGATCACGCCGAAGCGCAGGGACGCGGTTGCCAGGTACACCTCGCGCAGGAAAAACAGCAGGCCGACGATCAGCGAGCCCAGCGCCAGCGCGAACACGGCGGCGACCACGCGCGTGAGATCGGGCAACCATTCGTAGTAGGCAGTGATGAAGAGCCCGACGATGACCGCGCAGACGAGCAGCGCCGCCACCACGCACAGCGTGATCGCCCGGTTGATGAGCCGCGCGCGCCGCGTCAAGCGTTTGAGTTCCTCGTGAATCTGGGCGCTGCGTTGCAGCGACGCGCTGCGCAGTTCGCTTTCCACCGCGCGCGCCCGGTCGACGATGCGCGCCAGCCGTGTCGCGGTCACGCCCAATAGCCCGGCTATGCCGGTCAGCAGAAACACGGGGGCCACTGACAGTTGGATGACATGACTGATCTGACCGAGGTCCGCAGCCGCCATCACGCGGCCCTTCGCGCGCGTTCGATGTGCTCGCACAGAACCGCGACCTCGTCGAGCATGCGCGGCGAGTGGCGGTTGATCTTGTTGCCGTCGAGCGTGACCAGCAGATCGTCGCGCACCGCCGGCAGCGCGGCAAAGCGCCGCCACATGTCGAGCGAACCACTCGGCTTGGCGTGGGCTTCGGCGGTGGCGATGACTTGAGGCGCGGTGGCGATCACCGCCTCGATGCCCACCTGTGGCGCAATCGGTGCCAGCGTGCCGAATACGTTGCGGCCACCGCAGACCTGGATGGCCTCGGTCAGCACATGCGGGCGACCCAGTGTCATGAGCGGCTGGGACCAGATCTGATAGAACACGCGCACCTCGCTGCGGCCTGCGTAGCGTGCGCGCAGGGCGGCCAGACGGGCGCGGAAATCAGCCGTCGCCGCGGCCGCATGCGGCGCCGCCGTCAGTACGCCAAGCCGCTCCAGCGAGGTGGTGACACGATCCAGCGCGCCCGGTTCATTCACGTACACGGGCACCCGCAGGCGGCGCAATGCATCGATCAGGGCCGGCGGAAAGCCGCTGCCCCAGACCACCACCAGATCGGGCTGCAGCGCGCTGATGCGCTCCAGGTCGAGGCTGTGCGCACGGCCCACGCGCGGGATCACCCGCGCGGCTGCAGGAAAGTCCGCATATTCGGTGGTGCCCACGATGCGGTCGCCGACGCCGATGGCATACAGCTGCTCGGTGATGTGCGGTGCCAGCGCGACGATGCGCTGCGCGGGCCGGGGGAGTGTCACGTTCTGGCCGGCGTCGTCCGTGACGGTGGGCTTTGCCTGCGCAGCAGGCGCCAGCAGCAGCGACGCGAGGCAGCCCAGCGGGGCGAGCAAGCGCGCGGCGCGCATCGCTAGTGTCCCGAACCATCAGTTTCGAAGCCTTGCCGCGGGCGTGCCGAATGGTGGCGCAAAACAATGGCGAATTGGCCGCCAGACGCGAAGCCGCGCGCAGCCAGGTTGGGAACCCGGCGAGCACTGCGACAAAGTGTGGCGGCGATTCTCGCCATTGTTGTTTCGAAAGTTGTGGGTTGGGACTAGGGCTTGGCTGGCGCGGGGACGGCCGCGGCGGCCGGCTCCTCAACAGATCGCGGCGGGTCGGTGACGAAGCCCAGCTTCGTGATGCCGGCCACTTGCGCGGCCGACATCACGCGGGCGATCGCCTCATAGCGCGTGCCCTTGTCCGCCAGCAGGTGCAGCTCGGGCTGCGGCTGCTTCTTGGCGCCCTCCTGCAGCCGCAGGGTCAGTTGCGCATCGTCGATGCGCTCGTCGTTCCAGCGCAGCGTGCCGTCGGCCTCGATCGCGAGCTTGACGGTGTCGGGTCGTGTGGCCGCGGCAGCCGCCTTTACATCTGGCAGATCGAGCCGCAGCGCGTAGGCCAGCAGCGGTGCGGTGATGATGAAGATGACCAGCAGGACCAGCATCACGTCCACCAGGGGCGTGACATTGATTTCCGCCATCGGCTGCGATGGCGATTGGCCGCGTTCGAAGCCGCCGAAGCTCATGAGGCAGGCTTGGAGCCGACAGTCAGGAACGCGTGCAGGTCATGCGCAAAGCCGTCAAGCTGCGCGAGCACGATTCGGTTCACGCGCGTGAACGCGTTGTAGGCCAGCACGGCCGGGATGGCGACCGCCAGGCCGAACGCCGTCATGATCAGTGCCTCGCCGACCGGCGCGGCCACCTTTTCAATGGAGATGGTGCCGGTTGAGGCGATGCTGATCAGCGCGTGGTAGATGCCCCAGACGGTGCCGAACAGCCCAATGAAGGGTGCGGTGCTGCCCACCGAGGCGAGGAACGTCAGCCCGCTTTCAAGCTGCGCGGCCGCCTCGTTGATGCGTTGGCGCAGCAGCCGGGTGAGCAGCTCGGAGCGGGTGGTCTGCGCCGCCAGCGTGTTCTCCGACACCGGAGCGTTCACGGCCGTGGCGGCGCTGCTGGCCAGCGGCACGAAGATCGACTCGCCATCGAGCGGCTTGAGCAGCGCGACGGCCTCATCGAGCGAGTGCGCCTGCCAGAACTTGTCCAACTCGCGCGAGGCGCGCCGCACGCGCAGCCAGGCCCCGGTCTTCCACAGAATGAGGAACCAGCTGCCGACCGACATTGCCAGCAGCACATAGGCGGTGAAGCGGATCACCGCGTCGGCTTGCGCCCAGAAGTGGCCGAGTCCGAGTGTGGCGCCGGCGTCCATCAGCGGGTCCTCCGCGGGCGCGTTGCGGCGCGCATCAACGCAACGATCGCCGCATTCATCGGCGCAACCCCAGCACGTCGTCCATGTCGAATAGGCCCGTTTTCTTGTCCGCCAGGAAGCGCGCCGCGCGAACGCTGCCGTGCGCATAGACCATGCGGCTGGTCGACTTGTGCGTGATCTCGATGCGCTCGCCGGTACCGGCAAAGAGCACGGTGTGATCGCCGACGATGTCACCGCCGCGGATCGCCGCAAAGCCGATCGAGCCGGGTTTGCGCTCGCCGGTCACGCCCTCGCGCGCGAACACGCCCACGTCCTTCAGGTCCTGGCCCAGGGCCCGGGCGATCACCTCGCCCATTTTCAGCGCCGTGCCCGACGGCGCATCGACCTTGTGGCGATGATGTGCCTCGATGACTTCGATGTCGTAGCCGCTGGAGAGCATCTTGGCGGCCACTTCCAGCAGCTTGAAGGTGACGTTGACGCCAACGCTCATGTTCGGCGAGAACACGACCGCGGTCCTTTCGGCCACAGCGCGGATGGCCTGCTTGCCGGCGTCGTCGAAGCCGGTGGTGCCAATCACCAGCCGCGTGCCGTGCGCCGCGCACACCGGCAGGTGCGCCAGGGTCGCCTCGGGCCGGGTGAAGTCGATCAGCACATCGGCGTCGCGCAGGGCGGCCAGCTCACTTGTGATGAAGACGCCCGTCTTCTGTCCGAGAAAGTCCCCGGCGTCGCGGCCCAGATCCGGGCTGCCCATGCGATCAAGCGCCACCGCAAGCCGGCAATCGGCCGCGGCCAGGGTGGACTCGATCAACATCCGGCCCATGCGACCGGACGCGCCGGCGATCGCCACGCGCAATGTCATGTCGGCAGCCTTACTTGTAAATGGGGCCGGGCTCTTCACGACCCGGGTCGCTGGGCCGTGTGGGCTGGTTCTTCTTAATCTTGAACGCGTCGCGTCCGAGGATCAGATTGTCCGCCGTGGTCTCCGGCGGCATCTCGTCACTCTTGAACTGCGCGAGCCGGTTGTCCTTGAACCACACTGTCAATTGCCGCTGTTGAAGTTCACCGGTCTTGCCACGCTTGAGCAGGTACACATAGTCCCAGCGATTTGGGTGGAAGCCGCTGGTGAGCATCGGCGTGCCCAGGAGAAACCGCACCTGCTCGCGGCTCATGCCCTCGCGCAGCTGGTCCACCATTTCCTGCGTCACCACGTTGCCCTGTTGCACGTCGGGGCGATACGGCTGAAGGACCGGCGGCACCCAGCTCGCGACCGACTGGCAGCCGGCCAAGAGAAGTGTGCAAGTCAGTATCAGCGCCAGCAGCGGCTCGCCGCGTTCAAGAGAGGGATGTTTCATGGCGGCGCTATGATACCCAGGCATCATGCTCAGCCGTGGCCATGCCAACGCTGATGCCCTTCGGACTTGCCGCTTGCCCACCATGCCGCATCGCGTTGGATCATCCAGTGCCGAGCTCAAGAGCAGTGGCCTGAAGGCCACCTTGCCGAGGATGAAGATCCTCGAGGTGTTCCAGCGCGCCGCCGCCGCCAGCGGTGCGCGACACCTCAGCGCCGAGGATGTTTACAAGGCGCTGATCGCCGAGAACCTCGACGTCGGCCTGGCGACCGTCTATCGCGTGCTTACCCAGTTCGAACAGGCCGGTCTGCTGTCACGCAACCACTTCGAGCAGGGCCGCGCGGTGTTCGAACTGAACGAGGGCTCGCATCACGATCATCTCGTGTGCCTGACCTGCGGCAAGGTCGAGGAGTTTGTCGATACCGAGATCGAGCAGCGCCAGCACAAGATCGCCGAGCAGCACGGCTTTCAACTGCAGGACCACGCGCTGGCGCTCTACGGCATCTGCGCCAAGCAGGATTGCCCCAATCGGCCACCCTGATCGACGCAGCGTGGTGGGCGACGAACCGAGCCGTGAGCAAACAAGTTCGCGGCGGTCGTTTCTCCTTACAGCGCCCTCAGCGTCGACGTGTGCGAGCGCACTCGCGGTCGGGGCCACTGCAAGCGGATTGGCCGTCGATGAAGATGGCGCCCAAAGTTCAAGCCATGACTCGTGGCACAACCGTCGCGTCGGTCGGCCTTGCGTTCGGAGCTGTCGCTCTCCTGCTTAGCGGCATTCTCGTGTCCGGAGCAAAGGGGAGCGGTTGGTTCGTCCTCGTTGTTGCTTCCGCTCTCGCTGCCGCGGTCGTCGCGGTCGTCCTTTGGTGGACGCTGTCTCGCGCGGGGCGAGTTCCGACCATCGGGCGCGGCGCGCTGGCCGGTACCGCCGTCGGGCTGCTCGCGCATCCCCTCATGTGGCTCTTCGCACTGCTTCTGGCACACACTTCGGGCTGGCGCGGCTCCTTGGGTAACCCGACCGCCTCATCGCCGCAGGCGCTGGCTGCGATACCAGCCCTGACCTTTGTGAGCTGGCTTCTTTTCGGCTGGCTTACCGCTCCAGTGGGCGCTCTGACTGGTGGGCTCATCGCACTCCTGCAGCGCAGGCTTTGCCGCTGAGTCGGAGACGAGGATCTCAATTTAAAGTCCTGTGTCGCGCAGCGGCGGAAGGTTTAGCGGACTGCGATCCCGCTCGTAAAGTCGCCGCGCTTCAGCCATGGGGCGATGGACCTGGAAGCTCTCGGCACGAACAGAGCGGACCTGCTTGCGTACAGCACTCCGCAGCACCGGGACGGACGGCGCCTCGATCCGCTACCTGATGACTTCTTTGGCCACCAGCGTCATCCGGCCAACAGTTCCCGCGCATGCTTGCGCGTGGTCTCCGTGATTTCGATGCCGCCCAGCATGCGCGCAATCTCATCGACCCGGCTCTTGCGGTCGAGCGGCGCGATCTGCGAGACCGGCCGTCCGTCCGCGGCGGTGGCCTTGCTGACCACGCAATGCGCATCGCCGCGCGCTGCCACCTGCGGCAGATGCGTCACGCACAGCACTTGGCGCTGCTGGCCGAGCTGCTTGAGCAGGCGGCCGACCGTCTCGGCGACCGCGCCGCCGATGCCGGCGTCGACCTCGTCGAAGATCAACGTGCCCACCGGGGTGGCACTTGCGGCAATGACGGAGATGGCCAGGCTGATGCGCGCGAGCTCGCCACCCGAAGCGACCTTGGCCAACGGCTTGGGCGCCACGCCGGCGTGACCAGCGACGAGGAACTCGACTTTCTCCAGCCCCGTCGCCGCGGGCTCGCAGGCACTCAGTTGCACCTCGAAGCGCCCGCCCGCCATCGACAGGTCTTGCATGGCGCGCGTCACTTCGGCACTCATCTGCTTGGCCGCTTTTACACGGTACTCGGACAGCGACCTGGCGGCGTCGCCATAGCGCGCGAGCGCATCGGTCTCGCGCTTGCGCAGGGCGTCCAGATCACTGGACGCCGACAGCGCGGCTAGTTTGTGCTGGGCGTCGGCAAGAAGGGCGGGCAGCTCGCTTGGCGCGGTCTTGAACTTGCGCGCAGCCGCGTGCAGTGCCGTGACGCGTGCCTCAACCTGCGCGAGCTGGGCGTCATCGAGATCCGCATGGCCCAGATAGCGCGACAGGTCGCGCGCTGCCTCATCCACTTGAGCGCGTGCCGACTCCAGGGTCTGCAGCACGGGCGCCAGGCGGGCGTCGAACTGCGACAGCGAGTGCAACCGTGACAGCACGCCGTCGATGCGCGTCAGTGCGGCGTCGTCCGCCTCGGCCAGGGCATCGACCGCAGCCCGGGCGCCCTCCAGCAGGCTGGCGGCATGCGACAGCCGCTTGTGCTCGGTTTCGACGGCCTCCCACTCGCCGGGTTGGGGCGCGACCTCGTTGAGCTCCTCGACGATCCAGCGCAGGCGATCGGCTTCCAGTTTGGCGCTGCCCGCCATCTCCTCGGCCTCGCTGCGCGCCTTCTGCGCCTTGCGAAAATCGGTGTAGCGCTCGGCCACCAGCCGCGCAGGTGCCATCAGGCCGCCATGCTCGTCGAGCAGTCGCTGCTGGCTGCCGCCCTTGAGCAGCGACTGGTGCGCGTGCTGGCCATGCACGTCGATCAGCAGTTCGCCCAGTTCGCGCATCTGAGCCAGGGTGACCGTGGTGCCGTTGATGAAGGCCTTGCTGCGGCCGCTGCTGTCGATGGTCCGCCGCACGAGCGCGATGCCGGCATCCTCACCGTGCAGGTCCTGCGCCGCGAGCCAGTCGCGCGCTGCCTCCCCGAGGCGAAATTCGGCGGTGATCTCGGCGCGCGTCGCGCCTTCGCGCAGCACGTCCGCCTCGGCGCGCTCGCCCAGCGCGAGCAGCAACGCATCGATCAGGATCGACTTGCCCGCGCCCGTTTCGCCCGTGAGCACGGTGAAGCCCGGCCCGAATTCGAGGTCCAGTGACTCGACGATGACGAAGTTGCGAATCGAAAGCGATAACAGCATATGAGTAACCAACAACGAAGCTCCCCATATTCTGGCTTGGGGGAGCACGAGGGGGCCAGCCCAGCCCCCTCGTTCGTCATGATGGGGTCGCGCGTCGCGCAAGCCGCGTGGGCGCGCTAAGCGCGCCCATGCGGCTCCGAGGGCATCACGTTCCAGTGCAGCTTGCCGCGCAACGTCTCGAAGTAGTTGTAGCCGACGGGATGCAGCAGCTTGACGCTGTGCTGGCTGCGCTTGCAGCGCACGATGTCGCCGGGCTTCAGGCCCCAGTAGGACTGCATGTCGAAGTGCGCGGAGGCGTCGCGCACATCGGTGACCTCGATCTCGACCACGCTGTCGTCGGGCAGTGCGATCGGCCGGTTGGACAAGGTCTGTGGCGCCACGGGCACCAGCACCAGCCCCGCCAGCGAGGGGTGCAGGATCGGCCCGTTGGCCGACAGGGCGTAGGCCGTGGAGCCCGTGGGTGTGGCCAAAATGATGCCGTCGGCGCGCTGGTTGTACATAGTGACGCCATTAACGCGCACCGTGAACTCCACCATGCCGCCGGCCACACCGCGCGAGATCACCGCGTCGTTCAGGGCGCGCGTCGCGAAGACTGCCGCGCCGCCGCGTTCGACCTCGCAGGACAGCATCACGCGGGCATCGGTTTCGTACTGCCCGGCCAGCATGACGCTCAGCACCTCGGGCATCTGGTCGAGCGCGATGTCGGTCATGAACCCCAGGCGGCCGTGGTTGATGCCGATGAGCGGCACGCCATGGGGCGCCAGCTCGCGCGCGATGCCGAGCATCGTGCCGTCGCCGCCGAGCACGACGGCCACATCGGCTGCCGCACCAATCTCGGCCAGGCTGTGGCCGGCCAGCTCGGCCAGCGCGCCGGGGCCGATGGTCTCGCGTGTCGTGGCATCCAGCAGCACATCGCAGCCGGCGCCGCGCACGATCGCCACGATCTGGCCGAGCGGTGCGGCGATACCGTCCGCGCGCTGCTTGCCGAACAGCGCGACCTTGCGGAACGGAATCGGTGCGGCAGCGGTCATTGGCGGGCCGGAGGTGAGATGTCTGCGTGGGGACGGCCAGAAAGTGCCGACGGCGTCTTCGGTCTGCACGAGTCGCGTGGCGACTCTAGCAAACGCTCCGTTGCATTTGCGCCGCACTGCCCGCACAGTGCGAAGTGTTCATAGAATACGTGGTCATGCTGGACATCCGCGCAAGGCTGCTGCTCAAGACGCTGATCGAGCGCTACATCGCCGAAGGCGAACCCGTCGGCTCGCGCTCGCTCGCCAAGATCTCGGGGCTGGAGCTGTCACCAGCCACCATCCGCAACGTGATGGCCGACCTGGAGGACATGGGCTTCATCACCAGCCCGCACACCTCGGCCGGGCGCGTTCCCACACCGCGGGGCTACCGCCTGTTCGTGGACACGCTGTTGACCGTGCAGCCGCTGGAGGGCGAGAAGGAGCGCATTATTCACGGCTCGCTGGCGATCGCCGATCCGCAGCGGGCGATCCAGACCGCGGCGCAACTGCTGTCGCAACTGTCGCAGTTCGCGGGCGTGGTCGTGGCGCCGCGGCGCTCGTCGAGCTTCCGGCAGGTGGAGTTCCTGCGTCTGTCCGAAAAGCGCGTTCTGCTGATCATCGTGACGCCCGAAGGCGACGTGCAGAACCGCATCATCGTCACCGAGCATGCGTATTCGCATGCCCAACTGGTCGAGGCCGCCAACTTCCTGAATCAGCACTTCGCTGGCCTGAGTTTCGATGATGCGCGTCGCCGCATCCACTCCGAGCTTGCCGAACTTCGCCAGGAGATCACGCGTCTGATGGAAGCCGCCGTGCAGGCGGGCAGCGAGGCCGCCGAGGCCGCGGATCCCGTCGTCATCTCGGGCGAGCACAATCTGCTGGGCGTCAATGACCTGGTCTCGGATTTGCCCAAGCTGCGCGCGCTGTTCGATCTGTTCGAGCACAAGACGCGGCTCATCCAACTGCTCGATCAGTCGGGGCGCTCGCAGGGAGTGCAGATTTTCATCGGCGGCGACTCGACCGTCGTGCCGCTCGACGAAATGAGCATCGTCGTCGCGCCCTACGAGGCCGACGGCAAGGTCGTCGGCACACTGGGCGTCATCGGCCCCACCCGCATGGCCTACGAGCGTGTGATCCCGATCGTCGACATCACCGCCAAGCTGCTGTCGAACGCACTATCGCGCGAGTAGCTTGGTGGCTGCCTCGTGCGTCACCGTGATCGCCCGTTGAAAACTGGCCCGCAGAGCGGGGCGTCGCTGTCGAGTTCGGTCACATCCGGGGTTGACGGCCGCCGCTTGGTTTGGGGCGGCGCTGATGGGCGCAATAGGTTGCTCGCGCCCATTACGGTGTCCTTCGCATCCTGAGACGCCGAGGGCGTGCGAGGCCGCGCTCAGCCGCTGCTCAAGCGCCCAAGCGCGCGGTCGCGGTTGCGCTCCGCAACGCGTTCGAACAGATCGATGATGCGCAGCGTGCGGTCGTAGAAGGTCGGCTGCTGCGCGGGGGCGCGCTCGACGCGATGTTCGGCGTTGATGACGGCATCGATCAGGAACTGCACCGCCGGCAGCACATCGGTCGGGGCGTCGCGCAGGCACACCGGCAGCACGAGCGCGGCACCAAGCGATTGCGTGACCAGGGCGAGCTTGCGCTGGTGCGTGACCATGGCGCGCCGGCCGACCGAGTCGAGTCCGTCGCGCTCCACGGCGCGGCCGATCTCGGCGTACACCAGCCTGGCGGCGCGAATTGCCGGGCGGCAGTTGCGTGGAAGTTCTGCGATCCCGTGCTCGGCGCGCTTGTATAGCGCATCGGCGGCAGCGAGCAGGCGCGCGATCACGCTCCCCAGCGCCTCGTTGAAGACCGGTTGCGCGAGCCATGCGTCGGGGTCGATGCCGGCCTCGCGCATCCACGCGCGTGGCAGGTACAGCCGGCCGTTGCGCGCGTCCTCCCCGACGTCGCGTGCGATGTTGGTGAGTTGCATCGCTGCGCCCAACTCGCAGGCGCGCGCCAGCGCCGACGCGGTGCGCGTGCGCATGATGAGCGCCATCATCGCGCCGACCGTGCCCGCCACGCGGGCCGTGTACGCGTGCAACTCGTCAAGCGATTCGTACTGCCGCCCCTGCGCGTCCCAGGCAAAGCCTTCGAGCAGCGCATCCAGCAGCGGCTGCGGAATGTCGAAGTGATCCACCGCGGCCGCCAGTGCCTCGTCGGCCTCGAAGGGCAGGGCGGCGCCGGCGTAGATGCGATTCAGCCGGTGCTGCAACTGGCCGAGCACGGCATCGACCGGCTCGGATGCATCGCGCAGGTCGATGGCGTCATCGGCCACGCGGCAAAACGCATACAGGGCGGTGGCCGGTGCACGCACCGCCGAGGGCAGCAGCAGCGAGGCTGCGAAGAACGTCTTGGAGCCCGCCTGCATCAGCTGGCGGCAGGTCACTGCGTCGTACGGGCCGTCGGGTGTCGGCAGTCCCTGCGGCGCGCCAGCGTTGTTCACGAAAGCGGTGGTCGAGTTCGGTCGCATTGTCGAGAGGCGGCTGTTTCGCTGGTCGGGGGATCAGGCGATGGCAAAGACCTTGGGGTCCGGGATGACGGTATCGAGTGCGCGCGCCGACATAAGCACGCCCGGCACGCCAGCGCCCGGATGAGTGCCGGCGCCGACCATGTAGAGCCGGGCGATGTCCTCGCTGCGGTTGTGCGCGCGGAAGTACGCGCTTTGCAGCAGGATGGGCTCGGCACCGAAGGCGGCCCCCTTGTACGACAGCAGCCGGTCGTGGAAGTCGAGCGGCGTCGTGATGCGCGAGGTGACGATGTGCTGCTCGAAGCCAGGCAGCACGGTCTCGTGCAGGCGCTTGGCCACGCGCTGGCGATAGGTCTCCGCGGCGGTGGCCCAGTCGGTGCCGCTGTCCAGATGCGGTACCGGCACGAGCGCATAAAACGTGTCGCAGCCCGGCGGCGCCATCGAGGCATCGGTCGCGGTGGGCCGATGCAGATACAGGCTAAAGTCGTCGGCCAGCACGTGGCGCTTGAAAATGTCCGTGAGCAGGCCCTCGTAGCGTGGGCCCAGCACCATCATGTGGTGTGGCACCTCGTCGTAGCGGCGATCGAGCCCGAAGTACCAGACGAACAGGCTCATCGACATCTTCTGGCGCGCAATCTTGCGATCGGTCCAGTGGCGCCGGTGCTCGGGCGCCACCAGGTGGCGATAGGTCCAGGACGTATCGGCATTGGACACGACGATCGAGGCGGGCAGGGTCTCGCCACTGGCCAGGCGCACGCCGCAGGCGGTGGGCCTGCCGTTGCGCTGCTCGACCTGGATCTCCTTGACCTCCGCATTGCAGCGGATCTCCACGCGCCGCGACTGCAGCAGCTTGACCATCGCCTGCACGATCGCACCGGTGCCGCCCTTGGCCCAGTGCACGCCCCATTGGCGCTCGAGCGCGTGGATCAGGCTGTACACGCTGGTGACGGAAAACGGGTTGCCGCCAATCAGCAGCGACTGCAGCGTGAAAATTGTGCGTAGCTTGGGGTGCTTCATGCAGCCGGCCACCAGTGCGTGCAGGCTGCGCCAGCCGCGCAGCTTGATGAGGAAGGGCACCGCGTACATGAGATCGTTCATCTCGTTGTACGCGATCGAGCCCAGCTTCTCGAAGCCGAGCTTGTAGGCAAGCTCGGACTCCTGCATCAGCTTGTCGTAGCCCGCCACGTCGCCTGGCGCAATGCGCGCGATCTGCGCGCGCACCTTGTCCAGTTCGTTGGTGTAATCGAAGGTGTCCCCATCATCGAAGCGCACGCGATAGAACGGCTCGACCGGCACCAGCGAGACGTCGTCGGCGAAGCGCCGTCCTGCCATCTGCCACAGTTCCTCGAGGAAAAACGGCGCGGTGACGATGGTGGGGCCGGCATCGAAGGTGAAGCCATCTTGCCGCCATACGTAGGCGCGACCACCCGGGGCGTCGAGCTTTTCGAGCATGGTGACGCGGTAGCCGCGGCAGCTCAGCCGAATGGCGGCGCCCAGGCCGCCGAAGCCGGTGCCGATCACGATGGCGTGCGCCGCGGACGGGCCAGCGATCGGCGGGGCGGAGCTGACCTCGCCCAGGCCGGTGCTGCCGCCCGGGGCGCCGGGAACTTGTACGTGTTTCATCAGGCGTCCTGCGGCAATGGGGTGAGCCGCGGTGGTCATTCAGGCCGCCCCACGGGCGACTCGGTGAGCGCGCAACGCGAGCCAAGGACGATCGTCGCCGCGGGCTGCGCTGCGAGCCCCGGCTGGAACACCACCTCGGCGAGGCTGACGGTGGGCGGTGCCGGCGGCGTGCGGCGCTGGCGCGCCTTCATCGCCCAGCGCCACAAGCGCGTGGTGTCGACGGGGAGCACGAGCATCCAGTGCTCGATCAGTGCCAGCGCCAGGAAGCTCGCCACCAGCATGAGACCGGCGACCTGGCCCTCGCTCAGGTCCGCGTGCAACGCGCGCGCCACCAGCACCCCGACGAGAATGGTGCCGCCGGTGACCGAGAGCGGGAACAGCCAGTTCATGCCGCGCTTGCGGAAGAAACTCTTCAGGTAGGCCAGATGCTCGGGCAGGAACTCCTCGGACAGGTTGCGCACGCCGAGGAACAGATTGAGCTTGGCGCTGGTGCGCATGAGCCAGAGTGCGAGGAAGGTCCAGGTGCCAACCTGGTTGGGCGCCTGCCAGGTCAAGGCAATCACCAGCAGCGCCGTGCCCAGCAGAGCCAGCTCGTGATACAGGATCGCTTCAATCGCGTGCCAGAAGTGCGCCCAGCTCGCGCAGTGCTCCGTGCAGCCGGTCTTGCGCGGACCGGTGATGAAGCCCGTGAGGAAAGCCAGCTCATGCCAGCCCCATAGCAGCACCGCACCGGCAAAGGCGAGATAGGACGCGACCACGCTGTCGACCTGCGCGGTCGTGATGATCGCCGCCAGGCCGAGGCCGGCGAGCAGCGTGGACACCGCCATGCTCCAGCGGAAGGTGCGGCTGGGCAGCTGGTCGAGCAGCAGCACCATGCCGGTGGAGAACCACCAGATGAACGCCGCGAACGCGACCGGCCACAGCAGGTCCGACAGGGGCGTCGTGAGGTTCATGCGATGCGATCGGTCCGCCGCTGCCTTACCAGACCGGCGCCACGCGGATCTGTGCGGGCAGTGCGTTGGGCTTGACCGGCAGCAGGTACAGGCGCGCGAACACGGCCGCGCCCTGCGCGGCGTAGACCCCGCGCTTGAGGCGCCCCAAGACGCCGCCCTGTGCCTTGGCCGCGTCGACCTTGGCGCTGATCTCGCACAGCCGGCCCAGCCCGCGGCGGAACGCCGGGTGGTCGGTGTCGAGCGTCAGCGGGAACACCTGCTTGCTGATCTCGCTGGTGATGCGGAACACCTCGAAGTCGTACTGCGTGGTGTCGATGCCGAAGGCCTGGTGCATGTAGGGCCGCGTGTGGTCGCGCACGTACATGGTGGCGTACACGGCAAGCAGGAAGAAGCGGATCCACAGCTTGTTGCCGCCTTCAAGCAGGTGCGGATGCGCGCGCATCAGCAGGGCAAAGCTCTCGCCGTGGCGGAACTCGTCGTTGCACCAGCGCTCGAACCAGCGAAAGATCGGGTGGAAGCGCCGCTCGGGGTGCTTCTCGAGCGTGCGGTAGATCGTGATGTAGCGCGCGTAGCCGATCTTCTCGGACAGATACGTGGCGTAATAGATGTACTTGGGCTTGAAGTAGGTGTACTTCTTCACGCGCTTGAGCGAGCCGAGGTCCACGCCCATGCCCAGGTCCTTGAGCGAGGCGTTGATGAAGCCGGCATGCCGGCTTTCATCGCGCGCCATCATGCCCATCAGCGCCTTGATGTCGGGGTTCTCGACGTTCTTCTTGATCTCGTTGTAGAGCACGCAGCCGGAGAACTCGCTGGTGACGCTGCTCACCAGAAAGTCCATGAACTCCTTGCGCAGCTCTGGGCTGATGCGGCTGAACTGCTGCTTGAGCTCGACCTCGAAGGCGGCATCACGCTGGAAGTGGTCGTGATTGTTGTCGCCTTCGTACTCGGCCATCATCGCGTCCCACTCCGCACGCACCGGCGAGACGTCGAGCTTGTCGAGCGCCGCGTAGTCGGTCGTGTAAAAGCGCGGCGTCAGCAGCGTCTCGGTGGTGGCCTTCTTCATCGACTCGGCGCTGACCGCGCCGGTGCGAACCTGGCTGCCGTCGTCGCTGATGACACTGCGTGAAACATCGGACTCGATGACGGCGCTCATGATCTCTCCCCGGGTGTTGTCAGTGTTGTCGTGAATCGGCGGTGATGGACAGTCGTCGTCATCGACCCGCCGTCGTGTCGGTGTGCTGGACATCGAGCAGGCGGCCGAACTCGCGCGCGTGCATCGGGCCGAAGCTCTCGAGATTGATGCGCTGGCCGGTGGCTCGGTCTTCCAGCGTCAAGCGCCCGTCGGCGCGGCCGATCAGATAGAACGGCTCCGTCTGGTCGAGACCTCGCAGGCGCCGCTCGCGTACCAGCGCGCGCAGCGCGCCGCGCACGAAGCCCTGTTCACCCTGCAGGCGCGCGACCTCGGTCTGGCGGTCGGTGGCCAGCACGGCCACACCGCCGTCGGGCAGGTCCTGGAAGTGCAGCGCGCGCGTTTGCAGCGCTGCCGCATCCGGCGCACGGACATCCACGCCGGACAGTCGCACCGCGGCCGTGGCGGCGACGGTCAGGGCGAGCAGGACGCCGATGGCGATCAGCGCGCCGCGCGGAATGGTCTCCGGCGCGTGAGCCTTGGTGGACGTCAGGGTGCTGGAGTTCATGGTTGCCTCCTAGTGCGCCGTGGCCAGTGGCCGTCGCCGCAAGCGGGCCAGCAGGCCATGCGCCTCGGGCTCGCGCGGCGCGGTGGGCACGGCAGGCGCCGCGGCCGCTGGCGCCAGTGTGGTCGCCGGCAACTCGTTGGCGGCGACCCAGGCGCGTGCCAGCGTCTGCGCCACGCTGCGCACGTCCGCCAGGCCGCGCAGCATGGGCTCGGGCTTGGCGAGCCGCCACGGCCGGCAGTGCGGCCACAGGTGCACCCAGGCGATCTTGTCGGTGGCGGCCAACTGCAACGGAATGTCGCCGTTGCCGTCGGCCCGCTCGAGCAGGCCAGCGGCGACGATCTTGCGCAGCGGCAGGTTGAAGGTGATGGTGAGCACGATGCCGATGCGCATCACGATGCGCTTGGTGGTGATTGTGTACATCGTCGTGCGCACGGTCAGCCAGGCGAGCGCGAGCAGGGTGCCGAGCGCAAACAGGGCCAGGGGTGACAGCCACGCCACGGCCAGCAATGCCTTGCCGGCACTGGCGGTGTCGGCATAGACGGCAATCGCCCGCCAGATGAACAGGCCCGCGAAGTACACCGCCACCTTGCGCACGTGGTAGCTGCGGACTGCAATCGACCAGAACTCGGGCGCGCCCTGCCAAAGCAGGCGTTCGCCCTGCGGCAACGGGGCAGGCAGGCCCGGGGCCGCCTCGAACTCGTGTTCGTGCGTCCCTGGCGGTGTGTGGCGATGCTCGCTCATCTGTCTGTTCTCCTCACTGATCTTTCGCACTGCGCTGTCGCACTGCGTCGGCGGGGCTCCCCAGCCCCCGTCGCCGTGGCCTGCCTAGAACAGCGGCTCGGCCCGGTTCGGCGTGGCGTACAACATGCCGCCGCCGAAGTACGCGACAACGCGCTCTTCTTCGTTCATGGTCACCATGTCTGGATTCTTCATGCCCGGTACGCTGGCGAACTGCGCCGCGGTCAATGCCACGCAATCCAGGTGCGGATTGCCCCGGGTGTTCTTGATCACCGCGAACTCGCGCGGCAACAGCACGTTGCGCACCCCGGTCGGCGTGGTGACGCTGAGCTCGAAGTAGCGCACCAGCATCTCGGACACGTCCAGCCACAGGTCGCGCACGATGCCGCCAACTTCGCCATCGGCTGCGATCACGGGCAGGCCGCGCGGGTCGAGATCGCGCTCGGCCACGCTGTAGCCAACGGCCGCCAGTTTGCGCAGCGGCACCAGCTTGGGCTTGCCCGTGAAGTCCTCGTCCGGCCGGTCGGCGCGCGGCGTGAAGGCAGCGGGGCCAACGCCGTCGGTCAGCGGATTGCCGGTGGGCTCGTAGGTCACCCCACCATTGCCCGGACCGTACAGGGGCGTCATCGGCAGGTTGCGAATGTGCGCGTCCTTCGACGCATCGGGCACGGCCACGTCGCCGTGGGCGGTCTTGAACACCTTCGGCGCCGGGGTCGGCCAGCCGGTGATCACCGGCCCGCCTTCAGCGCGGCCGTTGTCCATCGGATAGCCCTCGCGGTGGTTCTCCCGCACGAGGTAGTAGATGAGACCGAAGAAGAACGCCCAGAACATGTACAGCACCAACTGGGCCACATCGACGTACTGCGTGATTGCTCCGTGCCACATTCACTTTCTCCCTGTTGCGACGGCAACGAGTGACTTCTTTCTTGCAAACCCTGCGACTACCCCGGCAGATCCGCCAGGCCGAATCTCACTGAACCCTGTGTCGAAGCCGCTGCGGCATGAGCGGCGCCCGGTGTAGCCCGGCGTGGACGCACCAGCGGGCCGATCGCGATCAGCGCGACGAACAACAGCAGCAACTCAAGGTGGTAGACGACGCTGTAGCCGGTGACCGGCGAGATCAGCGCTTCGCCAAGTACACCGCGCACGGCCAGCTCGCTCGTCACGTCGCGCAGCACGCCACCGAGGGCGATTGCGCCGCCCGCGGCAGTGGCCTGCACCGCGCCCCACGCGCCCAGTGCCAGGCCGACGTGTTCCTTGCGTTCCAGGCTCATTGCCGCGGTGAGCGTGCCCACCGAGAACAAGCCGCCGCCGAAGCCGATCAGGAACGCGCCAAGGCGGAACAGCCACGGTGCTTCCATCGGTGCGGCGAAGATCACCGCCGAGAACGCTGGCAAGCCGACTACGGCACCGTAGGCCGCGACCTTTTCTGCATTGGCGCCGCGCGTGAGCAGGCTTGCGGCCATGCCGAAGGCGAGCAGCCCACCGGCGGACAGCAGCGCGGTCAGCGCGCTGGTGGAGCCGACGGACAGGTGCAGGATCTCGCCGCCATAAGGCTCGAGCACGACGTCCTGCATGTTGAAGGCAGCCGTGCCCAGGCCCACGGCCCAAAGGAAGCGGCGCGCATGCCGGTCGGCGATGAAGGTCCGCCATGCGGTGCGGAAGGCCGGGCGCTCAGCGTGGCCCGACGTGCCTGGTTTGCCCGGTTTACGGTTGGGGTCGCGTGCTTCCTGCTTCCACAGTGCGACGAGGTTGAGCAGCACGGTGACAACGGCCGCGCCCTGCACGACCTGGATCAGCCGCTTCTCGCTGAAGTCGGTCAGCAGCAGGCTGAAGATCGCGCCGCTGCCGACCATGCCGAGCAGCAGCGTGACGTACATGAGCGCGACGACGCGGGGCCGAGCCTCTTCGTCGGCCAGGTCGGTGGCCAACGCCAGGCCTGCGGTCTGGGTGGTCTGCATGCCCGCGCCAACCAGCAGGAAGGCGAGGCCGGCGGCCAGCGGTCCGACGATGCGGCCGGCCGCTTGTGGCAGCGTGGTGTCGCCCGAGAGGACGAACAGCGCGAACGGCATGATGGCCAGGCCGCCGAACTGCAACAGCGTCCCCATCCAGATGTAGGGCACGCGGCGCCAGCCGAGGTGCGAGCGATGGTTGTCGGAGCGGAAGCCGACAACCGCACGGAAGGGCGCGAACAACAGCGGCAGGGCGACGAATAGGGACACCACCCACGCAGCCACGCCGAGCTCGACGATCATCACCCGGTTCAGCGTGCCCACCATTAGCGCGGCGGCCATGCCCACCGCCACCTGGAACAGCGACAGCCGAAGCAGCCGCGGCAGCGGCAGTCCACGGCTGGACGCATCGGCGAAGGGCAGGTAGCGCGGCCCGAGCGCGACCAGCGCGCGCGAGCCGGCGGTGACGAACGAATGTGCCAGCTTCAGCGGGGCGGCGACTGCAGTCATCGTCGCGCCAGCTCCATCCCTTGCGAAATGTAGAAGCCGCGCGCGATGCGCTGCGAGCGGCCGGGTGCCCACGCGCTGAGCTCGGCCTGCCTTGCTAGGCACTTGCGCAGGGCGGCGTCCACGACCGGCTCGATCATCGGCGCGCGGTCGTGGCGCGGAAACAGGCGGCCGACGGCGTGCATCACCGACAGCAGCGCGGTCCGCGGCGCAAACGTGAACACGAGAGAAGCGCGCGTGCGCTCGGCCAGGTTGCCGAGCGTGCGTACAAGATCGGTCGTGTCGTAGTGAATGAGCGAGTCCATCGACACCACGTGATCGAACTCGCCGAGTGTCGGATCGAGCAGGTCGCCCACCCGGAAGTCGATGTGGCCGTAGCCGACGTCGTGCGGCAGGCGCTCGGCGGCGAGCTGGATCAGCTTGGGCGACAGGTCGATCGCGACCACCTGCGCGCCGCGCCGGGCGACCTCGACAGCCAGCGCGCCGGTGCCGCAGCCGGCATCGAGCACCCGCTTGCCGCGCATGTCGGTGGGCAGCCAGGAAAGGAGGGTGCGGCGCATCTCGTTGCGGCCGGCACGCACGGTGGCGCGAATGCCGCTGACCGGCGCATCCGAGGTCAGGCGCGCCCAGGCGTCGACCGCGGTGCGGTCGAAGTAGATCTCAAGCTGACCGCGCCGCTGCAGATAGGACACGTTGGGCAGGTTCATCGCGCGCGCCTCAGTCGAAGCTCAGCAGGTCGAAGATGTCGCGGTCTTTCAGCGGTGCCACCAGTTGCGGCGGCTCGGCGCCGTGCCAGAGCGCGTCGGCCAGGCGCAAGTATTCCTTCTGCACGGCCTCGATCTCCGGCGTCATGTCCATTTCGAACAGCGTGGCCTTCTTCAGCCGGCTCTTGCGGATCGCATCCAGCGCCGGGAAGCGCGCCATGGTCTTCAGGCCCGTGGCGGCGTTGAACTTGTCGATCTGGTCGGTGGCGTCCGAGCGGTTGGCGATCACACCGCCCAGGCGCACCTTGTAGTTCTTTGATTTGGCTTGGATGGCGCCGATGATCCGGTTCATCGCGAACACGGAGTCGAAGTCGTTGGCGGTGACGATCAGCGCGCGGTCGGCGTGTTGCAGCGGCGCGGCAAAGCCGCCGCACACCACGTCGCCCAGGACGTCGAAGATGACGACGTCCGTGTCGTCGAGCAGATGGTGCTCTTTCAGAAGCTTCACCGTTTGGCCGACCACATAGCCGCCGCAGCCGGTGCCGGCGGGCGGGCCGCCGGCTTCCACGCACATCACGCCGTTGTAGCCCTCGAACACGAAGTCCGACGGCCGCAGTTCCTCGGCATGGAAGTCCACCTGCTCGAGGATGTCGATCACGGTGGGCACCAGCCGCTTGGTCAGCGTGAAGGTCGAGTCGTGCTTGGGATCGCAGCCAATTTGCAGCACGCGCTTGCCAAGCTTGCTGAAGGCCACCGATAGGTTGGAACTCGTTGTGCTCTTGCCGATGCCCCCTTTGCCGTACACGGCGAACACCTTGGCGGTGCCGATGCGCACGTTCGGGTCCAACTGCACTTGCACGCTGCCTTCGCCGTCTTCACGCGTTGACTTGGCGCTAGGAAGGGCCCGCTTCAGTTCACTGATGGGTACGTTGACGATGTCGTTCATTAAGTCTTCCTCCGCCCTGCGGGCTGCGGAATGAGTGCTCGGGAGCGGCCCATCGCACTCACGCTGCCACCCTGCCTACGGCGTCTGTCTCGACACCGATTCCCTCGACCCGGTCATCGAGCTCATCGCCCGCTTCGCGCAGCGCGCGCAGCGTGGCTTCATCCGGAGTCCAGTACTGGCGCTCGTGCGCCTCGAGCAGCCGGTGCGCGACCTTGGCAGAGGCGACCGGGTTCAACTTCGACAGCCGCTCGCGCATCGCCTTGTCGAGCACGAAGGTCTGCGTGATCTGCTGGTACACCCAGGGCGCGACCTGCTGCGTGGTGGCCGACCAGCCCATCGTGTTGGTGACGGAGTGCTCGATCTGGCGCACGCCCTCGTAGCCGTGTTCCAGCATCCCCTCGTACCACTTCGGGTTGAGCGTGCGGGTGCGTGTCTCCAGCGCCACCTGTTCGGCCAGCGTGCGCACTGCCGCGCGGCGATCGGTCTGATCGGAGATGTAAACCGGCACCGCCTGCTTGCGCACGCGCTTGACCGCGCGGCTGATGCCGCCCAGCGTGTCGACGTAGTGATCGACACTGGTGACGCCGATTTCCACCGAGTCCAGATTCTGGTAGGCGAGTTCAACGTCGGCGAGCATCGAGCCCAGCAGCTTGCCCTGCTGCTGGGGCTTGCCGGCGCGGCCGTAGGCGAAGCACTTGCGTCGCGTATAGGTCTCGGCGAGTTCGTCCTCGTCGTCCCAGCGGCCGTTTTCGATCATGTGGTTGACGTTGGCGCCGTAGGCGCCGTCGGCATTGGAGAACACGCGCAGGCTCGCGGTCTCCATGTCGCAGCCATGCTGCGCGGCGTACGCCAGCGCATGCTTGCGCACGAAGTTATGCTCGAAGGGCTCGTCCGCGCTCGCGGCCAGGAAGGCGGCCTCGGCCAGCATCTTCACCTGCAGCGGCAGGAGGTCGCGGAAGATGCCCGACAGCGTCATCACCACGTCGATGCGCGGGCGACCCAGCTCAGCCAGCGGCACCAGCGCCGCACCGGCAAGACGACCATAGCTGTCGAAGCGGGGCCGTGCGCCCAGCAGCGACAGCGCCTGGCCGATCGGGCCACCTTCGGTCTTCAGATTGTCGGTGCCCCACAGCACCAAGGCGACCGATTCCGGCACGCCGTGGCCGTCGGCGCTGTGGCGCTCGAGCAGGCGCTCGGTCTGGCGCGCGCCATCGAGCATGGCCCAGGCACTGGGGATGCGGAACGGATCGAAGCCGTGCAGGTTGCGGCCGGTGGGCAGTGTTTCCGGGCGGCGCAGCACGTCGCCGCCGGGGGCAGGGCGCACAAAGCCGCCATCTAGGGCGTGCACGATCGCCGGGATCTCATGGTCCTGGGCCAGCAGGCCGTGCGACTGCACGAGCTGGCGATAGGCGGCGAGCAGCTCCTCGCCGTCGGCCGCGACGTCCATGGCGGCGGCCTGTTCGGCGGAGGCGCCGCGGACGATGGCCTGGATCGCAGCGCGCGGTGCGGGCCGGCCGAGCGCGATGTCGGCCAGCGCCATCAGCAGTTCGGTGCGCTCGGCGTCGCTAGGCACCGCGCCGACCACGTGCAGGCCATGGGGAATGAGTGTCTGCTCGAGCTCGACGATCTCGCGCGTCAGCCGGGTGATCTCGACATCGGGGCTCGTCCCTGCTTGGCCCCACACTGGCGTGGGCTTGGCCATATCCACGCCGACCGCTTGCGCTTGAATCAGCGCCGCCAGGTCATCGCGACGCGGGCCGTCGCCGATCTCGAGCTGGCGCCACTGGTCAATCGACGCCTTCAGATCCGCCAGGCCACGATACAACCCCGCCTGGGCGATCGGTGGGGTCATGTAGGAGATCAGCGTGGCCGCGGAGCGGCGCTTGGCGATCGTGCCCTCGGACGGATTGTTGGCCGCGTAGAGGTAGAAGTTGGGCAGCTCGCCGATCATGCGGTCCGGCCAGCAGGCGGACGACAGCCCGGTCTGTTTGCCCGGCATGAACTCGAGCGCGCCATGGGTGCCAAAGTGCAGCACCGCATCGGCCGCGAAGTCCTCGCGAATGTAGCGGTAGAAGGCCGAGAAGGCATGCGTCGGCGCGAAGCCCTTCTCAAACAGCAGGCGCATCGGATCGCCTTCGTACCCAAAGGCGGGCTGGATGCCGACCAGCACGTTGCCGAAGCGCTCACCGAGGACGAACAGACCGCCACCGTCCGACTGGTGTCTGCCGGGTGCCGGACCCCAGGCTTTCTCGATCTCGGCCAGGTACCTCTCGCGCCGCACGTGCTCGTCTGCGCTGATGCGCGTGTGCACGTTGGCGTCCATGCCGTAGCGCTTGGCATTGCCTTCGATCAGCCGCTCGCGCAGCTGGTCGACCGTCTCCGGTACCTCGACCTGGTAGCCCTGATCGCGCAGGGCACGCAGCAGGCTGTGCAGTGAAGCGAACACGGCGAGGAAGGCTGCGGTGCCGGTGCTGCCCGCATTGGGCGGGAAGTTGAACAACACCACCGCGAGCTTGCGTTGCGCCCGCTCCGAGCGGCGCAGCAGCGCCAGGCGCTCAACGCGCGCGGTCAGCATGTCGATCCGCTCGCTGCAGACCGACATGTCGTGCCGGTTTTCTTCGAAGTGGCAGTTGCGGGCGCAGCCGTTGCAGCTCTTGGCGCTGCCACCGCGGCCGCCGATCACCATCGAGCCGGTGGCCCCGTCCAGCTCCGGGATCGCCACCATGATGGTCGACTCCACCGGCAGCAGGCCGCGGTCGTTGCCCGCCCACTGTGAAATGGACTGGAACTCCACCGGGTGCGCGGCGATGTAGGGCACGTCGAGCCTGGCCAGGATCTCCTCGGCGGCGCGCGCGTCGTTGTAGGCCGGGCCGCCCACCAGTGAGAAGCCGGTCAGCGAGACCAGGGCGTCGATCTGGCTCTGACCATCGCGCATGAAAAACTGCTCGATCGCCGGACGCGCATCGAGCCCGCTCGAATACGCCGGAATCACCCGCAGTCCGCGCGCTTCGAGCGCCGCGATGACGCCGTCGTAGTGCAGGCTGTTGCCCGCCAGCACGTACGAGCGCATCACCAGCAGGCCAACCGTGCCCTTGGGCTTGGGCATGCGGGGCAGGGCCGCCAGTTCCTCGCTGATGCGTCCCTTCATGCGCGGGTGGTACACGCCGACCTCGGGATATTCGGCCGGCAGCTGCGCCTCGACCGTGCCGCGCAGTACCGCGCGTGGGCCTTCGGCGTAACGGTCGATCAGCAGCCGCACCAGGTTGGCGACGTTGTCGTCCGAGCCCGCGAGCCAGTACTGCAGCGTCAGGAAGTAGGCCCGCACGTCCTGCGCGGTACCTGGCACGAAGCGCAGGATGCGCGGCAGCATGCGCAGCATCTTCAGCTGCTGGGCGCCGGCCGACTTGTTCGCTGAGGCGCCTGGCTTGCCGTCGCTGCCCTTGCCTGCATTTCCCCTCAGGCGCTTGAGCAGCGCCAGTGCCCCGGTGGCGGGCTTGCTCATGTCGAAGCGGCCCAGGCGCGTGAGCTTGGTGACCTCGGCGGCCGACATGCAGCACACCATTGCATCGCAGTGGTCGCGGCGGGCGCGCAGCGCGGGCAGCACCGCCTGGATATGGTCGTCCATGAACATCATCGTCACGAAGACGATGTCGGCCTGCGCGATGTCGGCCTTGCAGCGGTCCAGCGCCGCGGGGTCGTCCCACTCCGCGGCCGCGTGCAGCGACAGGCGCAACCCCGGCACCTCGCGCAGCAGTACATGCTGCGCGCGCTCGGTGGCGCTGGCCAGATGGCTGTCGAGCGTGACGATCGTCACGCGCACGCCGACCTGACTTTCAGCGACCGAAGTGCGCTTTGGCTTCATACAGCGTCTCGATAGTGATGAGATCCACGCCACGTTCCTGCGCGAACCGCTCGGTGTTCCTCCGTGCCTTGCCGCGCACGAAGAACGGGATCTTCTTCAGCTCGTTCTCGCCGTCGGCGCTCCACAGGGGCGCGCGCAGCGCGAGGCTTTGGTTGGCCGCGAGCGGCACCGCGACGTCGTTGGCGGCCGGCTCTGTTGCCTGGATGGCTGCCGGTGCGGGCATGGCCTCCGCGGGCGACGCCTTCGTGTGGCTGCCGTGCAGGTGCGAGGAGACGCCATCGCGGAACTCGAAGTCGTCCTTGAACATCGCCAGAAGATGCTCCTCGAGCCCCATCATCAGCGGGTGCACCCAGCTGTCGAAAAGCACATTGGCGCCCTCGAAGCCGTACACCGGGCTGTAGCGCGCCGGCACGTCCTGCACATGGATCGGCGCCGAGATGACTGCGCAAGGCACGCCCAGGCGTTTGGCGATGTGCCGCTCCATCTGTGTTCCGAGGACCAACTCGGGCGCCGCGGCTGTGATGGCCTGCTCGACATCGAGGTAGTCATCGGTGATGAGCGGCTCGACGCCATACAGCTTGGCTGCTTCGCGCACGTCGCGCGCGAACTCGCGGCTGTAGGTGCCCAGGCCAACCACCGTGAAGCCCATTTCCTCCTTGGCGACGCGCGCGGCGGCCACTGCGTGGCTGGCATCGCCAAAGATGAAGACGCGCTTGCCAGTGAGGTAGGTCGAGTCGACCGAGCGCGCGTACCACTGCATGCGCGCTTGCGAGGCGTCCAGTGCCGCCACGCCGCGGCGCTCGCGCGCCAGCACGGGATCGGGGTCGACATGCGCTAGCGACGCGACCTCGGCGATGAACTCGCGTGTGGCCGACAGGCCCATCGGCACCACGGTCGTGAACGGCATGCCGAAGCTGCGCTTGAGCCACTCGCAGGTGCTGCGCGCAACCTCGGGGTACAGGTCGATGTTGAAGTCGGCCTGCGGCAGGCGACGCAAGTCATCTGTCGTGGCGGCGAGCGGCGCGACGACATTGACATCGATGCCCAGCTGCGCGAGCAGCCGTTCGACCTCGACGATGTCGTCGCGGCAGCGAAAGCCCAGCGCGGTGGCTCCCAGCAGGTTGGCGCTTGGCCGTACCGTCGCGGCACGTGCGATCAACGGCGTGCCCGGTGGCGGCACCTGCGGTAACAGCAGTGTGCGGACCAGCTGGTAGAACGTCTCGGCCGCGCCCCAGTTTTCCTTCTTGGCGTAGGCCGGCAGCTCCAGCGGCACCACCGGCACCGGCAGCGCCATCGACTGCGCCAGCGAGCCCGCCTGGTCTTGCAGCAGCTCGGCCGTGCACGATTCGCCGACCAGCAGCGCGTCGGGCTTGAAGCGGGCGTAGGCCTCGGCCACCGCAGTCTTCACGAGGTCGGCGGTGTCGCCGCCAAGATCGCGTGCCTGGAACGTGGTGTAGGACACGGGCGGCCGCTTGTCCTGCCGCTCGATCATCGTGAACAGCAGGTCGGCATAGGTGTCGCCCTGCGGCGCGTGCAGGACATAGTGCACGCCCTGCATCGACGCGGCGATCCGCATCGCGCCCACATGCGGGGGTCCTTCGTAGGTCCAGAGGGTTAGCTGCATGGCTCCGACCTCTCGCCAGGCGCAAGGGCGACTGCGGCTGCGGACGTGAAGCGCATCTCAAGGCAACGAGGGGGCTGGGCCGGCCCCCTCGTGCTCCCCCAGCCAGGGTGTGTGTCGCGGTCAAGTGGCTTGGTCATGAGTCAGGCTGCCAATCTCGTCTTGCGCTCGAGCGGACGCGCAAACAGTTCCGCCAGGTCGCCCGCCTGGTCGAAGCCGTGCACCGGCGTGAACACCAGCTCGATCGACCACTTGGTGGTGAAGCCTTCGGCCTCCAGCGGGTTGGCGAGGCCGAGGCCGCAGACGGTCAGATCGGGCCGCGCGGCCCGCACACGGTCGAGCTGCCGATCGAGGTGCTGACCTTCGGATATGGCGACTTCGGTCGGCAGCAGATCCAGGTCGGCGCTCACCATCTGCCGGTCCAGGTAGGGCGTGCCGACTTCGGCCAGTGCCATGTCGAGCTCGCGGCTCAAAAAGCGCGCTAGCGGCACCTCGAGTTGCGAGTCGGGCATGAAGAACACGCGCTTGCCCGCAAGCCGTGCGCGGTAGCGCGCCATCGCCGTGCGCGCGCGCTCGACCAGCGGCGTCAACACGCTGTCGATGTGATCGCGCCCAATGCCGCCGGCCGTGGCCGCTGCCTCGAACCAACGCAACGACCCTTCGGCGCCAAACGGATAGGGCGCGGCGAGCGGGGTCGCGCCGCGGCTGGCCAGCGCGCGCAGCGTCTCGCCGTTGAACGGCTGCGCGGCAAGCACCCACGTCTTGGGGCCGACGGCCGGAAGCTCACTGCCGCGCCGAGCCGGAAAGAAAGTCACGGGGCCAACGCCGAGCTTGTCGAACACGCGCTTGAACTGGTCTTCGACGATGTCCGGCAGGCAGCCCAGCACCATCAGCTGGCGCGCCTCGGTAACGGGCAGCAGTGGCACCATCGCCTTCAGCGCGTTGTCTTCGCCCTGCGTGAACGTGGTCTCGATGCCCGAGCCCGAGTAGTTGATGACCCGCACGCTTGGCACGTTTGGCAGCAGGCGCGCGTTCAGTCGCTCGGCGGCCTTGGCCAGGTCGAGTTTGATGACCTCCGACGGGCAGGAACCGACGAGGAACAGCGTCCGGATGTCCGGACGCCGCGCCAGCAGCGCGAGCGCAATGCGGTCGAGCTCGGCATTCGCATCGGCCAGGCCGGCCAGATCGCGGTCGGTGAGGATGGCCGTGCCAAAGCGCGGCTCGGCGAAGATCATCACGCCGGCGGCCGACTGGATCAGGTGCGCGCAGGTGCGTGAGCCCACAACCAGGAAGAACGCGTCCTGCATCTTGCGATGCAGCCAGACGATGCTGGTCAGGCCGCAGAACACCTCGCGCTGGCCGCGCTCGCGCAGCACGCTGCGCTCGGCAGGACGCAGCGCAATCGTGCGGGGCAGGCCAAGGTCGTTCATTTGCCTCCTGCCAGTTGCGGTTGCAGCGCGCCTTCGGCGCTGGCCTGCAGGCGGGCGGCGCGCAGTTTCAGCACGAACTGGCCGGCGTTGACGACGTAGGCCGCATAGGCGGCCAGCGCCAGCCACATCAGGCCGACCGGGCCGAGCCAGCCCTGGTACAGCGCCACGAGGTAGGCGGTGTGCAGCGCCAGGACGAGCATGCTGAACACGTCTTCCCAGAAGAACGGCTCGGCAAACAGCCAGACGTCGTAAACGTCCTTTTCCCAGATGGAACCCGTGACCATGATCGTGTACAGGACGAGCGTCTTGACCACGACAGACACGATGGCCAGCTCCAGTCCCGCTCCGGTGGCGAGGTAGCGCAGCACCAGAACCAGACTCACCAGAAACACGACGAACTGCAACGGCGCCAGAACGCCTTGCACCAGGGTCCAGATCGAGGCGTCCCGGCGGCGGCGCTGATCAGGCGTGTACAGAGCGGAGGAAGGGTGTTGCCGCATGCGGTTGGAGGCCAAGAGCACTTGCCCGGGAACCGATTCCCGGACGAGGCGACCCAAGGGCCAATCTATTCCGCAAGTCGACAGGTGTCAACTAAAACTGACATCAAGATGAATTGACACCGGCGATGAGAGCGCCTAGATTTTGTCTTGGCAGATTTTCTTGATCTGCCGCAACAAGACCCTCATGGATGCGCTCGCGCGATGCAGACAAACGCAGTGCAGTCAGCCGATGGCGACGAAGCCGGCATAAGCTGGCGCTTCAAGAAAGATGCGGGCGAGGGGGCTCGTATGACTGCATTGAGTCAGCACGTTCTCGGCCTTGATTGCGCCGGGGCAGTCGGCGAGGCAAGCCCCGACGCTGAGGGCGTGGCCCAGGCAGGGCCACGCGAGCGTGTCGCGCTCCTCGTTCAGACCATCGAGCGCGACATCATTCCGCGCCTGATGCTCGCGCACCGCGAGGGCGATGCGGCTCGCGCGGTGGCCGCCGATGCGGTACCGACCGACCGCGACGTGGAGATCCTTGTCGGTTACCTAGTCAAGGGCGATGCCAATGGCGCGTCGGCCTTCATCCGCCGCAGTCGCGAGCACGGTGTGTCGGCCGAGGGAATCCTACTCTGCCTGCTTGCGCCCGCGGCGCGCCGGCTGGGGCGACTCTGGGAAGACGATCAGTGCGATTTCACCGTTGTCACGATGGGACTGTGGCGGTTGCAGCGGGCGCTGCACGAGCTGTCGCCCGCGTTCCAGATCGATGCCCTGCCGCCGGCCGATGGCAAGCGCGTCCTGCTGGCACCGGTTCCGGGCGAGCAGCACACCTTCGGGCTACACATCGTCGCCGAGTTCTTCCGCCGCGCCGGCTGGGAGGTCGTCGATGGGCGCTTCGACACGACGGAAGAACTGCTCGAGGTCGTGCGGCGCCAGTGGTTTGCAGTGGTTGGCATCTCCATCGCCTGCGAGCGCTGGCTGCCTGTGTTGCAGGACGCAGTCGAGGGGCTGCGCGCACGTTCAAGGAACGACGAGGTCAGTATCATCCTCGGCGGTCCGCTGTTCCTGGAGTATCCGGAACTGCTCGACCGCACGGATGCGGACGCGGTGGCGACCGACGCGCGGCGGGCGGTCGAACTGGCGCAGGGCATGGTGTCCATGCAGCGCTTGGCGTCTTGAGTGGGTCTGCCACGCTGGGGAGCGTGGCGACCGGCTGCAGCCTTTGCCAATGAAGTGACGTGAAGCAATTCGTCTCTCCCCGCCGATACCTCAAGAACGTTGATGCCGATGCCGCGGCGCGCCTGATCGGCTGTGCGGCCGATGTCGCACTTGTGCTGGACCGCGACGGCGTGATTCGCGACGTATCCGTCGGCAGCGACGATCTCGATGCCGAGGGCTATGGCCGCTGGGTCGGCCAGCCGTGGATCGACACGGTGACCGTCGAGAGCCGTCCAAAGGTCGAGGCGTTGCTGAGTGAGGCGGCCACCGACAGCACGCCGCCCTGGCGCCATATCAATCACCCGTCGCCGGCCGGCGGCGACGTGCCGGTGCTGTACTCCGCGCTGAAGGTCGGCAAGGGCGGACCGGTGATCGCGGTGGGCCGCAGCCTGCGCGCTGCCTCTATCTTGCAGCAGCGCCTGGTGGAGGCGCAGCAGTCGCTCGAGCGCGACTACGCGCGCATGCGGCAGGCCGAGACGCGCTATCGGCTGCTGTTCCAGACCTCCGCGGAGGCGGTGCTGGTGCTTGATGCCGCATCGACCATCGTGCTGGAGGCCAATCCCGCGGCGCTGCGCATGCTCGGCAACGGCGCGCACAGCATCGTCGGGCGTCCGTTCGCGGAGGCCTTCGACGAACGCAGCGCGGACAAGGTGTCCACGCTGGTCAGCACCGTGCGCGCCACGGGCTCGGCCGAGGACGAGCGCGTGCAGTCGGCCCGCGCGCAGCGCGAGTTTCGCTTGTCGGCGTCTCTGTTTCGGACCGAGACCGGGGCCCATTTGCTGGCGCGACTGGCGGCGTTGGATGGCGCGACCACCGGCGCGCCCGATTCCTCGCTGGCGCGCGCGATCGAACTCCTGCCCGACGGGTTCGTGCTCACCGAGCTGGATGGCCGCGTGTTGATGGCCAATCGCGCGTTCCTCGACCTCGTGCAGGTGGCTGCCGAGGACCAGGTGCGTGGCAAGGCGCTGGACGAGTGGCTGGGCCGCTCGCGCGTCGACTTGAACGTGCTGATCGCCAATCTCAAGCAGCACGGCGCCGTGCGCCTGTTTGCGACCACCCTGCGCAGCGGCCTCGGCGCCGAAACTGAGGTCGAGATCTCGGCGGTGTCGGTCCCGGAGGGCGAGGCACCGTGCCTGGCGTTTTCGATCCGTAGCGTCGGCCGGCGCCTGGCGCCACTGGCGGCGCGCGTCGGTCACGAGTTGCCCCGCTCGGTGGACCAACTGACCGAACTGATCGGCCGTGTGCCGCTGAAGGACATCGTGCGCGAAACGGCCGATGTGATCGAGCGCCTGTGCATCGAGGCGGCGCTGAAGCTCACCGGTGACAACCGGGCGTCGGCCGCCGAGATGCTCGGACTGAGCCGCCAGAGCCTGTACGTGAAGCTGCACCGCTACGGCATGGGCGAGCGCGAGCACGATCCGGCCGGCTAGCCCGCAGTCGCGACGCCAGCACCGGCCGCGCCTTGCGCGGCCGTTTGCTTTGGCGGCCAAGTCGCTCGTCGCTAGGCGTGCCAGGCGGCCGGTTTAACATCCATGTCTCCCGGCACATGTCGTTTTGACTGCCGCCGGCTGTCCCGCAGCACCTTCCCCCGAAAGCCCATGTCCGAACAGCAGTCGCTTTTCGCCGCCCAGGGCGATGCCGATCAGTCCCTGACGCTCGCCGCCTTTGCGCAGCGCGCCTACCTCGACTACGCGGTGAGTGTTGTCAAGGGTCGCGCTCTGCCCGACGTATGCGACGGGCAGAAGCCCGTGCAGCGGCGCATCCTGTACGCAATGAACGAGATGGGCCTGGCCGCCAACGCCAAGCCCGTGAAGAGCGCGCGCGTGGTTGGCGATACCATGGGTCGCTACCACCCGCACGGCGACCAGTCGATCTATGACGCGCTGGTGAGGATGGCGCAGGACTTTTCCCTGCGCTATCCGCTGGTCGACGGCCAAGGCAATTTCGGCTCGCGCGACGGCGACGGCGCAGCGGCCATGCGTTACACCGAGGCGCGCCTGACGCCGATCGCGCGCCTGCTGCTCGACGAGCTCGATGAAGGCACGGTCGACTTCGGGCCCAACTACGAGGGCACGTTCGAGGAGCCGCTATTGTTGCCGGCGCGGCTGCCCTTCGTGGTTCTCAACGGCGCCAGTGGCATCGCGGTCGGCATGGCCACCGAGATTCCCCCGCATAACCTGCGCGAGGTCGTCAACGCTCTGCACATCGCGCTGAAGAATCCACAGGCCGGCGTGGATGAGTTGATGGCAGTGCTGCCTGCGCCCGACTTTCCTGGCGGCGGACAGATCATCTCGTCGCCGGCCGAGATCCGCGAGTGCTATGCCAGCGGCCGCGGCTCCATCAAGGCGCGCGCTCGCTACACGTACGAGGATCTCGCCCGTGGCCAGTGGCAGCTCGTCGTCACCGAGCTGCCGCCCGGCACCAGCGCGCAGAAGGTGCTGGAAGAGATCGAGGAACTGACCAACCCCAAGGTCAAGGCGGGCAAGAAGTCGCTGACGCCGGAGCAGCAGCAGACCAAGGCGCTGGTGCTGAGCATGCTCGACTCCGTGCGCGACGAGTCCGGCAAGGACGCGGCGGTGCGTCTCGTGTTCGAGCCGCGCACGAGCAAGATCGACCGTGACGAGTTTGCCAACATGCTGCTGGCGCAGACTGCACTGGAGACGAGTGTCCCGATCAACCTCGTGATGATCGGCCGGGATGGCCGGCCGCGGCAGAAAGCGCTGCCGGACATCCTGCTCGAGTGGATCGACTTCCGCGTCGAGACCGTGCGGCGTCGCTCGCAACACCGGCTGAGCAAGGTCCAGGATCGCATCCACATTCTTGAGGGGCGCCAGCAAGTCCTGCTGAACATCGACAAGGTCATCAAGCTAATCCGCAACGCGGACGAGCCCAAGGCCGAGTTGATGAACGCTTTCAAGTTGACGGAACGCCAGGCCGAGGACATCCTGGAGCTGCGCCTGCGGCAGCTCGCAAGGCTTGAAGGCATCAGGATCGAGCAGGAACTGGCGGAGCTGCGCAAGGACGAGACGAGCCTGCAGAAGCTGCTGGGCTCGGAGCCGGCGCTGCGCAAGCAGGTCGGCAAGGAGTTCGACGAGGACGCGAAGAAGTTCGGCGACGACCGGCGCACGCTGCTCGAGGCGGCCGAGCGTGCGGCGGTCGAGGCCAAGGTGATCGACGAGCCGGTGACGGTCGTGATCTCCGAAAAGGGCTTCGTGCGCGCGCGCCAGGGGCACGGCCACGATGCCACCCAGATGAGCTTCCGCGCCGGCGACACCCTTTACGGCGCGTATGAGTGCCGCACCGTCGATCACCTGCTTGCCCTCGGCGCCAACGGTCGCGTCTACACGGTGTCGGTCGCCCAACTGCCCTCGGCGCGCGGCGACGGGGCGCCCGTCACCTCGATGATCGAACTGGATGCGGGAACGCGCCTGGTCGCTTACGTCGCCGGCGCGGCAAGTCAGCGGCTGCTGCTTAGCACCAGCGCGGGCTTCGGTTTTGCCTGTGCGATCGAGAACATGCTGTCGCGCCAGAAGGGGGGCAAGCAGTTCATCGCGGTCGAACAGGGTGCTGTGCCGCTGCGCCCGGCGTTCATCGACCCGGCCGACGACCGCATCGTGTGCCTGTCCGAAAGAGGCCGCCTGCTGAGCTTTCCCGTCCGTGAGATCAAGCAGCAGCCGGGCGGCGGGCGCGGTGTCACGCTCATGGGGCTGGATGAAGGCGAGAAGATGCTGGCAGCAATCAGTTGCGGAAAGCTTGGTGTCGCGGTGGCGGGCCTGAAGGGCACGACCGGCAAGCCGACCGAGATCACGCTCGCCGGCAAGGACCTGCAGGCGCATGATGCGGGGCGCGCGCGCAAGGGCACCCTGGTGCAGCCCAGGCTCAGGGAGCCCAGCCTGCGCAAAGTGCTGCCGCCTCGTGTTGAAGGCTAGGAGCAAACGTTGAGCAAGGCATTCGTCAAGGAAACGGCAGCCGAGGACGACGGCGAGGAGATCACGGCGCCCGCGATCCCCGTGGGCTCCAGGAACTACATGACCCCGGCCGGGCACGCCCGGCTGAAGGGCGAGCTCCTGCACTTGCTGAAGGTCGAGCGACCCGAGATGGTGCGCACCGTCTCGTGGGCGGCCTCCAATGGCGACCGCTCCGAAAACGGCGACTATATCTACGGCAAGAAGCGGCTGCGCGAGATCGACCGGCGCATCCGCTTCCTGACCAAGCGCCTGGACGCGGCTGAAGTCGTCGACCCGGCCGCACGCGAAACCACCGATCAGATATTCTTCGGCGCCACCGTGAGCTACCTCGACGGCGCTGGCGACGAGCGCACGATCTCGATTGTCGGCATCGACGAAGTCGACCTCGCGCGCGGCTACGTGAGCTGGATCTCGCCGATCGCGCGCACGCTCACCAAGGCACGCGAGGGTGACATGGTGCAGCTGCGGACGCCCGCTGGCGTGGACACGCTGGAAGTCCTGGCCGTGCGCTACGTGCAGCTGGGTTGAGATTGCGGGCGATTCGCGTGGTTTCCAACCACAGGCCCGCTTTGAGCGCCTCCCCCTGTCGCCGCGCATGCTGACCGCCACCACGACGGTGCTCACGGCGCTGGCTGCCATCTTTGGCGCCGCTGCGGTGCTGCTGCTCGTCGCGTGCCTGACCGCGCTACTGCACGGTCGCCTCGTCGGCTGCACTCTGAGGCTGCTGGGCGGGCTGCTGCTGCTTGTCTTGGCGCTCATGCTCGGCGCAATCGGCGTGGGCACAGCCGGCTACCAGGCGCTGACCCGTGAGGAGATCGCAGCCCGTATCACGATCCGCCCGACCGGCCCGCAGCAGTTCGAGGCCACACTTCGATTTCCCGATGGCCGTAGTGCGAGCTACGCGCTGCGCGGTGACGAAGTGTCCGTCGACGCCCATGTCATCAAGTGGTCGCCGCTGGCCAACATGCTCGGCCTGCACACCCACTACGAACTGGACCGCATCACGGGGCGCTACCGGTCCATCGAGGACGAGCGCAAGGCGGTGCGCGCTGTCTACTCGCTTGCAAGGGAACGCCCGATCGACCTGGTCGCCTTGCGTGCGCGCCACGCGGCCCTGGCTTGGCTGATGGATGCGCAGTACGGCTCGGCGACCTTCGTCCCGGCCGACCGGTCCGCCGAGCTGGAACTGCGCGTGTCCACCAGCGGCCTGCTCCTGCGCGAGGTCCCCGCCGACCGCAACCCGCCAGAGCGGCCCTAGTGTAGTGCGCGCCACTGTTTTGTACTTATCGAGAAGCCGTCGCCAAGGCGGCCTTGGCGCGTGTGACCTTGGCGAGGATGTCCGAGGCGCTGGCCGTCCAGATGAAGGGCTTGGGGTCGACGTTGTGCTGCGCGACGTACAGGT
>JADCGX010000001.1 GCA_020248785.1 Burkholderiales bacterium | reverse complement strand
TTCTGCGCGAACTCGTTGCCGCGGCCAAACTCCTCGCGCAGGATGCCCACGATGGTCTCGGCGTGGTTGTCGTCCTTGGCAAAGACCAGCGTCTTGGGCAGTTCCTCGCGCTGCGGAAAGAGATCGGTGCGCCACTTGTCGCGCAGCGCGCGGGCAATGGTGCGGATCTGATCGGGCGTTTGCACGCTGCGGTCGAGCTCTTCGGGCGCGTACTCGAAGTCGTCATCGAGTTGCCAGTCGCGCCGGGCGCGAGTGGGCTTGTCCAGCACCTGCAGCCAGTAGCCGGCCTCGACCTTGCTGCCGGCTTCGGTGACCTCGGTCTTGATGCGGTAAACGTCGTAGTTGACGTTCACGCCATCGGCCACCGCTTGCGGGTGGCCGTACTCCATCACCAGGTTCTGGTTGAAGAAGCCGAAGGTCTGCTTGTTGGGCGTGGCGGTGAGGCCAATCAGGTGCGCGTCAAAGTACTCCAGCACCTGGCGCCACAGGTTGTAGATGGAGCGGTGGGCCTCGTCGGTGACGATGATGTCAAAGGCCTCGATCGGAAACGCCGGGTTGTAGTCGATGGGCTCGGGGTCGTTGAACAGGCGCTCCACCTGCGCGGTGGATTCTTCGTCAGCTTCTTCAGGAAGCTCGCGGCCCTTGAGCATGGAGAACATGCGCTGGATGGTGGTGATGACGACCTTGGCATGCGGGTCCAGGTTGTTGCGGGCGAGGTGCTGGACGATGAACTCCTCGCCGAACTTCCAGTTGTTGACGGGCGAGACGTACTGGTCGAACTCCTTCTTGGTCTGCTTGCCGAGGTTGCCGCGGTCTACCAGGAACAGCACGCGGCGCGCGCCGCCGAACTTGATCAGCCGGTAGATGAAGCTGATGGCGGTGAAGGTCTTGCCGCTGCCGGTGGCCATCTGGATCAGCGCGCGCGGCTTGTTCTAGGCAAGGCTGGCTTCCAGGTTGCGGATGGCGGTGATCTGCGCGGGCCAAAGCTTGAAGTCGCCCCACTCGGTGAGGAGGGGCGGCATGTGCTGCAGGCGGTGGAGGAAGGTGCCTAGGTCGTAGAGGACAGGGGCTTCGTTGGCGGCTAATTGGGCCCCGGCCGGCGCCGGGGCGACGAGCGCGGCGCCGAGCCAATCGGCCAGCGTTTCCGGGCGGTGGAAGGCAAAGACGTTCTTGGCGCGCGGCTCTGGGTCCAGGCGGTTGGTGAAGTGTGTTTCTTTGCCCGTGCTCTCGTAGAGAAAGGGCAGCGGGCGGCGGTGGGCGGGCAGCGCGGCGGGCAGGCCTTGCGCGTACTTGCCCGACTGCACTTCCACGCCGGTGAGCGTGGCGCCTTCCTTCTTGGCCTCGATCACGCCGGCGGCTTTGCTGTCGACGTAGAGCAGAAAGTCCGCGGTGCCGTGGCCGGGGTTGAGCTCAAACTCGCGCAGCGCCACGCCACGCGCGGCGTGCAGGTTCGCGGCTTTGACGTCCTGCACGGACCAGCCGGCCTGCCCCAACAGCTTGTCGATGTTCGCGCGAGCGCGCTGTTCGGCCGTTGCCATCCGGTCGAGGTCCCCTCAATGCCGCGGGGCGATGGTAGCTGGGGTGCGTGAGAAAGCGATCTGCGGTAAAGCCAAAGTCATGCTCGGCTTTACTTGCATTCGTTAGCTCGTAGGCAACACGGCCTACTTGGGCGTGCCGGTCTTCTTGTCCCAGCGCCGCGTCCGCAGGACTGCGCCTAAATGCAGCTCGTACTGCCGGTTCGCCCGATTGCGTACCACGCGCTTGACCTCGACCAGGGCCTCCGGAACGGGAGGCAGCATGCCGTTCAGAAGGCGCAGGCGAAAGGGTGTTTGCAGGCCCTCGATCCGCTGTTGCCAGAAAGGGCTCATGTCGCGGTACTCAACCCGCTTGGTGCCATCGACGATGCACTTGAAGTAGCAGCGCTTGATGTTCATCGTGAGCGTTTGCATGGGCGGCTCACTTGGTCGCTAGAAGCGCCGTCACTTCACTCAGCAGCACTGGAACCTCCTCTTCGATCGTGCTCCACACAATCCGGTGGTCGATGAGGTCGTAGCCGTGGATGAGGAGGTTGCGGAAGTCAATGATGCGACGGGCTTGGCTGATGCGTGACGCCACTGCACTGTCCGACTGCGCAAGCCGGTTCATTGCCTCGCCAATGATTTCGAAGTTGCGCTCGACCGCTTGTCGCAGCAAGCGGTCAGAGGAGTAGTCGGGCAGAGCTTTGCCGCGCGTCGATTGCAGGATGAAGTCCGCGGCGTCGCGGATGTCTTCAAGCAGCTTGGGCGTCTTCGGCTGCATACACCGTCTCGCGCGTCTGCTGGACTGCGGAGATGAAGTGCGGGTTCTGAAGTGCGCCGGCGGATACGAGGTCCACCTTGCGTCCAAACAGCGCCTCCAGCGCTTCTTTCAAGCTGAAGTAGCGATCAAACAGATGCTTGGAGTCAGCGTCGAACTCCACGAGGACATCGAGATCGCTGTGCTGCGGATCAAAGCGATCGGTGGTTGCGGACCCAAAGAGATCCAGCCGCGCCACGCCGTAGCGTTGGCACATCGCCGCGATCGCCTCGCGCTTGGCGCCGAGGTTGAGCGAGGCGTGTGCGCGACTTTCTGTAGGGTCTCGATGAACCTGCAAATGCATCCGAAGTTCCTTAGAGGAAGCGTTTGCACATTCCCAGCAACCCAAGTCGCCGCTGTTCTCAAAAATGCTGCAATTTCCCTCACGCATGGGCCGCGAGGGGCGGCACACGGTGTGCAGGCGATGATTATCGCTGACTCCCGATCACGCCGCCACAAAGCGGACCGTCCAGAGGACCGAGTTCGATCCTTTGCTGCCGTTCGCGGCGCCCGAAACCGGCCTTCGACTTCACGCAGAAGGCTGACATCGTTGCGATCGGCAACGGGACGGATCATGCGCACCCGGCGCCGCTGCGCCACCAAGGCCGGGCGCGACTGGCGGGCTGTTCTCAGCCGGCTTCCGCGACCCCACGCAGTAGCGAAGGGTCGTTCAGGGTCAGCGACCTGTAGTTGAGCGTCAAGAGTCGACGGCTTGAAAGCTCTTTCACGACGCGGCTGAACGTGTTCCTGGAGACGTTGCAGAGCATCGCGAGTTCACCCTGCGAAGCCGGGATTTCGGACGGCAGGTTTGCATCCGGATCCGAGGTCCAGCGCCGGCCGGCCATGCGCAGCAGGACGGCCGCGCAGCGCGCCGTGGCATCGCGGATCAGCAGGTCGACGGCGATCTGCATCGCGACGTCCATGTGATAAATCGCGTCACGCCCGAGCTCGGCAAACCACTCCGGGCGACGTCGTAGCAGTGCGCGCAGCCGGTCCCCCGGAACGCGCAGGAGGTTCGCGTCAGTTCTTGCGACGGCGGCGACGCGTCGACTGCGTCCGAGGAGCAACGGCACCGTGCCGAACCATTCTCCAGGCCGCAACATGTGCAGGAGCATCGCATCCGGGTGGGTGAACTTTCCCTGCAAGATCACCACACCGGAGCTGACACCGAAGACGTCCTGCCCATCGTCGCCTGCCCTGTAGATCACGCTGCCAGCCGCAAAGAACTCCGGGCGCGCCAGCGCCAGGAACTCGCGACGGAAAGCCGGAGCGCTGTCCGCGAACCATCCGCGGATCGGGAAGCCGGTTGGAACGCCTTGGCCGCGGAGCCTGGCCATCGTGCCTCATCGCAGGAAGTGGCGGGTGGCGCAGCGATTGTGCCATTTTGGGCAAAGTGCTTCGCAGCGCCGTGATATTTTGACTGCGGCGGCGTGTATGCCTGGGCACTACCGATCGCCGCGCCCGCAGGCTGGGCGAACAGTTCGCCCTGACTCCTTCAATTCCACGGTACCCTGATGTCGCACCTCGCTCCTGGCGATCCGTCGCGCGCATTGAGCCACGCTATTGCCACGCACTCCGTCAGTCGCCCTCTGGTCAGCCCGTTCGGCTCACGGCGGCGTGTTCGGGCGACGGGTTGCGGTCCCTGCGAATGGAGCGGCACAACAGGATTGTGGCGTCTGGCACTTTTCGCAGCAGTGGCGTGCAGCGCCATGCCCGCCGCGGCCGGCGGCCTGCTTCTCTACGAGTTCGGTACCGCCGAAGTTGGCCTCGCCGCGGCCGGCTATGCAGCCCGCGCGCAGGATGCCTCGACCGCCTTCACCAACCCGGCCGGCATGACGCGGCTGGACGGCACGCAGGTGCTGGCCGGTGGCCAGCTGATGCGGCTCAACACACGGTTCTCCGTCGGCGAGGGCACGACCCCCGCGCTCGGCAGCGGCGACGGCGGCCGGGTCTTCGGCTCCAACGGCGTTGTGCCGGGCGGTGGCGTGTTCGTCACGCACAGCGTTTCGTCCGACCTCAAGCTCGGCTTCGCGGCGACCGGCAACTTCGGCTCGATCCTCGACTACGACACTAGCTGGGTCGGCCGCTACCGTGCCCAGGAGGCCACGCTGCTCGGCGTGTCCTTCGTGCCTTCGGTGGCCTACCGCTTGAACGAGCACCTTTCGCTGGGCGCCGGCATCAACGTCATGTACGGCGTCATGAACCAGAAGGTCGCGGTCAACAACATTGTCCCTGGCGCGGCCGACGGCAGTTTCGAGTTCGACGACACCGCCTGGGGCATGGGCGGCAACCTCGGGCTCTTGTACGCATGGTCGCCGACCTCGCGGGTCGGCGTGACCTGGACCTCGGAAGTCAAGCTCGACTTCAAGACGCAGCCGCAGTTCTCCGGACTCGGTCCGGTGCTATCGACCTTGCTGCGCAGTCGTGGCTTGCTCGACGCGCAGCTCAATGCGGGCGTGCGCGTACCGCAGCAGGTCATGGCCAGCGGATACACCCAGATCGACGAACGGTGGGCAGTGATGGGCAACGTCGGCTGGCAACAATGGTCGCGATTCGGCGAGGTCGAGATCGGCGTCGACATCGGCAACAACCCCGCCGGCCTGACGACCGCGATCCCGTTCAAGGACACCTGGCACGTCGCCGCCGGTGCGCAGTACCAGTTGTCGGGCCCGTGGAAGCTCAACTTCGGCATGGCCTACGACTCGGGTTTCCAGTCAGGCAGCCGGGTCACCCCGCTGCTGCCGCTAAATTCGGCGTGGCGCTTCGGCCTGGGCGGCGAACAGCAGCTGTCGCCCACGACGAAGTGGGGCATCGCTGGATCGGTGATCTACGGCGGGACCCTGAACGTGGAATCCACCAGCGCACTGCCGCCGGCGCTGGGAGGCCGCGGCAATCTGGTCGGCGAGTATCGGAATACGGCTGCTGTCACGCTGTCCGTGTACGGCAACTGGGCGCTTTGAAGCCGGCTGGTGAACCTACAGCCACCGCTATCGCGGCCCACTTCAAGCCTTGATCGGGTCTTGATCGGCCTGCAACTGAAAACGGAGGAAATTAGGTCATGAACTCTCGGACCCTCCAGATCGCCTGCGCCGTCGCCACGCTCGCGATCGGCCCGTGCTCGCTGGGACACGCTCAGTCATCATCCGCCGGCGCGCCAGCGGGACAGACGGAATCTTCCTGGCACAGCCCGTCGCTGCGCAGCGAAACCGTCGTTGCGCCAAACGGCGCGATCACGACGCGCGCCGCGGTGCTGGCGAACGAAAAGTGGGGCATCGGGGCGCCAAAGCGGGTCGAACAGGTCACCGAGGGCGTGTATGCCATGCGCGGCTGGGGTCTGGGCAGCAGCTTCGCGATCGAGGCGCCGCGCGGCTGGATCATCGTCGACACGGGCGACTACACGCAGGCCGCCGCCGAGATGCGCGCCATGCTTGAGCAGACGCTCGGCCGCAAAGTGAAAGTCGCGGCCATCCTCCTGACGCACTGGCACTACGCAAACGGCACCGGCGCATGGCTCGACAAGGGCGCGGAGGTCTGGGGACACGAGCACCTGGATCGCAACCGCAACACCTCGAGCGGAATTAGCGTGCTCAGCGGCATCTACCAGGCGCGCGCGGCCGCTCAGTTCGGCGTGTTTCACCCGCGCAGCGGACCCGACGCGTTCCCGAACCAGCTCGGCTTTCCTCCGGAGAAACTGCTCGCCGGTTCGAGCTACCAGCCGCCCACGCGGCTGTTCCCGGACGGTCGCGTCGTCGACCTCGTCATCGCCGGCGAGCCGGTGCAGGTGGCACCCGCCCGCTCGGACACGGGCGACAGTGTCGGCTTCTATTTTTCGCGCAAGCGCATGGTCGTGATCAACTTCATGGTGCCGGGCGGCATCTTCAACGTGTACACGCTGCGCGGCGGGCCCTATCGCAATCCGTCGATTTTCATCCAGGACGCACGATGGATGGAGTCGAAAAACGCCGAGTTCCTGCTCGACGTTCACGGGCCCACCGTCAAGGGCGAGGACGCGGTGCGCGACGCCGTGCAGCGCTCGGTCGACGGCGTGCAGCTGATTCACGATCAGACACTGCGACTGATCTCGCACGGCCTGGACGGACGCCAGGCGGCTGAACAGGTGTACATGCCGGGCAATTTGCGTGGGGACAGGGAGAACTACGGCCAGGTCGAGAGCCACGTCAGGCAGGTCTACAACGGCACGCTCGGCTGGTTCGGCGGTGACATCTACGACATCAATCCCCTGTCCGAGAGCGAGGAAGCGGCGCGCACCGTGCAGATGATGGGCGGCCAGGCAGCCGTCCGTCAGGCCGCCACCAGCGCCAACGCACAAGGAGGGCTTGCCAACTGGCGGTGGACGCTCCGGCTGACAACGCTGCTGCTCGATGTGGACGCGAACGACGCCGAGGCGCGCAAGCTCCGCGCGGCGGCGGCCCGCCAGCTCGGACAGCGCACTTCGTCGGCGAATGCACGCGGCTTCTACCTCACCGAGGCGCTGCAGATCGAGGGGGCCATGCAGGTGATGGGTCAGCCGGTGACGCTCGACGCGATCCGGCGCTTCCTCGGCACGCCCACCGCGCAGGCCCTCGCCGCGGCGTCCGTGGACGAGAACCTGCAGTTCGTGCGCTACCTCGTGGATCCGCGCAAGGCCGAAGGGCTGCGCCAGGCGTTCACGTTGGCCGTCGAGGGCGATCCGCGCCTGCGTCGGCTCGAACTGCGCAACGGCGTCCTCGTCATCAGCGATGCGGCGGCCGCCGCGCCGACGCACTTCCAGCTCACGCGACAGGGACTCGCCGCCTTCGTGCTCGGCACGCGCGCGTCGTCGGCAGCCGACGCTCTGACCCAGCTCGACCGCGTGCTGGACCGCAGCCACCTGATGCCTCCCGGCGCCGTGGAGTCAGTGATGAAGGGAATGAAGGCAACCGCCGACTTCGAGCACTAGCGACAGCGGGCGGCGGAAACAGCGTTCGCTGCCCGCGTCCGCTGCCGGGCGCGATCACATTTATCGACGAAGGCCGCTCCTGGCCGCTCGCAGCCACAGTGAAGACGCAGCGATGCGGACATAGAACCTACGCAACTAGACGTCAATATTCCCCGCCGCCAGCGCATTGTTCTCGATGAACCTCTTGCGCGGCTCGACCTCGTCGCCCATCAGCGTGGTGAAGATCTGGTCGGCGCCGATGGCGTCTTCGATCTGCACCTTGAGGAGCCGCCGCACGGCCGGGTCCATGGTCGTTTCCCACAGCTGCTCGGGGTTCATCTCGCCCAGGCCCTTGTAACGCTGCTTTGACAGGCTGTGCTCGGCCTGCGCCAGCAGCCACTGCATGGCTGCGCGAAAGTCGGTGACGGTGCTGTCCTTGGTCTTTTCGCCTTCGCCGCGTGCCACCTTGGCGCCTTCACCGATCAGGCCGCGGAAAGTCTTGGCGGCGTTGTTCAGCGTGGCGTAGTCAGCGCCGTGCGTGAACTCGGCGTCGATCATGCTGAGCTTGACGTTGCCGTGGTGGCGGCGGTGGATGGTCAGGCGGTGCTTGTCGGTGCGCTCGTCGTACTGCGCCACCACTTCCACCGTATTGTTGCCCATGGCGGTTTCCAGCGCACGGGCGCTGGCCTCGGCGGTGCCCGCATCCGCCAGGTCGAGCTCCACGCCGTTGGTGATGGCCTCGAGCGCGCCGCGGTCGATCACGTGGCTCAGGCGGCTCACCACCGCGTCGGCCAGCAGGTACTGGCGGGCCAGCTCGCCCAGCGCATCGCCGGCGACGGGCTGGTTGGCCTCCACGGCGCGGCCATCCACGTACAGGCGCGCGCCGTCGAGCGCGAGCTTGAGCAGGATGTGGCTCAACTCGTGGTCGTCCTTGACGTAGCGCTCTTCCTTGCCGTGCTTGATCTTGTACAGCGGCGGCTGCGCGATGTAGATGTGGCCGCGCTCCACCAACTGCGGCATCTGGCGGTAGAACAGCGTGAGCAGAAGCGTGCGGATGTGCGCGCCGTCGACGTCGGCATCGGTCATCACGATGATGCGGTGATAACGCAGCTTGTCGGGGTTAAAGTCCGGCCCGATGCTGGTGCCCAGCGCGGTGATCAGCGTGGCGATCTGCTCGGAGCTGATCAGCTTGTCAAAGCGCGCCTTCTCCACGTTGAGCACCTTGCCGCGCAGCGGCAGCACCGCCTGGAACTTGCGGTCGCGCCCCTGCTTGGCAGAGCCGCCGGCGGAGTCTCCCTCCACGATGTAGAGCTCGCACTTGGAGGGGTCTTTTTCCTGGCAGTCGGCCAGCTTGCCGGGCAGGCCGGCGCCGTCGAGCACGCCCTTGCGGCGGGTCATCTCGCGCGCCTTGCGGGCGGCCTCGCGGGCGCGCGCGGCATCGACGATCTTGCTGCAGATGATCTTGGCATCGCTGGGCTTTTCGAGCAGGAAGGCCTCCAGCGCCTTGCCGACCACTTCTTCCACGGCGGGGCGCACCTCGGAGGAGACCAGCTTGTCCTTGGTCTGCGAGCTGAACTTGGGCTCGGGCACCTTGACGCTGAGCACGCAGGTGAGGCCCTCGCGCATGTCGTCACCGGTGGTCTCGACCTTGGCCTTCTTGTCGAGCTCGTTGGCCTTGATGTAGTTGTTGATCACGCGCGTCATGGCCGCGCGCAGGCCGGTGATGTGCGTGCCGCCGTCCTTCTGCGGGATGTTGTTGGTGAAGGCGAGCAGGCTCTCGCTGTAGCCGTCGTTCCACTGCATGGCCACTTCAACGCCCACGGGGATGCCCTGCTGGGTGGTGAAGGTGCTCTCGCCCATCACATGGAACACGTTGCCGTGCAGGACGGTCTTGGCCTTGTTGATGTACTCCACGAAGCCGCGCACGCCGCCGCTGAAGGCAAAGTCTTCTTCCTTGCCGTTGCGCTGATCCACCAGGCGGATGCGCACGCCGTTGTTCAGGAATGACAGCTCGCGCAGCCGCTTGGACAGGATCTCGTAATGGAACTCGACGTTGCCGAAGATGGCTTCGTCGGGCAGGAAGTGCACCTCGGTGCCGCGCTTTTCGGTCGCGCCCTGCACGAGCATCGGCGAGACCACCATGCCGACCACGGTCTCGAGTCGGCGGTTCTGCGGCACGCCGGCCGCAAACTCCATGAAGTGCACCTGGCCGCTCTGGCGCACCGTCAGGCGCAGCCACTTGGACAGGGCGTTCACGCAGCTCACGCCCACGCCGTGCAGGCCGCCGGAGACCTTGTAGCTGTTCTGGTTGAACTTGCCGCCAGCGTGCAGCTCGGTGAGCGCGATCTCGGCGGCCGAGCGCTTGGGCTCATGCTTGTCGTCGAACTTGATGCCGGTGGGGATGCCGCGGCCGTTGTCGATGACGGAAATGCTGTTGTCGGTATGGATGGTGACGACGATGTCGTCGCACACGCCGGCCAGCGCCTCGTCGATGGAGTTGTCGACAACCTCGAACACCATGTGATGCAGACCAGTGCCATCCTGCGTGTCGCCGATGTACATGCCGGGCCGCTTGCGCACGGCCTCCAGGCCCTCGAGGATCTGGATGGCATCAGCGCCGTAGTCGCCCGTACCGGGGGCGATGGGGGTGCTCGTCGGCTGGTTGCTCGGCGGGAGATTCGGGACTGCGGACATCGACTTCCTTTGCTTGCACTCGCTCGCGCTGGATCGCGCGGTTGCCCAACTCGTCGTCATTCCCGCCTAGGCGGGAATGCAGCGTCTTGCTCGGCCTGTAACGGCGCTGGGTCCCCGCCTTCGCGGGGACGACTGTGGTGCTTACTTCTACTTTCTCCCCCGGTGCAGGCCGGAGACAAGTCTCAAAGTTCTTCAACTTGGGTCCTGGCCTGCGCCGGGACGACGATCCTTGCTGCTGCGCTACTCCCGCATCAAATCCTCATCGGCATCACGACGTACTTGAACTTCTCGCTGTCGACCATCGTGATCAGCGCGGAGCCCAGTGCGTCGCCGAAAGAAAGGCGGACATGCTCGCTGGTGAGGTTGCCGAGCACGTCGAGCAAGTACGTGACGTTGAAGCCGATGTCCAGGCCCTCGCCGCTGTACTCGACCTCGAGTTCCTCTTGCGCGTCTTCCTGGTCGGCGTTGGTGGAGTTGATCTTGATCGAGCCGGGCGCCAGCACCACGCGCACGCCCTTGAATTTATCGGTGGTGAGAATGGCGGCGCGCTGCAGCGCGGCCATCATCTCGGCGCGGCCCACGGTCACGAACTTGGTGTTATTGGCGGGCAGCACGCGCTGGTAATCGGGGAAGCGGCCTTCCACCAACTTGCTGACGAGTTCGATCGAGCCGAAGCTGAACTTCACCTGGTTGGCAGCCATTTGCACGCGCACCGGGTCTTCGCTGTCGGGCAAGAGGCGCATCAGCTCGAGGATGGTCTTGCGCGGGATGATCGCCTCGATCTTGTTGGTCGCGCCGTCCTTGCTCACCTCACACAGCGCCAGGCGGTGACCGTCGGTGGCCACGGCGCGCACTGTGGCGCCGTCAACGATTATCAGCATGCCGTTCAGGTAGTAGCGGATGTCCTGCGCGGCCATGGAAAAGTGGACCATGTTGAGCAGGTACTTCAGCGTAGCCGCCGGCAGCGTGAAATCGGCCGAGAACTCGGCCTGCGCCACCGTGGGAAACTCCTCTGCGGCCAGCGTTTGCAGGTTGAAGCGGCTCTTGGCCGACTGCACGGTGAGCTTCTTCGCCGCGAGCGACAACGCAACGTCGGACTCGGGCAGGGCGCGCAAGATGTCGACGAGTTTGCGCGCGGCCACGGTAGTGGCGACCTGGTCCTTGCCCGCGCCGATCTCGGCCGAGGTCTGGATTTGGATCTCCAGGTCGGTTGCGGTGAACGACACCCTCTCGCCATCCTTTTTCACGAGGATGTTGGCGAGGATCGGCAAAGTCTGCCGTCGCTCGACGATGCCGCTGACCACCTGCAGCGGCTTGAGCAACGCATCCCGCGAGGCTTTGACGAGTTGCATTTTGTATAGATCCTCTTGATAAGTCTTAATTAAAAAAGGAGCATCAAACCTGGGGATAAGGCCGTTTGGTCTCGTTCGATCAATGCGTTAGCGCAGCTGAATGACTGTGGGCAAGCGGTCTGCTTGGTGACTGACATCCTGTGGGCCGGCGGGAAAACTTTCAGGCGGCCGTGAAAAGCTTGCAGGTTGTTCATCATCATCCACAGGGCTGTCGCACTTTTCCAGGCAGTTATCCGTCTGGTTATCAACGCGAAACGCCAGGTTATCCCGCCACTGTTTGCGCACGATCCACGGGCAGGGTTGCGCGCGCGTGCGTGCCGTTGGCTCGCTCAAAGCCCAATCCCGCGCGCCAGCCTTGCGCGCGCACCATGCGTTAGCCCTTGAGCATCTGCTCGAGCACATGCAGGGCGTGGTTAAGTTCGGAGTCCATCTGCCTGTTCTTGCCGATCTTGCGCACCGCGTGCAGTACCGTGGTGTGGTCGCGCCCGCCAAAGAGCTCGCCGATCTCGGGCAGGCTCTTTTGCGTCAGTTCCTTGGCTAGATACATCGCGACCTGGCGCGGCATCGCAATGTTATTGGGCCGCCGCTTGGAGTACATGTCGGCGACCTTGATCTTGTAGTGGTCGGCCACGGTCTTCTGGATCAGCTCGACCGTCACCAGGCCGGTCGATGCACCCAGCAGGTCCTTGAGCGCCTCGCGCGCGAGATCGATGGTGATGGCGCGGGCGTGGAAGCTCGCAAAGGCCAGGACCTTGCGCAAAGCGCCCTCGAGCTCGCGCACGTTGGAGCGCAGGTTCTTGGCAATGAAAAAGGCGACGTCCTCGGACAGTTGCCCGCCTTCGTTCTCAGCCTTCTTGAGCAGGATCGCCACCCGCATTTCGAGCTCGGGCGGCTCGATGGCGACCGTGAGCCCGGAAGCAAAGCGCGACACTAGCCGATCCTCGATGTCCTTGAGTTCCTTTGGATAGGTGTCGCTGGTGATGATGATCTGCTTCTTGCCCGCGACCAGCGCCTCGAACGCGTAAAAGAACTCTTCCTGCGTGCGGCTCTTGCCGGCAAAGAACTGGATGTCGTCGATCAGCAGGAGATCGAGCGAGTGGTAATAGCGCTTGAAGTCATCGAATGCCTTGCGCTGGTAGGCGCGCACGACGTCGGACACGTATTGCTCGGCATGGATGTAGCGCACGCGCGCATTGGGCTTGCGCGCCAGGATGGCGTTGCCCACCGCGTGCACCAGGTGCGTCTTGCCCAGGCCCACGCCGCCATAGAGAAACAGCGGGTTGTACGAGCCGCCGGGGTTCTCCGAGACTTGCATCGCGGCGGCCCGTGCCAGCTGGTTGGCCTTGCCGGTGACGAACGAGTCGAAGCTCAGCGCGGCGTTCAGGCGCGCGCGCTCAAAGGTGTCGGCGGTGCTGGTGCTGTTGCCGTTGTTGCCGCTGGCGGTGCCATAGGCGCCATTGGCCCGCGCGCTGTTGCCGGTGCTGGCCACGCTGGCGGCCAGATCGCTGGTGAGGGCGCCGGTGGGGCCGGCAGCACCGTCATTGGCGGCCGTGCCGTTGGCAAGGCCCTCAGTGGCGTTCTCGACCTCGAACACGATTTCCACCGGTCGCTGCACGGCGCTGGCGGCGGCGGCCTGGATGCGTGCCGCAAACTGCGCGCGAATCGCGTCGAGCTTGAACCGGTTGGGTGCGCCGATGCGAAGCCGGCCGTTGGTGGCGTCGTAGTCGATGGCGCGGAGGGGTTTGATCCAGGCTGAGAACTGTTGGGGGGTGAGTTCGCGCTCCAAAGCGCGCGCGCAGTCTTGCCAAATTGGAAGCATCTTCTCGTTCGTCCGCATCAGCGAACCACGCCGCAAGTGACAACGGCGCGCTTCGTGCGCTTGTTGTATCGACCCCGTGGTGTCTCCTCCGGGGCTCGTTTTGTTCACTTTTCGAGTCAGGCGCAATCACGGGGCACCAACCCACCATCCCGTGAGCTTGCGTCCCGGCACCGACTCCCTCCTGCAGGACAACGACCGGCCCGGTCAGCGAAATGAAGCGGCGATTGTAGCCGGCTGGCAAGGGGTTATCCACAGCGCGGCGAGGTGATGCTTGAGCGGCGAGCACGATCTTCGGTATTTTGCGGCGCGGCTCTTCGTGAGAGCGTTTACTCGCTCACCGGCCGTGCGCAGGATCGCTTGCGTACAGATTTTTTGGGGCACGGGAGAATGCTGTGGACAAGCTGGGGACAAGTGCAAAGGCGCTGTGGATGCGTCGGGGACAAGTGTGTCCGCGCCCGGCAGAGTCACCCGCAGCGGCGACTGGCGACGCATCGGTTTGACGCTCTGCCGCAGCATCGCGTCTAATAGTGGGCTTTTTTCGCCGCGCTGTGCTGGGCCGTCGCTATCTCGTGGTCGGGCGCAGGGCAGGCTAAAAAACCGGCGAAACGCCAGCAGCGCTGCATTGGTGGCGCACGCACGTCAGGCGGCGCGAGCAGCGCTGTCACCGAGGTGGGGCTCATGGCCGAGGGCCGCTTCACCGGCGCGCTGCGCCGCCGACTCCCGTCAGCTCCGCAACAGGCTCTAACAAGGACTTAGCACCATGGCCACCAAACGCACCTATCAACCGTCCGTGCTCAAGCGCAAACGTACCCACGGCTTTCTCGTCCGCATGAAGTCGCGCGGCGGCCGCGCGGTGCTCAATGCGCGCCGCGCCAAGGGCCGCAAGCGGCTGGCTGTCTAAGGACGGCGCTCGCGCCGCGCGCACCAAGTGCCCGATGCAGCCGCCGCTGCACCCGCCGCGCCTGACGTGCACCCTGCGGATCGAGTGTCTTCCTCGCGAGCAGCGATGCCCGCAGTGCGGCTCGGCTATCCGGCGACACGCCGCCTACGTGACAGCGCCAGCTTTGCACTGTTCACGTCCAGCGCGCGGGAGTCGGGCGCGGGGGCAACGGGCCGCTGGTGGCGTGGCGGCCGGCGCTGGCTATCGGTGGCGGCGCTGATCAACCCGCGCGACGCGGCAGTGGGCACGGCGCGCATGCCGTGCCGCTTTGGCGTCACGGTGGGCAAGCGCAACGCGGCGCGCTCGGTGGACCGCTCGCTCATCAAGCGGGTTCTGCGCGAGGCCGCGCGCCACGCCGCACCGGGGCTGGATGCGGCCGCCGCTGCGCGGATGGTGCAACTCGACGTGGTGCTGCGGCTCAAAGCCCCCGTGCCCGCGCCTGGCACGCTGCCGCGTGCGCGGCTGAAGCGCGAACTACGCGCCGAGGCCGACACCCTGCTCGACCGACTCGCCCACAGCCTCTCTAGCTCGCCCACATGAAGACCGTGCTCCTGGCGCTGCTGCGCGCCTACCGGTTCCTGCTCTCGCCGTGGGTCGGCAACAGCTGCCGCTTCTGGCCCACGTGCTCGATGTACGCCATGGAGGCGATCGAGCGGCATGGCGCACTCAAGGGCACGTACATGACCGTCGCACGCGTGGCGCGCTGCCATCCATACAGTGCGGGCGGTGTCGACGAGGTGCCGACGCGCTTTCGCTGGCGCTGCTGGTGCCAGGCCGGTCAGGCGCACGGCGCGCCGCGCGAGACCACCGCAGCGGCGACCGAGCCAACTCGCTAGCGCCTTGAGCGCGCCCGCAGCCCAACGAAACACACGAAACCAAGCCTGAAAGTTGCGAATGGATATCCAGCGCACCATCCTGTGGGTGATCTTCGGCATGTCGCTGCTGTTCCTGTGGGACGCGTGGCAAAAGCAGCAGGGCCGGCCGTCGATGCTGAGCCCTGCGGCCACGGCGCCGGCGCCCGCCGCTTCAGACAAGGCCGCCGCGCCACCAGCCGGTACGACCGCGGCGGCGACCGGCGCGGCGACCGGCGCCGTGCCCGCCGGCGCGCAGAGCGCCGCGGTGCCGGCGGCCGCTCAGCCGCCGGGTGCCAGCGTGGGTGGCCTGCCGGCCGCGAGCGCGCCGCGCAACGAGCGCGTGCAGGTTCAGACGGACCGCTTCCGCGTTGAGTTCGACCCGACCGGTGCCGTGGTGGCGCGCGCCGAACTGCTGCAGCAGGATGTGGCGCCCGATTGGACCGCCTCGGGCCTGCTGGGGCTCATCACCGGCAAGCGCCATGACCCAGAGAAAAACGTGGTGCTGCTGGAGTGGAACAGCAACCGCGTCTACCTGGCCCGCACCGGCATCACCTCGACGACTGGCGCGCGGTTTCCGAACCACCTGACGCCGTTCGAGCCGCTGCCGGGCCCGCGCACGATGGAACCGGGCCAGGACACCCTCGAGGTCAAGTTCGCCGCCGAAGCGGGCGGCCTGCGCGTGGTCAAGACCTACATCTTCCGGCGCGGCAGCTACGCGATCGAGGTCCGGCACGAGCTGCAGAACCTCGGCAACGAGCCGATCACGCCGTCGGTGTACCTGCAGCTGGTGCGCGATGGCAACAAGCCCGAAGGCGAGAGCGCGCTGTACTACACCTTCACCGGCCCGGCCGTCTACACCGACGCGCGCAAGTTCCAGAAGATCAACTTCAGCGACATCGAGAAGAAAAAGGCCGAGCACGCCAACGAGGCCAAGGACGGCTGGATCGCGATGATCCAGCACTACTTCGTCACGGCCTGGCTGCCACCGCAGGGACAGCTGCGTGAGTTCCGCACAAGTGTCGATGGCCCCAACCTGTTCTCGGTCTCCACGGTGATGCCGCTGCCGCAGATCGCGCCGGGCGCCAGCGCGACCTCCACCGCGTCGCTGTGGATCGGGCCGCAGGACCAGAAGTCGCTCGTCGAGCTGGCGCCGGGGCTGGACCTGGTGGTCGACTACGGCTGGCTCACGATGATTTCCAAGCCGTTGTTCTGGCTGCTGCAGGTGCTGCATGGTGTCACCGGCAACTGGGGCTGGGCGATCGTGCTGCTCACGGTGCTGATCAAGGCCGCGTTCTATCCGCTATCGGCGGCGAGCTATCGCTCGATGGCCAAGATGAAGGAAGTCACGCCGCGGCTGATGAAGCTGCGCGAGCAATATGGCGATGACAAGCAGAAGATGAACATGGCCATGATGGAGCTGTACAAGAACGAGAAGATCAATCCGCTCGGCGGTTGTCTTCCGATCCTGGTGCAGATCCCGGTGTTCATCGCGCTCTACTGGGTGCTGCTGGCCAGCGTGGAGATGCGCAACCAGCCGTGGGTCCTGTGGGTGCAGGACCTGGCCACGCCCGATCCCTGGTTCATCCTGCCGATCATCATGATCGCGAGCATGTGGGTGCAGTACAAGTTGAACCCCACGCCGCCCGATCCGATCCAGGCCAAGGTGATGGCGGCGATGCCGTTCATCTTCGGCGTGATGTTCTTCTTCTTCCCCGCCGGCCTGGTGCTCTACTGGGTGGTCAACAACCTGCTGTCGATCGCGCAGCAGTGGTACGTGACCAAGCAGATCCAGAAGGCGAAGCCCGTCGGGTAGCGCTTTGCGTGTACGCGATGGCTTCGCCATCGCACGTGCACGCAAAGCGGTCTAGTCAGAGAGTCGGGCTTCGGGCGGCCGGGCGCCCGACCCTTTTCAAGTGCAACGATGCCCGCTGCGCGGGCGTGTAGCGCCGTGCTCAAGATGCTGCTTGGCGCGCTGGTGGGTGTCATCCCCCCGCAGGCGGGGTCCAGCGTCGTTGGCGTGGCCGCCGCCGCGGATGTCGCGGCTACCGGATCAGGTTGTTGATCATCGCGTCGCGGCCGCCCTTGGTGCAGGAGCAGCAGGGGGCGGGCCAGGCGGGGCAGGGCTTGATGCAGGTGCACTGGCCGCCATCGCCGGACTCGAAGCTGCGCGCGGTGCGCGTGGCCGTGGCGGCCTCGATAGCCTCGCGCACCGTCGGCGGGCGACGCAGGCGCTCACCTTCGATCACCACGGCCTCTAGGATCTGATCGAGATCGGGTGCGTTGCGGCGCTGCTGCAGGGCGCGGTAGCCGCCCGATTCCTGCGGCGGCGCTTCGGCCGACTTTGCGCAGCGCCGCACCACCACGGACTCGCAGGTCGACTGCGCTTGCGGCGTGGCGCGGTCAGGACGGACGGCCAGATCGAGTTCGGTCGCGCCCGCGCTGACGGCAAGGGTCAAAAGTGCGAGTGCGACCAGTCGCATCAGCGGCGCCGCGCGAGCAACAACAGCGGCCAGAGCCAGATCGAGATGACCCATTTGCCCACGCGGGCCACGGTCAGGCGCTGGGCCTCGCCGGCAGCCACCACGCGAAACACCACGAAGGCGCCGGCGATCACGTACAGCAGCAGGCCCAGGTAAACGAGCGCGCGGCCGGTGTACTCCAGCGGCATCGCGCCGCCAATGAGCGCAGCGATGAGCACGCACAGGGCGAGCGCCAGCAGCACGGCGGCCAGCGGGCCGGCAAACTTCAGCAGCGGATCGTCACCGTAGGGCATGGGCGGCAGTGTAGTGAGCGGCGGCGCCGGTCGCGTGCTAGGTTCGACCCGCAGCTTCAACCGATTCGCCATGCTGTCTGACCGCGATCCCATCGTTGCCATCGCCACGGCGCCCGGGCGCGGTGGCATTGGCGTGGTGCGCGTGTCGGGACGCGAGCTTGCGCCCATCGCGGATGCTTTGCTCGGCGCGCGCGCCCCGGCGTTGCAGCCGCGCCGCGCGCTGTATGCGCCGTTCCTCGATGCGGCGGGTCAGGTGCTCGACGAAGGCATCGCGCTCCTGTTCCCGGCGCCGCACTCCTACACGGGCGAGACCGTGCTCGAGCTGCAGGGCCATGGCGGCCCGGTGGTGTTGCAACTGCTGGTCGAGCGCTGCCTGCAGGCAGGCCGCGCGATTGGCCTGCGCATCGCCGAGCCGGGCGAGTTCACGCGGCGTGCGTATCTGAACGAGCGGCTCGATCTCGCGCAGGCCGAGGCGGTGGCCGACCTGATCGACGCATCCACCGCGCAGGCCGTGCGCAGCGCGGCGCGCTCGCTCACCGGCGCGTTCTCGCGCGAGGTCCGCGAGCTGGCCGATGCACTGACCGAACTGCGCATGCTGGTCGAAGCGACGCTCGACTTTCCGGAAGAAGAGATCGACTTTCTGGAAGCCGCACGTGCGCGCGAGCGCCTGCAGGCGGTGCGCGCGGCGCTGGCGCGGCTCTTGGCGCGCGCGCAGCAGGGCGCGCTGTTGCGCGAGGGCCTGCACGTGGTCCTGGTGGGCGCGCCGAATGTGGGCAAGTCGAGTCTGCTCAACGCGCTGGCCGGGCAGGAGGTGGCCATCGTCACGCCGATCGCCGGCACGACGCGCGACCGCATCCAGCAGACCATCAGCATCGACGGCATTGCGCTGCATGTGACCGACACCGCGGGCATCCGCGACGACGCCGCGGCCGATGAGGTCGAGCGCATCGGCATCGCGCGCACGCTGGCCGAGATCGAACGCGCTGACGTGGTTCTCCATTTGGTCGACGCGACGGCCCCGGCCGCCGATGCCGAGGTGCTGGCGCGCGTGCAAACGCGCGTGCGCGAGGCGGTGCCGCTGGTGGAGGTGCGCAACAAGATCGACCTCACGTCGGAGCCCGCCGGCGAGCGCGACGGGGTACTGGCGATCTCCGCGCGCAGCGGCGCCGGTCTGGATGCCCTGCGCGCGCGGCTGCTGGCGATTGCCGGCTGGCAGCAGGGCGCGGGCGAGTCGGTGTTTCTGGCACGCGAGCGGCAGCTCGACGCGCTGCGCCGTGCTTCGGCGCATCTGGCGGCCGCTGCCGAGCAGGCCGATGTGGCGCATGGCTACGGCAACGCGCAGCTCGAGCTCTTCGCCGAGGAACTGCGGTTGGGGGGCAAGGCGCTGGGCGAGGTGACCGGCGAGGTCAGCGCCGACGATCTGCTCGGCCAGATCTTCAGCAGGTTTTGCATTGGCAAGTGACGCTGTTGTCCGAGAGAAAAAGGCGCAGTCTCGCGGTGGGCGGAGACGGCGGTGTCACCCCGGTTTGCGGCTGGCACGGCTGGGAGCCGCTGTGTCGCCGCCGCGCGGCAGGCCGCTACGGTTGCGCGCCATGGGCTCGACCGCCCACGCCTTGCCGCGTGTCTTGCGGCCTGACACCACTGGCTGGGACGCCAGCTCAACGCACTGTCGCCGAGGGAGAACAATGATCACCGGACACTGCAATTGCGGATCCGTCAGCTTCGATTTGGAGGGAGCCCCGGAGGGGGTCTTCATCTGCCACTGTTCAATTTGCCGGCGTGCGACCGGCGCGAACGGAGTTGCGGTCGTTCTCGTTCCAAATGAACGGTTCAGATGGACGCAGGGCAAAGAGCACATCGCCCAATGGGCCAAGCCGGATTCACAGTGGGAAACCTGGTTCTGCCGCAACTGCGGTTCGCGGCTGCCCGGACAGAACGACGCCGAGCGGATGTTCATCCCGGCGGGGCTCCTGCCCGGCAATGGCCTTGGCCTCCGGGTCCAAGCTCACATCTGGGTCGACTCACGGGCTGAGTGGGACGAGATCGGCGATCACGGGCAACAGTATCCAGAGCACTACGGGACAAGTGGGGCCCAAGCCCATCGTCGAGAAGACTTGCCCCGGCAAGCCGGGTGAAGCCTCTCATCGCAAACGTAGGCTCCCCTCAACCACGGCGCGGAGGCGTTATGTCCATCAAATCGGTCGGCGGCGTTGCGGTCCAAGCGAGGCATCGCCTCAGTTGCCACTGCGGCGCGGTTGTCCTGGAACTGGATCTCCCAGACGGCATCGTCAATCCGCGCCGCTGCGACTGCTCAATTTGCCGCCGCAAGGGCGCGGTCGTTGCGTCGGTCGCGCTGGCCGGCATCCGCATCGTTCAAGGCCAGGAGCATCTGCGCCTGTATCAGTTCAACACGCGCGTCGCCAAGCACTACTTCTGCGGCCACTGTGGCATCTACACGCACCACCAGCGCCGCTCGTTCCCTGACCAGTACGGCTACAACGTGGGCTGCCTTGAGGGCATCAACCCGTTCTTGCTTGGCGCCGTCCCGGTCAATGACGGCGTCAACCATCCCGCCGATCGCGCGTCTTCCGCCGCCGGTTCGGCCGGAGGACGCGCGGTCCGAACCGCCCGACAGTAGACGCCGCGGCCCAAACTGCGCGATGCTGCGCGTCCCGCGCGGCGCGCGCCGCGGGGAACGACCATCGGCAAGACAAACATCGCGGCCCCCGCGCTTGGCGGGCGGCATGGAGGGGGACAGATGCGCATTTCACCTTTGGCCCTGCGGCTGGCGCTCGGGCTAGTTGTGGCAAGTGGTCTCGTTACGGGGTGCGGCAGCTCCGACAGCGGGGGCGTTGCGCCGCCGCCCGTGAATGTCAAGCCGAGCTGGCTCGGCACGATCACCGCCACCACCTACGACGGTGTGACCGATGATCTTCTGACCGCCGGGCTTGGCAAGACCGGGCTGGGCACCGCCACCGCGCCGGCCACCGACCCAACCAACCCGGCCCAATTGCGCCGGCTTGCCATTCACACCAACTACCGCGCGCTGGTCGACCCGACCGCCAATGGCGGCTACGGCACGCTGTACGGCCCTAACGTCACGGCCGGCGGCGTGGTGACCTCGGGCGAAGGGCTGATCGCCGGCACCGAGTTCATCGCCTACGCGGAGGACGGCACCGGCGCGCAGAACGTGACGCTGATGGTGCAGCTACCGACGACGTTCAATGTCACGGCCCCATGCGTCGTCACCGCGACGTCGAGCGGCTCGCGCGGCATCTACGGAGCAATCGCCACCGCCGGCGAGTGGGGGCTCAAGCGCGGCTGCGCGGTGGCCTACGCCGACAAGGGCAGCGGCAACGGCGTGCACGATCTGCAGAACAACACCGTCAATCTGCAAAACGGCCTGCGCGCTGCCGCCGCGACGGCTGGCAGGGACTCCAACTTCACGGCGGCGCTCACGGAGTCGGAGCGCAGCACCTTCAACGCCGCCACGCCCAACCGCTTTGCCGTCAAGCACGCGCACTCGCAGCAGAACCCCGAGAAGGATTGGGGCCGCGACACGCTGCGCGCGGTGGAGTTCGCGTTCTTCGTGCTGAACGACCGGTTTTCGGCACCCAATCCGGACGGCAGCAAGCCGGTCGTGATCCGGCCGGCCAACACGCTGGTGATTGCTTCCAGCGTCTCCAACGGCGCTGGCGCGGCGCTGGCCGCGGCAGAGCTGGACACGCAGGGCCTGATCGACGGCGTGGCGGTGAGCGAGCCCAATGTGCAGTTGGCCTCGGCCGCGCCGGTGTCGATCATGCGCGGCGCGCTGCCGCCGTATGCGGCGGGCGCCAAGCCGCTGTACGACTACTTCAGCTACGCCAACCTGCTGCAGCCCTGCGCGGCCCTGTCGGCGGCGGCGGTCGGCTCGCCCTTCGCCTTCGCGGGCGCCAGCGTCACGCTGGCCACCAACCGCTGCGCGGCGCTGGCCGCGCGCGGGCTGGTCACCGGCGCGACGACACAGGCGCAGGCCGACGACGCCATGGCCCGGCTGCTCGCCTACGGCTGGGAGCCCGAGACCGCCCTGCTGCAGACTTCGCACTATTCGTTCGCCACGCTCGCCATCGCCACGACGTACAGCAACACCTATGGGCGCTTTTCGGTGCGCGACAACCTGTGCGGCTACAGCTTCGGCGCTGTCGACGGAACTGGTGCGCCGGTGGCGGCGAGCGCTGCGGCCATCGCCAGCGTCTTCGGAACTGGCAATGGCGTGCCGCCTTCGGGGGCGATACAGATCATCAACAACGCGGCGGTCGGCGGCCCGCGCAGCAGTGCAGCCTCGGTCTCGGCCTCGACCGGGCTGGCCGACTTCAACGTGGATGGCGCGCTGTGCCAGCGGGCGCTGTGGACTGGCTCCGACGCCAGCGCAACGCGCGTCAAGCAGGGCATCGCCGAGGTGGGGCGCAACGCCAACCTGCGCGGCAAGCCCGCGATCATCGTGCACGGGCGCAACGACACGCTGATCCCCACCAACTTCAGTTCGCGCCCGTACTTTGCGCAGAACCAGGTCGCGGAAGGCGCCGCCAGCCGCCTGCGCTACATCGAGGTCACCAACGCGCAGCACTTCGACTCGTTCCTGCCGTTTGCGGGCTACGACACGCGTTTCGTGCCGCTGCACGTGTACTTCAACCGCGCGATGGACGCGATGTGGGAGCACTTGCGCAACGGCACGGCGCTGCCGCCGTCGCAAGTGGTGCGCACCACGCCGCGCGGCGGCACGCCCGGCGCGGCGCCCGCTGTTACCGCGAGCAACGTGCCAGCGCTGCAAGCGAACCCCGCCACTGCCGACCGCATCAGCTTCAGCGGTGGCGTGTTGACGATCCCGCAGTAGCGCGCGAGCGCGGCGGCGGCGAGTGAGGGGCGGCCTGCGGGCCGCCCTTTTTTGTCGATTCGAGCGTGCTGTCATCACAAGCGCCCACCGGTGGGCCCGTGAGGGCCGTGGCGATGAAGGCCGATTTGGCTCGTGCGCGGGCGTCGCAGTCCTGCGCGTGGCGGGCGACCAGCGTCTACTTGAGCGGCGCATCGCGCCGCGTGAGAACGGCATCGATGCGCAGAGCATCGCGAAGTCGCAGATGCGTGTGCCATGTTGGCCTGTCATGCACGACCAGTTGCGGGTGGTGCGTGCGGTGCCGGTCGGCCCAGGGCATGAGCCAGCGGCGGTCCGACCGCGTCGCGTTGAACTGCCGTGGGGTGGTGTAGCGCGATTGCAGCAGTGGCTTGATCAAGGAGTCGGCAGCAGACATCGACGCGATGCCGCCCAGCAGATCGATGGTCGGCTTGGCCGGTAGACGCGCAACCGCGGTGCTGCCAATGTGCTGACTGGCGCGCAGCGCGCCGGAAAATAGTCGCAGCAGGCGCCGGCGCTGGGCGATAACGGTGAGCCCGGGGCTCTCATCGAAGGGCGCCGGAGGCGAGCGTGGCGACGCCAATCGACGGAGCGCCGCCGCGGAATGCAAGTGGCGCCCGGGCGCGCTCCGCTACGATGCGTCGCGACGCTTCAGCACAGCATCTCAGCAGAGCACGCGATGTCCAGCATAGACGCCAGTGGCGGCGACAACCTGTCCAAGCTCTCGATCGATCGCGGCGCGCTGCCCACGCTGCGGCGGAAGAAGCCCTGGTACACGCGGTGGTGGTTGTGGCTGGTGCTCGCGCTGGTGGCTGCCGGCATCGCGGCCACGCTGGCGCAGCGCGGCCGCGCCACGCCGGTGGAGGTCGGCAGCGTGACGGCGGCCTTTCCGTCGCAGGCGGTGGCGGTGCTCAACGCCACCGGGCGCGTCACCGCGCAGACGCGCGCGTCGGTGTCGAGCAAGGGCACCGGCCGGCTCGAGTGGCTCGGCGTGGTCGAGGGCCAGCGCGTGCAAAAGGGCGATGTGATCGCGCGGCTGGAGAACCGCGACGTCGCCGCGCAGCGCGACCAGGCCGCCGCGCAGGTGAAGTCGGCGCAGGCCAATCTGGCGCAGGGCCAGGCCGAACTGGAGGATGCGCAGGCGGCGCTCAAGCGCGCGCGCGAGCTGGCGCAAAAGGGCTTCATCACCGACAGCGCGGTGGACACCGCCGAGGCGCGCTTCAACAAGGCCCGCGCGTCGATCCAGCAGCTGCAGGCGCAGATCTCGGTGGCGCAGGCCAACTACCGCGTGGCCGAGGTGAGCTATGACCAGACGCTGATCCGCGCGCCGTTCGCCGGCATCGTGCTCACCAAGAGCGCCAACGTGGGCGACATCATCACGCCGTTTTCCGCGGCGGCCGGCACCACCGGCGCGGTGGTGACGATGGCCGATATGGCCACGCTCGAGGTCGAGGCCGACGTGTCTGAAAGCTCGATCGCCAAGATCACGCTCAACCAGCCGACCGAGATCCAGCTCGACGCCTTTCCGGAGCTGCGCCTGATGGGCAGGGTGTCGCGCATTGTGCCCACGGTGGACCGCAGCAAGGCCACGCTGCTGGTGAAGGTGAAGTTCGAGGAAACCGACCCGCGCGTGCTGCCCGACATGAGCGCGCGAATCGCTTTCCTGTCGCGCGCGCTCACCGTCGACGAGCGCAAGCCGGTGCCGGCGCTGCGGCCGGAGGCGATCGTCCGACGCGATGGCAAGGCCTTCGTTTACGTGGTGCAGGCCGGCGCCAAGGACGGCGCGGCGGTGACGGCCGAGGCCGGCAAGGACAGCAAGGACGCCAAGACGGACGCGCCCGGCGCGCCGCTGCGCGCGGTGCTCACGCCGGTGCAACTCGGTGCCAAGGTCGGCGACCTGGTGCGCGTGCAGAACCTCGCTCCGGGCACGCGCGTGGTCATCAATCCGCCGGAGAAGCTCGGCGACGGGCATCTGGTCAGCGCGCAGAAAAAGTGATGGCGAGCGCGGCAGCCAGCAGCCCCGTGGGCCCCGCGGTACGCACCACCGGCAGCGGCGCCGCGGCGCTGGTGCAGATTCGCCACGTGAGCAAGAGCTACCAGCGCGGCGAGCAGGTGGTGCCGGTGCTCACCGACATCAACCTCGATATCGGCCGCGGCGACTTCGTCGCACTGATGGGCCCGTCGGGCTCGGGCAAGAGCACGCTGCTGAACCTGGTGGCGGGGATCGACAAGCCTGACGGCGGTTCGATCGTCATCGCAGGCGATGAGATCACGACACTGTCCGAAGGCGATCTCGCGGGCTGGCGCGCGGCCAATGTGGGCTTCATTTTCCAGTTCTACAACCTGATGCCGGTGCTCAACGCGTTCGAGAACGTAGAGCTGCCGCTGCTGCTGACTGGACTGTCGCGGCGCGAGCGGAGCGAGCGCGTGAAGCTGACGCTGTCGCTGGTGGGCCTGGCGGATCGCATGGAGCACAAGCCCAACGAGCTGTCGGGCGGGCAGCAGCAGCGGGTGGCGATCGCGCGGGCGCTGGTGAGCGACCCGCTGCTGGTGATCGCCGACGAGCCCACCGGCGACCTCGACCGACAGAGCGCGGCCGACATCCTGAAGCTGCTCGATCGGCTGAACACGGAGCTGAACAAGACCATCGTCATGGTCACGCACGACCCGCGCGCTGCCGAGGCCGCGCATCACCTGATCTACCTGGACAAGGGGCAGCTAACCGATACCAGCCCCTTTGCGGGGGCCGGTGCATGACGAACGATGGCGACGTCGGCGCCCGTGACGGCCGCCGCGCGGCCTCCAATCCATCGCAGCGCGCAGCGCGGCTTGCGGGCATCGAGGGGACGGGCGGTGCGTACCGGTCCGTCATGCGCAGCACAGTGCGCAGCGCAGCGCGCGCCACGGCGCGGCGCGGCCGGGCACCATGTTCTTTCTGAAGCTCGTCCTGCGCAACGCCTTCCGCGCCCGCCTGCGGGCGGCGCTGACGGTGCTCGGGCTGGTGATCGCGGTGGTGGCCTTCGGGTTGCTGCAGACGCTGGTGCACGCCTGGTATGCGGGCGTGGAGACGGCCTCCGAGCGGCGGCTGATCGCGCGCAACGCGATCTCGCTGGTGTTTCCGCTGCCGGCGTTCTACCGCGAGCGCATCCGTGCGGTGGAGGGCGTCAAGGCGGTCACCATCCAGAACTGGTTCGGCGGCCAGTACCGGGATGAGCGCAGCTTCTTTGCGCAGTTTGCGGTCGAGGCGGCGAGCTTCTTTCCGATGTACCCGGAGCTCGTGTTCGACCCGCAGCAGTACCAGGACTTCCTGCGCGACCGCAGCGGGGCGGCGATCGGCCGCCAGTTGGCCGACGAGTTCGGCTTCAAGCTGGGCGACCGCATTCCGCTGAAGGGCACGATCTACCCGGGCACCTGGGAGTTCACGGTGCGCGCCATCTACGAGGGGCGCGACGAGGCGACCATCACGCGCCAGATGTTCTTTCACTGGGATCTGGTCACCGAGCGGCTGAAGCAGCGCTTCCCGCGGCTGGCCGAGCGCATTGCCACCTTCCTGATCGAGGTGGAGGACCCGGCGCGCGCCGCCGAGGTGGCGCTGGCCATCGACCGCGAGTTTGCCAACTCGCTGGCCGAGACGCTGACCGAGACCGAGGCGGCCTTCCGCATGTCCTTCGTGGCGATGCTGGAGTCGATCCTGCTGATCATCCAGGGCGTGAGCTACGTGGTGATCGTGATCATCCTGGCGGTGGCGGCCAACACCATGGCCATGACCGCGCGCGAGCGGCTGGCGGAGTACGCCACGCTCAAGGCGCTGGGCTTCGGGCCGCCCTTCGTGGCGCGGCTGATCTTCGCCGAGAGCATGCTGGTGGCGCTGCTCGGCGGCGGTCTGGGCATTGCGCTGACGCCCTGGGCGGCGCAGGGCGTGCATGCGCTGCTCACCAACTTTCCGCGCTTCGTGGTGACGCCGGAGATCTACGCGCAGCAGGCGATCGCGGCGCTGGCGGTGGGCGTGCTGGCGGCGCTGGTGCCGATGGTCCGCTCGGCGCGCGTGCGCATTGTCGATGGGTTGCGGCATGTGGGCTGAGCGCGCCCGGTGTACGCGATCGCTGTGCGATCGCGCGTGCACCTTGCGCGGGCTGGTCAGTGCGGCCGCCTTCGGGCGCCCGGGCGGCGGCCGCATGGGCAAGGGCCACGAGGCCGCGCGGCGCGCGGCGGCAGCCACGGACCGGCCACGCCTTCAGCCCCGCGCCGGCGCCTCTTGATCGAAGGGAACCCCCAGGTGGCGCTGCCGCTGTCCTACGTCGCCCGCAACCTGTGGGTGCGCAAGCTGACCACCGTGCTGACGGCCGGCGGCATGGCGCTGGTGGTGTTCGTGTTCGCGGCGGTGCTGATGCTCGATGCCGGCCTGCGCGCCTCGCTCGGCGGCACCGGGGCGGCCGACAACGTGGTGGTGATCCGCAAGGGCGCGGTGACCGAGGTGCAAAGCGGCGTGACGCGCGACCAGGCGGCGCTGATCGAGGCGCTGCCGCAGGTGGCGCGCGATGCGCGCGGCGAGCCGCAGGCTTCGCGCGAAGTGGTGGTGCTCAACTCGCTGATCAAGGACAGCACCGGCAAGCGCAGCAACGTGCCGATCCGCGGCCTGGCCGAGCGCGGGCTGGCGCTGCGGCCGCAGGTGCGCGTGGCGCAGGGGCGCCTGTTCAGGCCCGGCTCGACCGAGATCGTGGTCGGCGCCAGCGTGGCGCGCGAGTTCCGCGGCGTGGCCATCGGCGAGCGGCTGCGCTTCGCACAGCGCGAGTGGACCGTGGTCGGCGTGATCGACGCCGGCCAGAGCGCGTTTTCCTCCGAGATCTGGGGCGACGCCGAGCAGATGCTGCAGGCATTCCGCCGCACGGCGTTTTCCTCGGTCATCGTGCGGCTGGCCGACGCCGGCCGCTTCGAGGAACTGCAGCAGACGATCGCCGCCGATCCGCGCCTGCAGGTCGACGTCAAGCCCGAGCCGCAGTTCTACGAGGACCAGGCCAGTGGCCTGTCGAACTTCATCTCGATCGTCGGCAACACGCTGTCGGTGATCTTCTCGCTCGGCGCCATCATCGGCGCGGCCATCACCATGTACGCGGCGGTGGCCACGCGCACCGGCGAGATCGGCACGCTGCGCGCGCTGGGCTTCCGGCGCCGCGCCGTGCTGGGCGCCTTCCTGCTGGAGTCGATCCTGCTGGCGCTGGCCGGCGGCGCGGTCGGGCTGGCGGCGGCAAGCTTCCTGCAGGCGATCACCATCTCCACCACCAATTTCACCTCGTTCTCCGAGCTGGCGTTCAGCTTCCAGCTCACCCCGCGCGTGGTGCTGGCAAGCCTGGCGTTCTCGCTGATCATGGGCCTGGTGGGCGGCTTCCTGCCGGCGATCAAGGCGGCGCGCATGAAGATCGTCGATGCGCTGCGGGCGGACTGACCGTTTCCCGCGGCCGCGCGGCACAATGCTCGGTTGGTCTAACGGTCGCTCCGGCATGCTGCCATGGTCTCTTCTTCAGGGTTCTCCACGCGCTCGGGCGGCTCGGCCAGCCGCGCCGTCGCGGCGCTGCTGCTGGGTTTCGGTGCGCTGATCGCCTGGGTCGGCGCGCGCGGCCTGGCCGATGGCCAGCCGGTGGCCGCGCTGTTCCTGCTGATGGGGCTGGGCGTGCTGGCGCTGGGGGTCTGGGCGTGGCGCTATCGGCCGGTGGCGTCGACCGGCAATCCGCCGGTGCTGCGTGCCAACGATGGCCTCGGCATGGCCTTCGTCGGCGGCTTCGCCGTGCTGTGGAACGCGGTGGCCTGGCCGATCGGTTTCGCCCTCTGGCGCGAGGCGGGCGGGGCGCCCGGTCCGGGGTGGGCGGCGGTACTGTTTCCACTGGCCGGGCTCGCGCTGGCCGTGCTGGCGCTGCGCGCGTGGGTCCGCTGGCGCCGCCTCGGCCGCGCGGCGCTGACTTTGCGGCCGCGCCAGCCGAGCCTCGGTGAGCCCTTCGATGCGCGCCTGGTCTTCGAGGGTGCGCGGGCACCGCTGCCGCGGGACTGGCGTGTGCGGCTGAAGTGCGAGGAAGTGGTTATGACCCGCGGCGGCAAGGGGAACACGCGCAGCCGGCGGCGGGTCTTGTGGCAGCACGAGGTGCTGGCCCGTGGTGACGGCGCCCGCGTGCAACTGCGGCTGCCGGCCGGCGATCCGGGCGCGGCGCAGGCGCATGCCCAGGCCAGCACGGGGCAGCAGGGCGATGGCGCCATCCACTGGACGCTGGAGTTCGAGGCGCAGGACGGCGACGGCGCCCGCAGCTTTTCGCTGGCGATCGATCCCCATGACCCGCAGGCCGAACCGCTGCCGCCCCTGGCGGCGACGGCGGCCGGGCCCAGTGCCGCCGACGGCCTGGCCGAGCGTCTGGCCCGCCACGGGATCGAGATCGGGGCAACCGCCGCCCCGGGCGGGTCCGGCCAGTGGCGCTTTGCGCCGCGGCTGCACCCGGGCTCGGCCGGGCTGCTGCTGGCAATCGGCGCACTGTTCGCCGCAGTCGGCGGCACGCTGGCCGCCACCGGCATTGCCAGCGGCGACCATGGCGACTGGTGGGGCGGCGCCTTGTTCGCGACGCTGGGATCGTTCGCGCTGGCGGCGGGCGCGCTGCTGCTGACGCTGCGCAGCGGTCTGCGCTGGGGTGGCGGCCGCGCCCGCGTGGTCTGGCGCTCGCTGTTCGGCGGCGGCGAGGTCGCCTTCGACCTGCCCCAGGTCGTGCAACTGGTGCCGGTGATCGCCGTGCGCACGCGCAGCTTGGGGTCGGAGCGCGAGTCGCTCGCCATCAAGGCGGCGCTGGCCGACGGCCGCTGGTTGCGCCTGGGCGGCGGCATCCCGGGGCGGCTCGAGACGCAGGCGCTGCTCGACCAGTTGCAGGCGGCCTGGCGCCTGCGTCCCGACTGCGTGCTGCGCGCCGAGGGCGCAGGCCGGCTTCGCAGCGGCTGGGACGTGCAATCACGCTGGCTGGCCCTGCGCCTCGCGGTGGCCGCGGCGGTGCTCACGGGCGCGGTGCTGGCGGCCGCTGCGGCGTTTCCGCACGATTACGGCTGGCGCAACCTGTCGCAAAGCCAGCAGCGCGCCTGAACCGACCAGGGCGCGGACCTTGACGCGCCGGAGGCTGGTCGCGGCATGCGCACCGTCGCCGGCCTTGCCCGCGCCGTCGCGGCTGCCGACGCGGCGCCCCGCACTGCCCGTGCTCGATCAGCCATCGCAGGAGGCGCGGCGGCCTGACCGTTTGACGCATCCTGACCGCCGGGTTGGCCCGACCGCCTCGACCCGCAGGCGGCGTGGCCGTGGCTTAAGCTCGTTTCATGCCCCTCCCGCTCACCGGCATCCGCGTCATCGAGTTCGCGCACATGGTCATGGGTCCGAGCTGCGGCATGGTGCTGGCGGACCTGGGCGCAGAGGTCATCAAGGTAGAGCCGGTGGCGGGCGACAACACGCGGCGGCTGGCGGGCTCGGGCGCTGGGTTCTATGCCGCCTTCAACCGCAACAAGAAGAGCCTGGCGGTGGACCTGGCGGACCCGCAGGCGCGGGCTGCGGTGCTCGCGCTCGTCGCCCGCGCCGACATCGTCAGCGAGAACTTCCGGTCGGGCGCGATGGACCGGCTGGGCTTCGGGCAGGCGGCGCTCCAGGCCCTCAAGCCCGATCTGATCTACGTCTCGCACAAGGGCTTCCTCGCCGGCCCGTACGAGGAGCGCACCGCCCTCGACGAGGTGGTGCAGATGATGGCGGGACTGGCCTACATGACCGGGCCGCCGGGCCGGCCGCTGCGCGCCGGCGCAAGCGTCAACGACATCATGGGCGGCCTGTTCGGCGCGCTCGGCGCGGTGGCCGCGCTGGTCCAGCGCGACAAGACGGGCGCCGGCCGCCGCATCGACAGCGGCCTCTTTGAGAACTGCGTGTATCTGGTGGCGCAGCACATGATGCAGTTCGCCGTGACCGGCCAGCCGGCAGCACCAATGCCGGCGCGGCTGCCGGCCTGGGGCATCTACGACGTGTTCACGGCGGCCGACGGCCCCCAGCTCTTCCTGGCGGTGGTGTCGGACACGCAGTGGCGCGCCTTCTGCCAGGCGCTGGCGCGGCCCGACTGGCGCGACGACGCGCGGCTGGCGAGCAACCCGCTGCGGGTGGCGGCGCGTGACTGGCTGCTGCCGCAGGTGGCCGACGTGCTGGGCGCGCGCCGCGGCGCGGAGCTGGTGGCCCTGGCCACCGCCGCCGGGCTGCCGTGGGCGCCGATCACCGCGCCCGAACAGTTGTTCGACGACCCGCACCTGCAGGCCTCGGGCGGGCTGGCGCCGCTCACGCTGCCCGACGGACGCGCCACCGCGGTGCCGCTGCTGCCGCTCGCCTGGGACGGCGCGCGCCTGCCGCTGCGCGCCAGCCCGCCGCGCGTGGGCGAGCACACCCGCGCGCTGCTGGCCGAGGCGGGTCTCGATGAGGCCGCCATCGAGGCGCTGATCGCACGCGGCGCGGCGGCCGGCTGAGCGCGCCGTTGCGGCCGCACCGAAGCCGCGCGGCCCGGCGTGCCCCGGCGCGACTGCGCTGCTAGCATGGCCCGCAGTCCGCACCGATGGCAACAAGATGACACGAGCCGGGCGCGGCATTCCGATCCGAGGAGACAAAGCAATGAAGCGTCGTCAGTTCTCGGCCGCCGTGGCCGCCGCCGTGGCGGCCCCGCTGGTCCTGCCCGGCCTCGCCCGGGCGCAGGCGGCTCCCGCCATCAAGATGATGATCCCGGCCAACCCCGGCGGCGGTTGGGACAGCACCGGCCGCGCCCTGGCCGCGGCCCTGCAGGCGGCCAAGGTCGTGAGTAACGTGCAGTTCGACAACAAGGGCGGTGCGGCCGGCACCATCGGCCTGGCGCAGTTCATCAACGCCGCCAAGGGCGACCCCCACGCGCTGATGATGGGCGGCATGGTGATGGTGGGCGGCATCATCCTGAACAAGTCGCCGGTCGGGCTCGACCAGGTCACGCCGATCGCGCGTCTGACCACCGAGAACCTGGTGGTGGTGGTGCCGGCCAAGTCGCCGCACAAGACCGTCGGCGACCTGATGAACGCCTTCAAGGCCAACCCCGGCGCGGTGTCCTGGGGCGGCGGCTCGGCCGGCGGCAGCGACCACATCCTGATCGGCCTGATGGCGCGTGCCACCGGCGGCGATCCGACCAAGGTCAACTACGTCGCCTTCAAGGGCGGCGGCGAGGCGGTGGCCGCGATCATCGGCGGCCACGTGGCCGCCGGCGTGTCGGGCCTGTCGGAGTTCTCCGAGCACATCAAGAGCGGCCGCATGCGCGCGCTGGCGGTGTCGGGCGACGCCCGCGAAGAAGGCGTGCCGACGCTGCGCGAGCAGGGCATCAACGTGGTGCTGGGCAACTGGCGCGGCGTGTTCGGCGCGCCGGGCATCACGCCGGCGCAGCGCGACGCGCTGGTGAACATGGTGCGCGCCGCCACCGAGACGCCGGCCTGGAAGGACAGCCTGCAGAAGAACGGCTGGCAGGCCTGGTTCCTGCCGGGCGATCAGTACAAGGCGTTCATCGACGAGGACAGCAAGCGCGTCGGCGGCATCCTCGAGTCGCTCGGGCTGGTCAAGACGTAGCGCGCCGTGGTCATCCGGGCCGAGGGCCAGCGCCGGCGCGCCGCGCTCGTCGAGCTGGCGCTGTCGCTGGCGCTGCTCGCGCTGGGCGCCTTCGTGCTCGCGGTGGCCGGGCGCATGCCGGCGACCGGCGGATTCTCCGGCGTGGGGCCCGGCGCGATGCCGACGCTGGTCGGCGTCGGCCTCGTGGGGGTGGGGCTGTGGCTGCTCGGCGAGCGGCTGACCGGCGGCTGGCGCCAGGCCGAGCCCGAGCCGACCGCGCGCGGCGAGCACGCGTTTCACGGCGCCGGCTTCGCCTGGGTCAGCGCCGCTCTGGCGGCGCAGTTGCTGCTCATCAACACCGCCGGCTTCGTGATCGCGGCCGCGGCCCTGTTCGTCGGCGTGGCGCGCGGCTTCGGCAGCCGGCGGCCACTGCGCGATGCGCTGCTCGGCTTGGCGGTGGCGCTGGCGATCTTCGTGTTCTTCGTCCACCTGCTGAACGTCAACCTGCCGGCGGGCTGGCTCAAGCCGGTGCTCGGCGCGGCGGGGATCTAGCCCGGATGTTTCACCAGGTCGCCCCCGTGCATCCACGATCTGCCTCTGGAAGCCGCGGCGGTCGCCTGCACTTGGCCCAAGCCACTTTGGACGGCCGGGGCTACGCGGGTTTGCGCGGCGCCCGCGCGGCCACATTGCGCTCAAGTGCTCGCCGATGCCTACGGGCATCGGCTGCGCCCCTCTCGCGCAATCTGGCTCGCGCGGGCATCCGCGCAAATCCCGCGTCCCTGATGAAACATCCGGGCTAGTCAGGGCATGGGCGAGACCTTCGCAGCGCTGCTGACCGGCTTCGGCGTTGCGCTGGCGCCGATGAACCTGCTGTGGGGTGCGGTGGGCGTGACGCTGGGCACGCTGATCGGCGTGCTGCCGGGTGTGGGCCCGGCGCTGACGGTGGCGATGCTGCTGCCGCTGACCAGCAAGCTCGACCCGACCGGCGCGCTGATCATGTTCGCCGGCATCTACTACGGGGCGATGTACGGCGGCTCTACCGCCACCATCCTGCTCAACACGCCGGGCGAGAGCGCCAGCATTGCCACCGCGCTGGAGGGCAACCAGATGGCCAAGCGCGGCCGCGCCGGGCCGGCGCTGGCCACCGCCGCCATCGGCTCGTTCGTGGCCGGCACCATCGCCACCGTGCTGCTGACGCTGCTGGCGCCGGTGGTGGTGGAGATCGCGCTGCAATTCGGCCCCGCCGAGTACTTTGCGCTGATGGTGCTGGCCTTCGTCACCGTCTCGGCGGTGCTCGGCTCCTCGACCTCGCGCGGGCTGGCTTCGCTGTTTGTCGGGCTGCTGCTGGGCGTGGTGGGCATCGACGGGCAGACCGGCCAGATGCGCTACGTGTTCGGCGTGCCGGAGCTGCTCGACGGCATCGACGTGGTGGTGCTGGCGGTCGGCCTCTTTGCGGTGGGCGAGGCGCTGTACGTCGTGGCCTACGCCAGCAAGTTCAAGGACGAGCTGGAGTCGCTCAAGGGCTCGCTGTGGATGAGCCGCGCGGACTGGCGCCGCTCGTGGCCGGCGTGGCTGCGCGCCACCGGCATCGGCTTTCCGTTCGGCACGATTCCGGCCGGCGGCGCGGAGATCCCGACCTTCTTGTCCTATGCCACCGAGAAGAAGCTGTCCAAGCACCCGGAGGAGTTCGGCACGGGCGCGATCGAAGGCGTGGCCGGGCCGGAGGCGGCCAACAACGCGGCGGCCACCGGCGTGCTGGTGCCGCTGCTGACGCTCGGCATTCCGACCTCGGCCACGGCGGCGATCCTGCTGGCGGCGTTCCAGAACTACGGCGTGCAGCCCGGCCCGCTGCTGTTCCAGACCCAGGCGGCGCTGGTGTGGGGTCTGATCGCCTCGCTGTACGTGGGCAACGTGCTGCTGCTGGTGCTCAACCTGCCGCTGATCGGCCTGTGGGTGAAGGTGCTGACGATCCCCAAACCGCAGCTGTACGCCGGCATCCTGGTGTTTGCGACGATGGGCGCCTACAGCCTGCACCAGTCGGCCACCGACCTCGTCATCCTGTACGTGTTCGGGCTGCTCGGCTTCGGCATGCGGCGCTTCGGTTTTCCGGTGGCGCCCTGCGTGATCGGCCTCATCCTCGGCCCGCTGGCCGAGACGCAGATGCGCCGCGCGCTGTCGATCAGCCAGGGCGACTGGACCGTGTTCTTCAGGCACCCCATCGCCGGGACCATCCTGTTCATCGCTGCCCTGGTGCTCCTGCTACCGGTGTTCGTCAAGCTCGTTCGCAAGCGGCGCCTGGCCGCCTGACGCGGTTCGCGGCAGCACAACGCGTCAGGCTTGCGGTCGCTTTGTCAGCGGGTTCACTGTTGCCTCGTTGATTTGCCTCGTCAAGCGGGTTCGATTTTCATTGTCCGCTACGCGCCCTTCGATGCTTTTGCGCCGCAAGCTTGTCCTGTCCGTCTTGGTTGCGGCGTTTGCCAGTGGCATCGTCGCCGGCTGCTCTTCGCTCGACCAATGGGAGCGGCGCACGCTCTTCCAGCACGAGGCGGCGCTGCGCGTCGATGGCCGTGATGCGCCCGACGGCGCGGCCGAGTTCGACCTCGCGGTGCCCGGCGGGGGCGTCACCGGGCAGGACCGCGTGCACGTGTGGTACCCGGCGGCGTCGAAGCCCGCTGCGCCGACCGTGCTCTACCTGCATGGCGCGCGCCACAACCTATATTGCAATGCGGCCTGCATCGAGCGGCTGCACGCGCTGGGCTACAACGTGCTGGCCCTGGACTACCGCGGCTTCGGACGCTCCACCTTGATCCCGCCGTCGGAGCAGAGCGCCATCGAGGACGCGCGCCTGGCGTACGCGGAGCTGGTGCGGCGCGAGCCCGATCCGGCCCGCCGCATCGTCTACGCGTACTCTCTGGGCGGTGCAGTGGCCATCGCGCTGGCGATCAGCATCGATGAGGTGGGCGGCGAGGCAATCGCCGGCCTGGTGGTGGAGTCGTCCTTCACCAGCATCCCGGATCTGTTGCGCACAATGCGCTGGGGCTGGCTGCCGTTCCTGCAACTGGCCGTGACCAATGACTTCGATTCCGAACGCCGCATCGGCAGCGTCGACAAGCCGCTGCTGTTCGTGCACGGCACGGCGGATTCGATCGTGCCGCACACGATGAGCGACCGGCTGCACACCGCGGCGCGCAAGGTGCCCGACGAGTACAAGCGCGTGATCAAGATCGACGGCGCCTCGCATCGTGGCGCGCTGTCGATGGCGGCCAGCGACTATGGCGACGCGCTGCACCAGTTTGCGACCCTCGCAGCCAGTCGAGTGACCACGCGCGCCGGCACCCGTGCGGTTTCCAGTGCCTCCGTGCCGCCGACCGTTGCGGCCGGTGTGGTGAGCGTCGGCACGCAGCCCCTGCCCGCGCGGCCTGTGCACGCGCAGCCACTTCACTAAGACCGTGGTCGGGCCCGAGTCCGTTTCCGGTGCCCCGGCCAGCCCTACGGGTTTGCCAGCCGACACGGCTGCGCCTTCGCCATTGGCCTCGCTGCCACGCCTGGCGTTGACGCTCGGTGTCGCGCTGCTCGGTGCTGCATTGGCGCTCTGGACTTATCTGCCGCTGCCGTGGTTCACCGGTGCGCTGCTGGCCATCGCCGCGGTGAACATCGCCGGCGCGCATCTGCCCGCGCTGCCGTTTGCGCGTGACACTGGTCAGTGGATCATCGGCGTGGCGCTCGGCCTGTACTTCACGCCGGAGGTGATCCGCGAGGTGCTGCGCCTGGCGCCCTGGGTGCTCTGCACCACCGTGTTCATGCTGCTGCTCGGGTTGGCGGGCGCCTGGGTCGTCAAGCGCCTGACCCGTGAGTCGGGCACCACGGCGTTCTTTGCAATGGCCATCGGTGGCGCGAGCGAGATGGCGGCGCAGGCCGAGCGCCACGGCGCCCGCGTCGATCGCGTGGCGGCCGCGCACAGCCTGCGCATCCTGCTGGTGGCGCTGATCGTGCCTTTCGCGCTGCAGTTCGCCGGCGTGCAGGGCGCGGACCCGTACGAGCCGGCCGCGCAGGTGTTCAACTGGGCGGGCTTCGCGGTCTTGGTGGCCGTCACCGGCGGGGGCGCGGTGGTGCTGCTGCGCTTTGGCGCGCCCAATGTGTTCATGATCGGCCCGCTCCTGGTGGCGGCGGCGCTGACCGGCGGCGGCATGACGCTGTCATCCCTGCCGACGCCGGTGCTCAACGGCGGGCAGCTCTTGATTGGCATTGCGCTGGGCACCCGCTTCTCGCCCGAGTTCTTCCGCGCCGCGCCGCGCTACCTCGCGGCGGTAACGCTGGTGACCCTGGGCTACCTCGGCGTGGCCGCTTTGTTCGGGTGGGCGATGTCGGCCTGGGCCGGCATGGCGGTGGCAACCGCCGTGCTGGCGACCACACCGGGCGGCATCGGCGAGATGGCGCTGACAGCCAAGCTGCTGAAGCTCGGCGCGCCGGTCGTCACTGCCTACCACGCGATCCGCATGACGCTGGTGGTGCTGCTGATTGGTCCGCTGTATCGGCTGCTGCGTCTGCTCGCCCGGCGGGCCGCGGGGCGAGGGCAGGCATGAAGGCGCTCGTCCTCGGCGGCACCCGCTTTCTCGGCCGGCATCTGGTCGATGCGCTGCGCGTGGCGGGGCACGAGGTGACGCTGCTTAATCGCGGGCGCGGCGATCCGGCCGCGTATCCGGACCTCGAGCAACTGCGCGGCGACCGCGATCCACGTCTGGGCGACGGACTGGCGCAACTGCGGGGACGCGACTGGGACGTCGTCTTCGACCTGTGTGGCTATGTGCCACGCGTCGTGCGTGCCGCCTGTGACGCGCTGGCGGGGCGTGTGGGGCGCTATGTGTTCGTCTCGAGCATCAGCGTGTACGACGGCTTTGCCGCAGCCGGGCTCGACGAGATCACGCCGCTGGCCGCGCTGACGGACCCCGCCACGGAGGAGGTCATGGCGCACTATGGCGCGCTGAAGGCGGCTTGCGAGCGTGAGGCGGCTGCGGTGTTCGGCGCCGCCGCGCTGATCGCGCGGCCGGGCCTGATCGTCGGGCCGTTCGATCCGACCGGGCGCTTCACCTACTGGCCGCTGCGGATCGCGCGTGGTGGCGACGTGATTGCGCCCGCGCCGTCCACCTATCCGGTGCAGTTCATCGATGCGCGCGATCTCGCGCAGTGGATGCTGCAGGCGGCGCTGCGCGGCGGGCAGGGCGCATTCAATGTGACGGGGCCCGCCGGTGCCGCGACCACGCTCGGCGATCTGCTGCATGCCTGCGCCGAGGTCAGCGGAGTGGCGACTCGTGTGCATTGGCTCGACGCCGACTTCCTGTTGGCGCAGGGCGTGGCACCGTGGACCGACCTGCCGCTGTGGGTCGGTCCGCGGGGTGCGGCGATGAACGAGGTGTCGGTGGCCCGCGCGCTTGCCACGGGGCTGGTTACACGGCCGATGCGCGAGACCATCGCCGACACGCTGGCGTGGGCGCGGTCCACGCCCGTTTGCGTGGCAGGCGCGAGCGTTGGTTTGTCGACCGAGCGCGAAGCGCAGCTGCTCGCGGCGTGGCGATCGCGGCCCGCGCTGTAGCTGAGGCAACCGTTTAGCAACCCGACGACGTGGCCTGCGCCTGCGAGGCGCCTTGCGTTTATGCGGTATGCAGGGCGAGTTTGCTCGCAAAATCTACTAGCGGAGCTCCAGTCCTTGGGGTAGCTTGTTCTCGCAGCCGCGATTTCTGCGTCAACACACCCGAACTGGTTCCAAGTGCTCGTGCTCCTCTCTGCAGTTGCTGCAGTCTGCGTCGTAGTGCTCCCCAGCTGACCCGCATCAATCGCTTGCGCGCGCGCGGGCGCATCCCGCGTTCTTCTCAACGACGAGTACAGCAATGGCAACAGGCACTGTGAAATGGTTCAACGAGACCAAGGGCTTCGGCTTCATCAAGCCGGACGACGGCGGCGCGGACCTGTTCGCGCACTACAGCGGGATCAAGGCCAAGGGCTTTCGCACGCTGAAGGAAAACCAGCGCGTCGAGTATCAGGTACAGCAGGGTCAAAAAGGACCTCAGGCCGTGGAGATCATGCCGCTCGGATGAACCTAGAAACCGCAGTTGTCATTGCTGCCAAACAATGCAGATCGAGTGTTGGCGCGGCTTTCCGGGCAATTCTCGCGACTGCGGAACAGTTCCAAACCGGTGATCGACCGCCGCTCAAGTATTTCAGTCGCGACAGCGACCTGGTGCGTCTTGCGGCCGTCAACTGCGGTTTTTAGGTTGAACGATTGACGCGTCAAGTGAAAAGGGCCGGCAGTGCCGGCCCCTTTTCACTGATCCGGCGCGCGCGTGACGCTACTTGCGCGCCAAGCCGTCGAAGCAGGTCGCGAGCATGAACTCGATGACCTGCTCGTCGCTCCACTCGCCGCTGGCGCGGAGGAAGTCAAAGCTGGGATCGCACGAGCGCGCGTAGATGGTGAACAGCAGCACGGGCGCCGGCAGGTCCTGGCGCAACTCTCCGGCCTGCATGCCGTCCTCGACGAGTTCGGCCAGCGCGTTGCCCGCATCGCTGAGCGCGGCCGTATAACTGGCGTTACTCATCAGCGCCTGCTGTACCGACTGGTCGGTGGAGGGCAACAGCGGCATGCGACCGGCTGCCCGCTCGCGCAGCGTCCAACGCAGCAGGGACTCGAGCCGCGACCGCGCCGACAGCTTGCGGTCCTGCTGCACGAGCTGCGCTTCGATGCGCCGCAGCAGCCGCGTCATCGAGGCGGCGGCCAACTGCTCCTTGGATTCGAAGTGCTTGTACAGGCTGCCCTTGGCAATTCCTACGGCGGCCGCCAGGTCGTCCATCGACATCAACTCGAAACCGCGCTGCGCGAGCAGCTGGTTCGCGGCGTCGAGGATCGCTTCCTCGCGCGCCAAGAACTGGCGGTCGCGAAACGACAACGGCGCGGCGGGGGGCTCTCGGTGTCTGGCGCTGCTCAGGGGCACGGTGACAGGTCGATCGCTGCGTAAAGGCGGATTCTAGGAGCCGCGGGCGTCTGGCCGGGAATTTTCACCGAGTCGCCCCCAGGCGGCGATTCTCATGCTGTAGCCGGCGTGGGGAAGTCATGCTTGGACAGAATCACGTTGGTCCGAGCGGGCGACGCGGGCTTGCGCGGCGCCTTCGACTTCGCGCGGGCAGGCGCCGCGCGGCCAGCATGCGCTCAAGGGCTCGCCGATGCCTGCGTGGATCGGCTGCCTGCCTGTGGTCCAATCTGGCTCGCGCACGCATCCGCGCAAATTTCCCGTCCCTGATGAAACGTCCGGGCTCGCGCGCTCCGACAGCGATTGCGGCTGACTCGTGACCAGCAGTGCGGTCAGCTTTGCGCCGATTGCGTTGCTGACGGGCACCGCGCCTCGCGTCGTTTGCCCAGTGTGCGCCCACCGCTCACCCACCGCTCGCAGACAGCGCGTCGGCGCGACAAGGTGTGGGCGCCAGAGGCTGGCCGCACCTGGCGCGCACACGGCATCGGTCTGTTGCAATGCCCAATGCCTAATGCCCAATGCCTAATGCCCAATGCCCGATGACCAATGCGGCTCCGCCCGTGCGGTCCGCCGGGGAAACGCACGCCCGGTCCGATATGTCGGGCATAACCCGTCGAGGGGTAAACTGACTTGCTGTTGGGCCACTTTGCTGCCTGCGCGGTCAAGAACCCGAGCGTCAAGGGCCGGTTGCAGCGCTGAGGATGGCACGGGGACCGGACAACACAGAACAACGACAGAACACATCGGAGACAAACGCGTTCGAGCGCGCGAGAGGTCGATCCACCGCGGCGGTGATGGTCCGCGGCGTGAGCCCTCACAGAACAGCGCTCGGACGCCGGCCCCATCGTTCATCAGGAGAGTCCCAGAAAATGAGCGCAGTCTTGTCTGAGCCCCGTCGCCAGTGGCCGTCCGTGGACGCGCCGTCCTACGTGAAGAACCGGCGCCTCGTGGCCTGGGTGGCCGAGGTGGCCGCACTGACGCGGCCCGATCGCATTGTGTGGGCCGACGGCTCGCAGGCCGAGTACGACCGACTGTGCGAGGAGATGGTGCGCGCGGGGACGATGAAGCGGCTGAACCCCGCCAAGCGCCCCAATTCGTATCTCGCGTGGTCCGATCCCAGCGATGTCGCGCGGGTGGAAGACCGCACCTTCATCTGCACCGACACCAAGGAAGAAGCTGGCCCCACCAACAACTGGATGGACCCGGCCGAGATGCGAGGCAAGCTCGACGGCCTGTTTGCCGGCTGCATGCGCGGGCGCACCATGTACGTGATCCCGTTTTCGATGGGGCCTTTGGGCTCGCATATCGCTCACATCGGCGTGGAGCTCTCCGACAGCGCGTATGTCGTCGTCAACATGCGCATGATGACGCGCATGGGCCGCGCCGTTTACGACGTGCTGGGCGAGCACGGCGAGTTCGTGCCCTGCGTGCACTCGGTTGGCAAACCGCTGGCCGCGGGCGAGAGCGACGTGGCGTGGCCGTGCAACCCGACCAAGTACATCGTCCACTATCCCAAGACGCGCGAGATCTGGAGCTTCGGCTCGGGCTACGGCGGCAACGCGCTGCTGGGCAAGAAGTGCTTTGCGCTGCGCATCGCCAGCACCATGGGCCGGGACCAGGGCTGGCTGGCCGAGCACATGCTGATCCTCGGTGTCACCAGCCCCGCGGGCAAGAAGTACCACGTGGCCGCGGCATTTCCGTCGGCTTGCGGCAAGACCAACTTCGCCATGCTCATTCCACCGGCCAGCATGCCGGGCTGGAAGGTGACGACCATTGGCGAGGACATCGCGTGGATCAAGCCGGGCGATGACGGCCGTCTGTATGCGATCAACCCCGAGGCCGGCTGCTTTGGTGTCGCCCCGGGCACGAGCGAGAAGACCAACGCCAACGCGATGGCGATGCTCAAGGAAAACGTCATCTTCACCAACGTCGCGCTCACCGACGACGGCGACGTGTGGTGGGAGGGGATGGGCGCGGCGCCTGCGCATCTGATCGACTGGCAGGGCAAGGACTGGACTCCGGAGGACGGCAAGGCCGGCCGCAAGGCAGCGCATCCGAACGCGCGCTTCACCGTGGCCGCCAACCAGTGCCCCTCGATCGACGCGGACTGGGAGAACCCGGCCGGTGTGCCGATCGACGCGTTCGTGTTCGGCGGCCGCCGCTCGACCACCGTGCCGCTGGTGACCGAGGCGCGCAACTGGACCGAGGGCGTGTACATGGCCGCCACCATGGGCAGCGAGACCACCGCCGCCCAGGCCGGCGCGCAGGGCGTGCTGCGGCGCGATCCGTTCGCGATGCTGCCGTTCTGCGGCTACAACATGGCCGAGCATTTCGGCCACTGGCTGGCTATCGGTGAAAAGCTCGGCGAAAAGCTCGCCGCCAGTGGCGCCAAGCTGCCGAAGATCTTTTGCGTCAACTGGTTCCGCACCGACGAGAACGGCAAGTTCGTATGGCCGGGCTTTGCCGACAACATGCGCGTGCTGGCATGGATGGTCGATCGCATCGAAGGCCGTGAGGTGGGCGCCGAACACGCGCTGGGCGTTAGCCCGCGCTATACCGACCTCAACTGGCAGGGCATCAGCTTCGACGCTGCGCAGTTCGAGCGCATCACGAGCGTCCATGCGGCGGACTGGCAAAAAGAGCTCGAGTCGCACAAAGAACTGTTTGCGACGCTGCGGCACAACCTGCCGGCGCAACTGGAGGCCACGCGCCAGGCGCTGGTGCAGCGGCTTACGACCTAAGCGCGCTGGTGCTTCAGCGCGTTCGACGGTCAGTGCTTGCCTGCGGACGCTCGCGCCTTGTCCTCACGCGTGGCAATGTAGACGCCGACGCCCCAACAGACTGCCATCACGATGAGGCTAAGGAAGACCGGCCAGCGCACATCGAACGCGTAATAGGCGGCCATGGCGAGAAACACGCCTCCAAGGGGTCCGTGCATCAGCACCTTGCTTTGCCTTTCGCGCTTGACTTGCGGGTCGTCTGATGCGCGGCTCATGCGCCAAGCCAGCCAAGCTGCAGCGAAGGCCAAGACAGCGAGTAGAAGAAGCGCAATAGCGAATGAATCTGCGGTGAGTTTCACTCAGCTCTCCGTTACGTCCGCTGTTCGTGTTGACTATCTGAGCGTCGTTCGCAAAGTTCGGACACGCTTCGTTGCGTCTGGTGTGCAGCGCGGTGCCCGTCGCGCTTTTGCCGTCACTCCAGCACAAACAGGATGTAGCGCTTGTCGCGCCGGAACACGTCCGGATCGATGGTGTGCAGCTTGATGCCGTCGATCTTCTGGCGCGCCGTGTCGGCGAAGAGATAGCCCCAGAAGGGGCGCTTGAGGAAGAACTTCTGCGTGCCGAAGCGCGCCATGGGCAGCGCGATGCGTGTGGCCAGCAGGTGCGCGAAGCTGAGCGCGGGCAGCACGTTCTCGGTCACATCGAGCCGCTCGCGCACCGTGAAGCCGTGGCGCGCGATGGCCTGCTCGAAGTCCGCCAGCATGTGTCCTGAGGTGTTCTTCGCACTGGGCACCAGGCGGAAGTAGTCGATGTTGATCCAGCGGCCGCCGGGTGCCAGCAGTTCGCGCAGCTTGCGCATGCCCGTGTCCAGGTCGATGTACTGGAACGATTCGGAGTTGATCACCGCGTCGAAGCTCGCGGCGGGCGCCTGCGCCAGCGTCAGCCCTTCGAGGGTCGACTGCAGCAGCGGGATGTGCGGCCAGGTCTTGCGGATATGCGCAGCGTGGGCGAGGTTGGGCGTGACACCGGTGGGCTTGGCGCCCGCCGCGTCGAGCTTGGCCAGCAGGCCGCCCATGCCGCAGCCCACATCGAGCACGCGCTCGCCCGGTCGCACGCGCTGCACCAGCAGGCTGGCGTAGTCGTCCATCGCCTGCAGCAGGTCCGAGAACGAAATGGTCTTTGGGTCGCGTGTCGGATCGTCGAAGTAGCCGTAGTGCAGGAAGTTGTTGCCGAACATCTCCCCGTACAGCGTGAGCTCGAGGTCATCGGCCGGATCCCACACGGACTTGTCGGCGCGGTGCTCGCGTAAATGGCGCAGCAGCGCGGGCACGTTGAGCAGGCGAGCGAGGACGTTGGTGGACACGTTGAGACCGGCAGCTAATGGGCGGGAAAGAGCACACGCAAAGGGCGCTGCACCTTACCCGTGCTCCCGTGCCGCAGCAAGGACAGCGCGGCGCGCAAGCGGCTGATTGTTGGAGCGAGAGGGATCGCGACGGAAGCGGACGACGCGCGTGGTGCAGGAGTTGCAGAGGCGCAACCGGCGGCCAGGCATGGCAGCCGCACAGTTCCGTCTTTTGTCGCGGTAGGTCTCGTGGCGGGTGCGTGCACCGGCCGGCCCGCGCCAAGGCGATGGCGACGAAACTGCGCGACGCCCCGAGCAACCGTCTCAGGAGCCCAGACGAACGATGGTGCGTCCTGGCTCGGGCCGTCGCTTCCTCTCTGGCCTACGTGCCTGCGGCTGCGGCGACAGCTAGCGCCGCAAACGCACGAGCGACACGCGCAGGCGGGCGGACTGAAGCCGGGGTACTCGACTGACCGCGCGCTTACTGCCCGGCCTGCGCGCACTCGACGCCGACCTCCTTGCACACGGCAAGCACGCGCGCGACGACCACCGGCGTGGCCGAAACACCGGGCCCGGCCACGGTCGACACCAGCAGTTGCGAAACGCCGTCGCCGAGCACGGCGACCTGCATGGCTCCGGTGGATTGACCATCGGTATACATGACGAAGCGCCGCGTCTCGTCCACCCGCGTCGTCTTGAGCGCCGGATTGGCGGCCACGCGTCGACGGATTGCGGCGTAGACCGTGTCCGCCGACACGTCGAGAATCACGGTCGCCGTTTCGACCTGCCCCGAGGGCGACTGCTGCGTCATCTGCTGCACCCGGCCGAGCGCTTTGCGGGCGATGAACACTGCCTGCGCCTGCACGGCGCCCGCTGCGAAGATCAGCGCGATCGCCAGTGCCGTCCCCGTTGCCTTGTGGCTCATTGCAGTCCCTTCTTCTGAGTTCACTCCACGTGCATCGACCCATTATGCGGGCTCGGCCACGATACGACGATCGAGCGCACGCGGGACAGCGTATTCGAGAGGAGGATCGCCAAACGTCTCCGTCAAGGCTCATCAGCGGACCGCGCTGCGGACAAGCCGCTGGTGCGCAGTCTGCATTTGTGTAATCTCGACATGACCCACACCAAAATAATCAAGCGACGGGGACAGGGCGCACTGTCGGCTGCGGTGTGCGCAGGGAGACGCCGTGGCGGCGATCTACTACATCACGTAGATTCAGTTCGACTTCGGCACGCTGTCGCTCGTGCGCGCCGAATGCGAGCGGCTGGGCATCAAGCGCCCGCTGGTGTGTACTGACGCCGGCGTGGTGGCGGCGGGGCTGCTCGACAAGCTGCAGGCCGCGCTCGGCGATCTTCCGCATGCCGTGTTCGCCGGCACGCCGTCCAATCCCACCGAGCGCGCAGTCATGCGTGCGGTTGCGGATTACAAGGCGCACAGCGCCGATGGCTTGATTGCCCTCGGTGGCGGCTCGCCGATCGATCTGGCCAAGGGTGTGGCGATCATGGCCACCCATCCGGGCCAGCTATCCGACTACGCGACCATTCTCGGCGGCAGCCCGAAGATCACGCCCGCGGTTGCGCCGGTGATCGCGATCCCGACCACCGCCGGCACCGGGAGCGAGGTCGCGCGTGGCGCGATCATCATCCTCGATGACGGGCGCAAGCTCGGTTTCCATTCCTGGCACCTGGTGCCCAAGGTCGCGCTGTGCGATCCGGAGCTTACGCTCGGCCTGCCGCCGCGGCTCACGGCCGCCACTGGCATGGACGCGGTGGCCCACTGTGTCGAGACCTATCTGTCGAAGGCCATCAACCCGCCGGCCGATGCGATCGCCCTCGACGGGCTGCAGCGCGCCATCCGGCACATCGAACGTGCGGTGCACGACGGCAGCGATCGCCAGGCGCGCTGGGCCATGATGAGCGCCAGCATGCAAGGCGCGATGGCGTTCCAGAAAGGGCTGGGCGCAGTGCACTCGCTGTCGCACGCGCTGGGTGGCCTGGCGGTGAGCCCGCATCACGGCACCCTGAACGCGGTGCTGCTGCCCGAGGTCCTGCGGTTCAACGAAGCGGCGGTGCCGGAGAGAGTGCGCGCGGTGGCGCAGGTCTTCGGCGCCGACGACGGCGCGGCGGCGGCTGCGGCGATCCGCGCGCTCAATCGCCGCCTCGGCCTGCCTGCGGGGCTGGGGGCGATGGGCATCGGTCCCGAGACCTACGAGGGCGTCATCGACAACGCGATCAAGGATCACTGCCACGCCACCAACCCCCGCGTGGCCACGCGCGAGGACTACGGACGAATACTCGAGGCTTCCGCTTAACCTATGCAACCGTGATGGCCTTAAGCGGTCGAGCCCACTCTGCGTCAGCATAGGAGCCGAATGCAAATCGAGTGTGGGCTGGATGTGGGTGGAGTGGCGGCCGATTGGGAGGGGCGAGCGTTCCGGCATGCTTTGTTGGATTCGGTGTGCTCGACGTCGTGATTGCCCGGTCGCCGGACCTGGCGTCGCTCCGCGACCGGGTCGGGTGATGCTCTGCGTCGATGTCCGAGTCTGTGCGCTGGTGTTCCGCGACAGCATGACGTGGGGCATGGGCGGCGCGCTGGTGACAGGAGCCGCAGTCGATGCGGCCATGGGAAGCTCGCGTCCAATCAACCGAACTGCGTAACCGCTGACGCCCCTCTTGGTGCTGCCAGTTCAACGGAGGGTCGATACACTCACTGCGCTGCGGTCGTTCTGCACGGCATCGACCCGGCGCTTTCTGATGCTCTTCTATTGGTGATGCCGCGACGGCGGCAGTCGGAACCCTGATGGCCTACGGCGGCAGCGGACGCTCGCAAATGGATAACCAGCGCCGGTCCCCCAGCTGGGATGGGGCGCCGTTGACGGACTTTGCCATCACCACTGTCAACGTGCCGGACCGGCTCGACATGCAGGAGGTTCGTGCGCGCGAAAGCCAGGACTTGGAGCCTAGCCGGTCGCGCGGCGGCGGGCCTTTAGGCGGAGGGTTCGTCGCCGGCGTGTGGTTGCGGCGTCTGCTCGTGGCGGGGATTTTTGGATCGCTGATCTTCTTCGCTTACACGCAAGTCAGCCCAATCCTCGACGGGCTCGCCGCAGACCGCATCGCGGATCGCCTGACCAAGAGCCTTGGGCAACGTGTGACGGTGGCCGATTCGCGGCTGGAGTTCTCGCGCAGCCCGCGCTTGGCGCTGAAGGGGATCGATGTTGCCGGCAAACTGCAGATCGACGACGTTGGCCTGCGTTTCAACTACGAAGAAGTGCTGCGTGCGATTCGTGGTCGAAGCCGGGCCTGGGGCGAGGTGGAGGTTGGTCCGCTCAATCTCACGCACGATCAGGCAATGGGGCTGCTGGACGCTTTACCAAAGGTGCTGACCGCGCTGCCACCGTCCGCCTCGGTGCTGCGGGCCTCTTCAGTGTCGTTTTCGGACTATCCATTGTTGCCCGGCCGCTATGAGGTGGTGGTCCGTCGCGGCGAAAGCGATCCCCTTGCATCGATTCAAATGGAGATGCTCGACATCGAGGGCGAGATGCGTGTGCAGATCATGCCGCGCGGCCCCGGCGAGCCGATCGAGTTCTCGCTGAAAGCCCTGCGCTGGAAGGCGCCCATCGGTCCGAACGCGCCTTGGACGGATCTGGTCGCCAGTGGGCAGGTTTCGCCGGATTTGCTACTGGTCGACCGGTATGTCGGCAGCAGCTTCTATGGCGTGACACAAGGGCTGTTGGTCGCGGCGCGTGACGTCGAATGGGCCCTCACGGGCACCGCGCAAGTGATCAACATCAACCTGGAGCAGCTATTCCGTGGGCTGCGTCCCGCCGCCGGAGGTGCCGGGCTCGACCCGTCTCGCAGTCCGTTCGCAGGTTCGGCCAGCATGAACCTCGTGATTTCCGGTCGCGGTCCCACGCTTGGCCGGGCCGTGGACTTCGCCACGGTGACCGGTCCGTTGGAAGTGCGCTATGCGCAGCTCATAGGGATCAATCTAGGCCTCGCTGCCAAGCAAGGCGTCACCTCTTCGGGGGGTGGTGGACTTACGCGCTTCACCGATCTTGACGCCACGGTCAGCGCCTCTAGGGGGCAGGTACGGCTGACGAATATCAGAGGGCGCGCGGGGGCAATGGCGGCGAGTGGCGATGTCGTAGTCAACGACGATCTGTCCATCAGCGGCGCGCTGCGCGTTGACTTTGGAATGAGCCGGGTCCTTGCGCCCATCAATCTGCGCGTTCGCGGGACCGCGCTGCAGCCGCTGTTCACGCCGTAGCGCCTCCAGTCCTCGTCGCGTGTTTCACGTGAAACACATTTGGCTTCGGATGCGTCGTCGACCGTGCAACCGTCCCGTTCGGCCGCGACCGAAACCCTATACTCCGTGTGAGCCTCTGTAGCGCCTCGCTGTAGCGCCTCCTTTCAGTACCCGATTGCGCTTTCACTCAATGCTGTACCCCACCGAGTTCGACGTCATCGTGGTTGGCGGCGGTCATGCCGGGACCGAGGCCGCGCTAGCTGCTGCGCGCATGGGGGCGCGGACGCTGCTGCTGACTCACAACATCGAAACGCTGGGCCACATGTCCTGTAACCCCTCGATCGGCGGCATCGGCAAGGGGCATCTGGTCAAGGAAGTCGACGCGCTGGGCGGCGCGATGGCGGCCGCCACCGACGAGGCGGGCATCCAGTTCCGGATCCTCAACAGCTCCAAGGGGCCTGCGGTGCGAGCGACACGCGCGCAGGCCGACCGCGTGCTCTACAAGAAGGCGATCCGCAGCCGGCTCGAGAATCAGCCCAACCTTTGGCTGTTCCAGCAGGCGGTGGACGACCTGATGGTCGTGGGCGACCGGGTGGCGGGCGCTGTCACGCAGTCGGGCATCCGTTTCAGCGGGCGCACGGTGGTGCTCACCGCGGGCACCTTCCTTAACGGCCTGATCCATATTGGCCTGCAGAACTACGCGGCCGGGCGCGCCGGTGATCCGCCGGCGGTGTCGCTGGCCGGCCGGCTGAAGGAACTGAAGCTGCCGCAAGGGCGGCTCAAGACCGGGACGCCGCCCCGTATCGACGGCCGGAGCATCGACTACAGCCAGTGCGAGGAGCAGCCCGGCGATCCGGATCCGGTGCCGATGTTCTCGTTCCTCGGTACGCCAGAGCGGCACCCGCGCCAGGTGCCGTGCTGGATCACGCACACCAATGCGGCGACCCACGACGTCATTCGCGCCAATCTTGACCGCAGCCCGATGTACTCCGGCGTGATCGAAGGGGTGGGACCGCGCTATTGCCCGTCGATCGAGGACAAGATCCATCGCTTCGCCGACAAGGCGAGCCATCAGATCTTCCTCGAGCCTGAGGGGCTGACCACGCACGAGGTGTATCCGAACGGCATTTCCACCAGTTTGCCGTTCGACGTGCAGCTGGCGATCGTGCGTTCGATGAAGGGGCTGCGGAACGCCCACATCCTGCGGCCCGGCTACGCGATCGAGTACGACTACTTCGACCCACGCGCGCTCAAGTCCTCGCTCGAGACCAAGTCAATCGGCGGGCTGTTTTTCGCCGGCCAGATCAACGGGACGACCGGCTACGAAGAAGCGGCGGCGCAGGGGCTGCTGGCTGGTATCAACGCGGCCCTGCAGGTACAGGGACGGGATGCCTGGTGCCCGCGGCGCGACGAGGCCTACCTCGGGGTCCTTGTCGACGATCTGATCACCCGCGGCGTGTCCGAGCCGTATCGGATGTTCACCAGCCGCGCCGAGTACCGGCTGAGCCTGCGCGAGGACAACGCTGATGCGCGCCTGACGGAAACTGGCCGCCAGCTTGGGCTGGTTGATGATGCGCGTTGGGTGGCCTTTAATCGCAAGCGCGACGCCGTTGCCCGCGAGATCGAGCGCCTGAAGTCGACGTGGGTGAATCCCCGCTTACTTGGCGAGGCAGAAGCAGCAAGGGTTCTCGGCAAGGCCATAGAACGTGAGTACACGCTTCACGATCTATTGAAGCGTCCTGAGGTGCGTTACAGCACCTTGCTTACGTTGCGCTCCCTTGACGGCGGTTCCATTGGCGGACCGGCGGTGGCCGGGGCCGACGAGCCGCAGGCCGCCGAGCAGGTGGAGATCCAGACCAAGTACTCCGGCTACATCGCGCGCCAGCACGACGAGGTGGCGCGTCACGAATCCGCCGAAACCACGCGGATTCCGGCCGACCTGGACTACGAACAGGTGCGTGGCCTGTCGAACGAGGTGCGGCACAAGTTCGCACAGCAGCGGCCGGAGACCATCGGCCAGGCATCGCGCATCTCCGGCGTGACGCCTGCGGCGATCTCCTTGCTGCTCGTGCACGTGAAGCGCATCAACCGGTCCGCTGCCGAGCGCAACGCGGCCTGATCGCTCAGCTTCCGGTCAGCGTGGGCGGCGCGGCCTGCGGCTTTGCGACAGCCGAGGTGGCGGGCGCCGTCCAGACCTTCCACAGCGCCAGCGCCAGGGCGAGCAAGGTCGGCCCGATGAAAATGCCGACGAAGCCGAAAGCAATCGCGCCGCCGATCACGCCCACGAACACCAGTGCAAAGCCCATGTCGCTGCCCCGGCTGATGATCATCGGACGCAGCACGTTGTCCACCGTGCTCACCAATCCAGCGCCCCAGGCCGCCATGAAGATCGCCCAGCCGGTCTGACCCTCGGACGCGAGCCAGATCGTGGCACCAAGCCACACGATGACCGTGCCGCCGGGCAGGATCGACAGCAGGGCAGTCAGGCCGCCGAGCAGCGGCGCATTGGGTACGCCGGCGATCAGAAAGCCGACCAATGCGATCAGGCCCTGCGCGAGAGCCGTCCCCACGAGGCCGAGCACGACACTCTGGATCGTCATCTGGGCGAGCGTGAGCATCTCGTCGGAGAGCGCACCCGCCAAGCGCGCCAGGCCCTGGCGCAGGCTGGCGACGATTGCTTCGCCATCGCGATAGAGAAAGAACGCGAGGAACGTCGCGAGCAGCAGTTGCAGCAAGCCCTCGGCCACCACGCGCAGCGCCGCGACCACTGGTTCGCGGCCGATGTCGGCGGCGCGCAGCAGCAGGTCGCGCAAAGCGCCCGGGTCGGCAGCCAGGTCGCGGTAGTAAGTGTCCGCTAGCGCGCCGACGAAAGGCAGCCGCGACAACCATGACGGCGGCGGCGGCAGGCCGTTGGCAAACCAACCGCGTGCCGTGGCCGCCCAGTCGGGGCCGCGCTCGATCAAGCCGTGCACCAGCCATGCAAACGGCAGCACCACGAGCAGCAGCACCGCCAGCGTCAGCACCGTGGCGGCCCAGCCGTTGCTCAGGCGCGCGCGCTGGCGCAACAACTCAAACAGGGGCCACGTCGCGAGGACGAACACCACTGCGAACAGGCCGGCCGCGAAGAACGGTTTGAGCACGACCAGTGCGCCCACGATGAGCGCTCCCAGCGCAACGAGCGCGAGCACCCGGGTGATCAGGTTGCGCTGCATCAGCGAGGCGGTCGGGTCCATGCAAACAGTCTATCCGCCTGCCATCATGCGGCCATGGGTCTCGATGCCGAGCAGCTTGCCCGCGCCGCGCAGCCACTCGGGCTCAACCTGAGCGCGGCGCAGTGCGATGCGCTGCTGCGCCATGCCGCGCTGCTCGCAAAGTGGAACCGCACCCACAACCTCACCGCGATCGGGCGCGATGCCGACGTGCTTACCCATCACCTGCTCGATTCGCTGTCGATCGTCCCGGTGATCGCGCCCTTGATCGCGGCGCCCGGTCTGCCCGCGCCCGTGCGGCTGCTCGACGTCGGCTCGGGCGGCGGCCTGCCGGCCGTGCCACTGGCCATTGCCTGCCCGGCGCTGCAGGTGACCGCGCTCGACAAGGTGCAGAAGAAGGTCGCGTTCCTGACGCAGGCCAAGGTCGAGTTGCGGCTCGACAATTTCAGCGCGGTGGCAGCCCGCGTGGAAGCCTGGCAAGCGCCGGCGCCGTTCGCCTTGATTGTCTCGCGCGCCTTTGCCAGCCTGGCGGACTTCGTCGCGCTCACGCGTCATCTGCTCGCGCGCGAGGGCCGGTGGTTGGCGATGAAGGGCCACCGGCCGGGCGCCGAACTCGCCGCACTGCCGGCCGACATTGCCGTGATTGAGGTGCGGCCCCTGCGTGTACCTGGCCTTGGCGAAGAACGCCATCTCATTGAACTGAAGCGTCGATCGGAGACCTGATGACCTGCGTTCGCTTGCTCCCCGGCCTGCTGGCCGTCACGCTGCTTGCCGCTTGCGCCAACCCGGGCGCCCCGGCGGCATCCGCCGATCTGCCGCCACTGAAGACCGTCGCGCAGGTCGACCTGCAGCGCTACCTAGGCACCTGGTACGAGATTGCCCGCATGCCCTTCGGCATCCAGGACCGCAACTGCGCGCGTGCGACCAGCGCGACCTACAGCGCGCGCGCCGACGGCGCCATTGACGTTCTCAATCGCTGCCAGCGCGCCGATGGCACCGTGTTCGCCGCGCAGGGCGTGGCCAGGGTCGTCGACAGCACGAGCAATGCGCGGCTCGAAGTCACGTTCCTGCCGCAGTGGCTGCGCTGGCTGCCGATCGGCCGCGGCGACTATTGGGTGATCGAGCTGGCGCCCGACTACAGCTACGTCGTTGTCGGCGAGCCGCAGCGGCGCTATCTGTGGATCCTGGCGCGCACGCCGACGCTGGACGCGGCGACCCTACGTGGCATCGCCGCGCGGCTGCCTGCGCATGGCTACGATTCGCAGCGCCTGGTGCCTTCGCCGGGGCTCAGCTTGCCTGCTGGGCTGGGCGCCCCGCGAACGTAGAATCGCGCCCTTCGCCGGCGGTCTTGGCTCGTCCGGCGGCGCGGCATCAGCAATGGGGGAGGGCGACGTGGTGACGCAATGGTTGGGAATCACCGACTATCCGGCGTTCGCGCTCGCCGTGCTGGTGTTCCTGATGCTCCCAGGGCCGGGGACCTTCGCGCTGCTGACCTCCACCGCCAAGGGCGGATTGCGTGGCGGCTACGCGGCGCTTGCCGGTCTGATGCTCGGTGACTGGCTGCTGATGATCGCGGCCATGCTCGGCGTTGCGGCGCTGCTCATGGCGCATCCGCTGCTCTTCAAGGCGGTGCAGTACCTCGGCGTTGCTTATCTCATCTACGTTGGCATCCAATTGCTGCGCGCGCGCGTAGCGGCCGCAACGCTGTTGCCGATCACCGCGGGCGCGTATTTCCGCCAGGCCTTCCTGATCACCGTGATCAATCCGAAGGCGATCGTGTTCTACATGGCGTTCTTCCCGCTGTTCATCGATCCCGCGCACTTCCAAGGCGCCACGACGCTGCTGGCCATGGGCGGAACGATTTCGGTCATCACCTTCGTCTACTGCTCGCTGCTGCTGGTCGCCGGTGCATGGATCGCGCAACGCCTGCGCGCGCATGCGGCGGCCGGGCGCTGGATGTCGCGCCTGGCCGGCGTGGCGCTGATCGGCTTCGGCGCGCGGCTGGCGACGGAGTGACCATGGCAAGCGTCTTTTGCATTGCCAATCAGAAGGGCGGCGTGGGCAAGACCACGACCAGCGTCAATCTCGCTGCCGGACTGGCCGCGCAGGGCCAGCGCGTGTTGCTGGTAGATCTGGATCCGCAGGGCAATGCCACCATGGGCAGCGGCATCGACAAGCGTGCGCTGACGCGCAGCGTCTATCACGTGCTGATCGGACTGGCGTCGGTGCGCGAGGCGCGTGTCCGCGCCGAGGCTGGCGGCTACGACATGCTGCCGGCCAACCGCGAACTGGCCGGCGCCGAAGTCGAGCTGGTGGATCTCGACGCGCGCGAGTCGCGCCTGAAGACCGCGCTGGCCGAGGTCGAAGGCGAGTACGACTTCGTGCTGATCGATTGCCCGCCGTCGTTGTCGATGCTCACGCTCAACGGCCTGTGTGCCGCGCACGGCGTGGTCATCCCGATGCAGTGCGAGTACTTCGCGCTCGAAGGCCTGGCGGACCTGGTGAACACCATCAAGCGGGTGGCCGCCAACCTGAATCCTGACCTGAAGATCATCGGCCTTCTGCGCGTCATGTACGACCCGCGCATGACGCTGCAGCAGCAGGTGTCGCAGCAGCTGGTGGAGAAGTTCGGCGACAAGGTGTTCGACACCATCATCCCGCGCAACGTGCGGCTGGCCGAGGCGCCCAGCTATGGCATGCCCGGGGTCAACTACGACAAGGCCTCGCGCGGTGCGCAGGCCTACATCAACTTCGGCGCCGAGATGATCGAGCGCGTCAGGACGCTGTGACGTCCGCCCGGAAGGAGCGCCCGTGATCAAACGCCCGAAAGGCCTCGGCCGCGGCCTCGATGCGCTGCTGGGCAGCGACGCCGCGGTGGCCACACCCGCGGGCAGCCCGCAGACGCTGCCGCTGGCAAAGCTGCGCGCCGGCAAGTACCAGCCGCGCACCCGGATGAACCCGGAGTCGCTGGCCGAACTGGCCGAGTCGATCAAGGCGCAGGGCGTGATGCAGCCCATCCTCGTGCGTCCGACCGATGGCGGACAGTACGAGATCATCGCCGGCGAGCGGCGCTTCCGCGCCTCGCAGCTCGCGGGGCTCGACGAGGTGCCGGTGCTGGTCAAGTCGGTGCCCGACGAGGCGGCGCTGGCCATGGCGCTGATCGAGAACATCCAGCGCGAGGACCTCAATCCCCTCGAAGAAGCACAGGGCGTGCAGCGGCTGATCCGCGAGTTCGACTTCACGCACGAGCAGGCCGCGCAGGCCATTGGCCGCTCGCGCAGCGCCACCTCCAACCTGCTGCGCCTGCTCAATCTGGCTCAGCCCGTGCAGGACATGCTGATGGGCGGCCAGCTCGACATGGGCCACGCGCGCGCACTGCTGGCGGTCGACGGAGCCACCCAGGTCCAGCTCGGCCATCAGATCGTCGTCAAGGGCCTGTCGGTGCGCGAGGCCGAGGCGGTGGTCGCGCGCACGCAAAGAGCGCCGACCGCAGGCAAGGCGGCGGCCAAGCGCAGCCGGGATGTGGAGCGGCTGGAGGAAGAGCTGGCCGACGCCCTCGGTGCCGTGGTGCGCCTGGATGCCGATCCCAGGGGCCGCGGCAAGCTCGTGATCCAGTTCTCCTCGCTCGACCAGCTCGAAGGGATCGTGCAGCGGCTGAAGGGCGCGGGCTGAGCGGACGGCCGGGCCGGCGCGAGTCAGTGCAGCGTGCCCGCAGGACGTCGCGCGCGTCGAACCTTCTGCACGGCGCCGTCGGTTTTTCCGCAGCGCGCCGCCGGGCGCATCTTTACTGTGGCCGCACTCCGTCACCCTGGAAGTGCGCCATGGACAACGAGACGCTCCGCCTGATCGCCCGCCTGAAGATCAACGCTGCGCGCGCCGGCATGCCGGTCGACGTGGTGCGTTTTGGGTCCGACCGCCTGTACGCCAAGGGCGTGCTGCAGCAGTTCTCGGACGCCGCCGAGGAAGATGGCGTGCTGCTCGTCCTGCAGCTGATGGACAAGCTGGGCATGACCGCGTCGATCAAGCACGAGACCAACGTGGTCCCGTTGCCGGTGCTGCGGCCGGAGCGACCGGTGGCCGAAAGTCGCTACGTCGGTCGGCTTCGCTAGCGCCGCGGCGGCCCGGGCGCCGCGCGCGCCGGCCCACCGTCCTCGCGCAGTGCGGGCCGACCGTCCCATTTGCCCCCGCGCGCTCATAGTCTCATTTGACCCGTTTCGTCGCGGGCCCGTAGAATCTCGCGGCTTTACGGAAAACGAAGCTCACGCGCGGGACGTTCCCGCCGGGACAGGGCAAGACGCCATGTCTCTGGCGCCCGGAATGGTGGTCATGTTCCGGATCGTCATCCTGCAAATCCTCGCCACCGTGATCGTTGCCGCAGCGGCAATGCTGCTGGGGGGTGAGAACGCGGCACTCTCGGCAGTGGTGGGCGGCGCTGCTTGTTTCGTTCCGAACGGCTTGTTTGCCCTGCGCCTGGCGCTGTCTGCCAAGCGGCCGCAGGGCGCAAGTGTTGCGACGTTTTTCGTGGGTGAGTTCGTCAAGCTGGGTTCGACCGTTGCGCTCCTGGCGCTGATTGCCTGGGCCTACAAGGACGTGGTTTGGCTGGCGATGGTGATCGCGATCATCGCCGCCTTGAAGAGCTACTTGGTTGCGTTGCTGTTGCGCTGGTGAACTGGCCGCTGAGCCCGGCCGCGCAACGGACAATCAGAAAAATCGAATCGTCGAGTCCGCAAGATGGCCACCGCCGAAGCCCCGACCGCCACCGAATACATCGTCCATCACCTGACGCATCTGTCGACGGCCAAGCAGAAAGTCATCGTCGACTTCTCGGTGTTCAACATCGACACGATTTTCTTCTCGGTGCTGATGCTCGTGTGCACGCTGCTCCTCCTGCGCGCCGCCGCCAAGCGCGCCTCGGCTGGCGTGCCGGGCAAGTTCCAGGCCTTTGTAGAGATGCTGGTCGAGATGGTCGAGGAGCAGAGCAAGTCGATCGTGCATGGCGACCGCAGCTTCATCGCGCCGCTGGCACTCACGGTGTTTGTGTGGATCGTACTGATGAACGCGATCGACCTGATTCCGGTGGATCTGTTTCCGTGGATCGCGCACAACATCTTCCACATCGAGTACTTGCGCCCGCTGCCCACCGCGGACCTGAACGGCACGCTCGGCATGTCGCTCGGCGTGCTGCTGCTGATGATCTACTACGGCGTGAAGATCAAGGGTTTGGGCGGATGGGTGCATGAATTGTTCGCCGCGCCCTTTGGCGACAAGTGGTTCCTGTACCCGTTCAACTTCGGCCTGAACCTCATCGAGTACCTGGCCAAGATGGTGTCTCTGGGCATGCGACTGTTCGGCAACATGTACGCGGGCGAGCTGCTGTTCTTCCTGATCGCGCTGCTCGGCGGTTTTGCCGCGCTCAATGCCACCGGGATCCTGATGGTGATCGGCCACGTGATCGCCGGCACCGCCTGGTTGCTGTTCCACATCCTGATCGTGATCCTGCAGGCCTTCATCTTCATGATGCTGACCATGGTCTACATCGGCCAGGCGCACGAAGGCCACTAGTTTCGTTTTCCACTTCTCTCGCCTTTTTCTCCAAGGAGCTCTTGAAATGACCAACGTCGCATTCGTCGCCCTGGCCTGCGGGCTGATCATCGGCCTGGGCGCCATCGGCGCCTGCATCGGCATCGGCATCATGGGTGGCAAGTACATCGAGGCGGCCGCCCGCCAGCCGGAGCTGATGAACACCCTGCAGACCAAGATGTTCCTGCTGGCCGGCCTGATCGACGCCGCGTTCCTGATCGGCGTCGGTATCGCGATGATGTTCGCGTTCGCCAACCCGTTCGCCGGCTGATCGCGCCCGCGCAACTCGGTCCATTAACCAAGTTGCCGGCGGGCCTTCCTTCGATGAGGGCCCGTCCGGCGTTTCCGGGTTTCATATGAACATCAACGCCACGTTGTTTGTTCAGCTGGTCGTGTTCTTCATCGGCGCTTGGGTGACGATGAAGTACATCTGGCCGCCGCTGATCAAGTCGCTGGAAGAGCGGCAGAAGAAGATCGCCGAGGGTCTGGCTGCCGCCGAGCGCGGCAACCGCTCGCTCGACGAGGCGCAACGCCACATCGCCAAGCTCGAGGCCGATGCCCGCGCCGCCGGTGCGAGCCGGGCGGCCGAGGCCGAGAAGCAGGCCGCCGCCATCATCGAGGCCGCCAAGAAGGACGCCGAGGCCGAGCGCGCACGCATCCTGGCGCAGGCTAAAGTGGACGCCGAGCAGGAAATGGCCCGTGCGAAGAACGCGCTGCGCGACCAGGTGGCCGTGCTCGCCATTGCCGGTGCAGAACAGATCCTCAAGCGCGAAGTCAACGCGCAGGTGCACGCGGATCTGCTCAACCAGCTCAAAGCCAAGCTCTAAGGAGCAGACCATGGCCGAACTGTCGACCATCGCGCGCCCCTACGCCGAGGCGCTGTTCGATGCTGCCACCGCCAAGGGCGAGCGCGACGCCTGGGTCGCCCCGCTCGAAGAGCTCGGCGCGCTGATGCACCACCCGCAGGTCACGCAGGTCGTCGGCGATCCGAAACTCGGTGCCGATGCGGTGGCCAACCTGCTGGCGGGCTTGCTCAAGTCGCCTCTGCCGTCCGAGGGCAAGAACTTCCTCGCCACGCTGATCGACAACGACCGCCTGGCCACGCTGCCCGAGATTTCAACGCAGTACCGCGCGCTGAAGAACGCCGCCGAGGGCGTGGCCGACTGTGTCATCGAAAGCGCGTTCCCGCTGGCCGACGGCGAGGCCGCCGGCCTGGTGCAGGCGTTGTCGAAGAAGTTCGCGCTCAAACTCAAGCCGACCGTGCATGTGGACCCCAGCCTGATCGGCGGCGTGCGCGTCACCGTGGGCGACCACGTGCTCGATACCTCGGTCAAGACGCGGCTGGCGCAGATGCAGGCTGCCCTGACGGCCGCCTGATGACGGCCCCGATGACTTCGGCTCGCTAGCGCCTAACCAGATTCAACTTGTCGAAAGGTTGCGACGATGCAACTCAATCCTTCCGAAATCAGCGAACTGCTGAAGAGCCGCATCCAGGGGCTCGGCGTCTCCGCTGAGATCCGCACCCAGGGCACGGTCGTGTCCGTGACCGACGGCATCTGCCGCATCCATGGCCTGTCGGATGCCATGCAGGGCGAGATGCTCGAGTTCCCCGGCAACACCTTCGGCCTCGCGCTCAACCTCGAGCGGGACTCAGTCGGTGCGGTCGTGCTCGGTGCCTACGAGCACATCAAGGAGGGCGACACGGTCAAGGCGACCGGGCGCATCCTGTCGGTGCCGGTCGGCCCCGAGCTGATCGGCCGCGTGGTCAACTCGCTCGGCCAGCCGATCGACGGCAAGGGCCCGATCAACGCCAAGATGACCGACGTGATCGAGAAGGTGGCGCCCGGCGTGATGTGGCGCAAGTCTGTGGCGCAGCCGCTGCAGACGGGCCTGAAGGCCATCGACGCGATGGTGCCGGTGGGCCGCGGGCAGCGGGAGCTCATCATCGGCGACCGCCAGACCGGCAAGACGGCGGTGGCGGTCGACACGATCATCAATTCGAAGGGCAAGGACGTCATCTGCGTGTACGTCGCGATCGGGCAGAAGGCTTCGACGATCGCCAACGTGGTGCGCAAGCTCGAGGAAACCGGCGCGATGGCCTACACGATCATCGTGGCGGCGTCGGCCTCTGATTCGGCGGCCCTGCAATACATCGCGCCGTACTCCGGCTGCACCATGGGCGAGTACTTCCGCGACCGCGGCCAGGACGCGCTGATCATCTATGACGACCTGACCAAGCAGGCCTGGGCCTACCGTCAGGTGTCGCTGTTGCTGCGCCGTCCGCCGGGCCGCGAGGCGTATCCCGGCGACGTGTTCTACCTGCACTCGCGCCTGCTCGAACGCGCCGCGCGCGTGAACGAGGAATACGTCGAGAAGTTCACCAATGGCGAGGTCAAGGGCAAGACCGGCTCGCTTACCGCCCTGCCGATCATCGAGACGCAGGCCGGCGACGTGACCGCGTTCGTGCCGACCAACGTGATCTCGATCACCGACGGCCAGATCTTCCTCGAGACCGATCTGTTCAACGCCGGCATCCGTCCCGCCATCAACGCGGGCATCTCGGTGTCGCGCGTCGGCGGTGCGGCGCAGACCAAGGTCATCAAGAAGCTGGGCGGCGGCGTGCGCCTGGCGCTGGCGCAGTACCGCGAGCTGGCGGCCTTTGCCCAGTTCGCCTCCGACCTCGACGACGCCACCCGCAAGCAGCTCGATCGCGGCCGCCTGGTCACCGAGCTGATGAAGCAGCCGCAGTACCAGCCGCTGCAGGTCTGGGAGCAGGCGGTCACGCTGTTTGCCGTGAACAACGGCCACTTCGACGACGTCGACGTCAAGAAGGCGCTGGCGGCCGAGAAGGCGCTGCGCGAGTTCCTGAAGAGCAAGCACGCCGCGCTCGTCGAGCGCATCGAGTCGACCAAGGACCTGTCCAAGGACGACGAGGCGGCGCTGTCGGCCGCGATCACCGAGTTCAAGAAGACCGGCGCGTACTGATCTCACGGAGCGAACGTTGCAGTTGAACCATGTTCTTGCGCCGGGCCGCCCCAAGCAAGAACATCTGACTGGACTCGACGAGATGCACGTGCGCGCGAAGCGCGCGTACATCACGTCGACATAACCCATGCCAAGTACCAAAGAGATCCGCGTCAAGATCAAGAGCGTGCAGAACACGCGCAAGATCACCAAGGCGATGGAAATGGTGGCCGCGTCGAAGATGCGCAAGGCGCAGGACCGCATGCGCAACACGCGCCCGTATGGGGACAAGATCCGCAACATCGTTGCGCACTTGGCCAGCGCCAATCCAGAGTACCGCCACCCGTTCGTGGTCAAGCGCGATCAGCTGCGCAACGTGGGTCTGATTCTCGTGTCGACCGACAAGGGCCTGTGCGGCGGCCTGAACACGAACATCCAGCGCGCCGTGCTGCAGCGGGTCAAGCAGTGGGAAGCCGAGTCGGTGAAGTTCCAGGCCACCGCGATTGGCAACAAGGGCTTCGGCTTTCTGCAGCGCATGAACGCCAATGTCGTCTCGCACGCTGTGCAACTGGGCGACAAGCCACACCTGGAGCGCCTGGTAGGCCCGGTCAAGGTGCAACTGGACGCGTATGCCGAGGGCCGCGTCGACGCCGTGTACATCGCCTACTCGCGCTTCATCAACACAATGAAGCAGGAGCCGGTGATCGAGCAACTGCTGCCGCTGTCGGCCGAGCGCTTTGCGCAGAGCGAGGAAGAAAAGCGCGCCTACAGCTGGGACTACATCTACGAGCCGGATGCCCAGCGCGTGATCGACGAGCTGATGACCCGTTACGTCGAGGCCATCGTGTACCAGTCGCTGGCCGAGAACCTGGCCTCCGAGCAGAGCGCGCGCATGGTGGCGATGAAGGCCGCCAGTGACAACGCCAAGAAGCTGATCGAGGAGCTGCAGCTCGTCTACAACAAGACGCGCCAGGCCGGTATCACGAAAGAAATTTCCGAGATCGTCGGCGGCGCAGCGGCGATCTCCTAACGCATTGAGAACCCAAGAGCCAAGGAAATCAACATGAGCACCGGAACCATCGTTCAGTGCATCGGCGCCGTGGTGGACATCGAGTTCCCGCGCGACGCGATGCCGCGCGTGTACGACGCGCTGATCCTCGAGCAGGACGTCGGCAACAAGCTGGTCGAGCAGGGCCTGACCTTCGAGGTCGAGCAGCAGCTGGGTGACGGCATCGTGCGCACCATCGCGATGGGCTCATCCGACGGCCTGAAGCGCGGCATGAAGGTCAAGAACACCGGTGACAACATCAAGGTCCCGGTAGGCCCCGGCGTGCTGGGCCGGGTGATGGACGTGCTCGGTCGTCCGATCGACGAGCGCGGCCCGATCCTGTCTGATGAGCGGCGCGGCATCCATCAGCCGGCACCGAAGTTCGACGAGCTGTCGCCGTCGGTGGAACTGCTCGAAACCGGCATCAAGGTCATCGACCTGATTTGCCCGTTCGCCAAGGGCGGCAAGATCGGCCTGTTCGGCGGCGCCGGCGTGGGCAAGACGGTGACGATGCTGGAGCTCATCAACAACATCGCCACGCAGCACTCGGGCCTGTCGGTGTTCGCCGGCGTGGGCGAGCGCACGCGCGAAGGCAACGACTTTTATCACGAGATGTCGGATGCCAAGGTCATCGTGCAGGAAGACCTGTCGAAGTCCAAGGTCGCGATGGTGTTCGGCCAGATGAACGAGCCGCCGGGCAACCGCCTGCGCGTCGGCCTGACCGGACTGACGATGGCCGAGCGCTTCCGCGACGAGGGCCGCGACATCCTGTTCTTCGTCGACAACATCTACCGCTACACGCTGGCCGGCACCGAGGTGTCAGCGCTGCTCGGCCGGATGCCCTCCGCGGTGGGCTACCAACCCACGCTGGCGGAAGAAATGGGCCGCCTGCAGGAGCGGATCACCTCGACCAAGACCGGCTCGATCACCTCGATCCAGGCCGTCTACGTGCCCGCCGACGACCTGACGGACCCGTCGCCCGCCACGACCTTCGGCCACCTCGACGCCACCGTCGTGTTGAGCCGCGAGATCGCCGCGCTCGGTATCTATCCGTCGGTCGACCCGCTCGATTCGACCTCGCGCCAGATCGACCCCAACGTCGTGGGCGAAGAGCACTACAACACCACGCGCCGCGTGCAGGCCACGCTGCAGCGCTATAAAGAGCTGCGCGACATCATCGCGATCCTGGGCATGGACGAGCTGTCGCCCGAGGACAAGCTGGCGGTGGCGCGCGCGCGCAAGCTGCAGCGCTTCCTGTCGCAGCCGTTTCACGTCGCCGAGGTGTTCACCGGCTCGCCGGGGAAGTACGTGCCGCTGAAGGAGACGATCCGCGGCTTCCAGATGATCGTCGATGGCGAGTGCGACGCATTGCCCGAGCAGGCGTTCTATATGGTCGGGACGATCGACGAGGCGTTCGAGAAAGCCAAGAAGATCCAATGACGCGGGTCGCGTGCCTGGCGGCGGTTGGCACGGCGCTGGCGTTGCTCGGCGGGTGCTCAAATGCGGCGTCTGAGGCAAAGATTCAGGCGGCGATTGAACGTTGTGCCAAGGTGCCGGGGTTCAGTCGCGAGATCCAGGGCAATGCGAAGCCCGACGAGAGGCAGGCGATCGAGCGCGCGATCGCCGACAGTGAGGCTGCCACCAAAGCGGCGCTACGCGAGATCTGCGAAAAAGGTGTGCGCGCTTCCTGCGCAAAGAACCCTACTCCTGTCGCTGAATCCTGATTGGAAGTTGCAATGTCCACCATCCACGTCGACGTCGTCTCCGCCGAAGAGAGCATCTTCGCGGGAGAAGCGGACTTTGTCGTGCTCCCGGGCGAAGCCGGCGAGCTCGGCATCTATCCCAAGCACACGCCGCTGATCACGCGCATCCGGCCCGGTGTGGTGCGCATCAAGCAGACCGGCAAGACCGAGGAAGACCAGGTGTTCGTCGCCGGCGGCATCCTCGAGGTCCAGCCAAACACGGTGACGGTGCTGGCCGACACGGCGATCCGCGCCAAGGACCTCGACGAGGTCAAGGCAACCGAGGCGCTGCGTGCGGCCGAGGAGGCGCGCAGGAACGCCGGCTCGGATCTGGAGATTGCCAAGGTCGAAGCCGAAATGTCGGCGCTCGCTGCGCAGCTTTCCGCGATCAAGCGGTTGCGCGGCAGGTAAGCGGCTTCAGCGCTGGAAACAGAGCGGGCGACTGGGGTCGCCCGTCTTTTTTTGCCGTACGGTCCACGGCGCGTCATCGCCCCAACCTCTCTTCCCGTGAACAAGAGCCCGCCACCGCCTGCGCGTCGCGCCTGACGTGTTCACCGTCGAGCGTGCCCAGGACGTTCGGGGCATACCGCTGGCAGCGAGCAGCGAGGGACGAGGCAGGATGCACGATCCGTGGAGATTGCACTGCCAGCCCCAGGCGCTCGTGCGTGAACGCCAAGCAGGGGAGCAAGCGCAGGCATCATGCACCATAGGGGCGGCGTCGTCGCCACCATGGTGGCGACGAACACGCGAGGTTCTGGAGGATTCCTTGCCGCGGTCGTTGCCGCAGCGCGCGCGCGCAAGCTGGCTTTGCTTTGGCCTCGCATCCGTGCCCGCCGTGTTCGCCGAGCCTGTTTCGCCGGCCGGTGCGCAGGCGCAGGCGCAGGCAGAGGCGCTCGCGCCCGTGGTCATCTTGGCCACGCGCGGCGCGCGTCAATGGCTCGATGTTCCTGCTTCGGTCGATGTTGTTGAGGGCGACACCATCCGCGACGCCCGCCTGCGCATCAATCTGTCCGAGTCGCTCGGGCGCGTGCCCGGCTTGGTCGTGTTGAACCGGCAGAACTACGCGCAGGACCTGCAGATCTCGTCGCGCGGCTTCGGCAGCCGTTCGACCTTTGGCGTGCGCGGCCTGCGCCTGTATGTCGACGGCGTGCCGGCAAGTTTTCCGGACGGGCAGGGACAGGTCTCGCACTTTCCGCTGACTCAGGCCGAGCGCATCGAGGTGATGCGCGGCCCATTTTCGGCGCTCTACGGCAACTCATCGGGGGGCGTAATCGCATTGACCACGCAATTGCCGCGCGGCGAGCCGCAGTTCGTCGTCAGCGGGGCTTATGGCAGCGACGGCACGTGGCGCGCCGGCCTTGCCGGCAGCGGCGGTACGGAGCGCGCGAGCTTTGCCCTGGATGCCGGGCGCTTCGAGACTGATGGCACGCGACCGCATAGCGCGGCGCGGCGCGACAGCGTGCATTTGCGCGTTGCGCTGGACGACATACCGCTGGGCCGGCTTCGCGTCTCGCTCAACTCGCTGGCGATGCCCGATGCACAGGACCCGCTCGGCCTGACGCGCGCGCAATTCGACGCCGATCCCGACCAGACCTCGCCCTTGGCGCGCCAGTTTTACACGCGCAAGACCACGCGGCAGACCACCATCGGCGGCGACCTGCGCTCCGATCTGGCGCTCTTTGGCGTGCCACTGACGCTCACCACCACCGCCTGGCTGGGTGAGCGCAGCGTGACCCAGTTTCAGGCGATTCCCGTGACCACGCAGCTCAATCCAGGCAGTCCTGGCGGCGTGATCGACTTCGACCGCGGCTTCGGCGGCGCCGACCTGCGCGCAACCATGCAGTTCGCAACGGTCACGGCCAGTGTCGGCGTCAACGTCGAGCTGATGGATGAGGCGCGGCGCGGCTTCGAGAACTTCGTCGGGCCGCCAACTGCGCCCACGCTCGGCGTGCAGGGCAAGCTGCGCCGCGACGAGGACAACCGCGTCCAGGCGCTCGATGCCTATGCGCAGGTCGAGTGGCGGCTTGCGCCCGCCTGGAGCGCGCACGCGGGCGTGCGCGGCTCGACCATCGACGTGCGCAGCGACGATCGCTTCATCCGCGGCACCAATGGCGACGACTCCGGCGAGACGAGCTTCTCGGCGGTGAATCCAACACTGGGGCTGGTCTATCGGCCGGGCGCAAGCTGGAGCGTGTATGCCGCCTACGGCCGCGGCTTCGAGACGCCAACGCTGAACGAGCTCGCCTATCGCCCCGATGGCAGCGCGGGCCTGAACACGGCACTGGAGGCTGCGCGCAGCGACAACGTGGAGGTAGGCACCAAGCTCGTGGCGGGACACTGGCGGGCGGCGCTGGCGCTGTTCAGCGTACGCACCGACGACGAGATCGTGGTGCGCACCAATGCCGGCGGCCGCGCCTCCTTCGGCAACGTCGCGAGAACCCGGCGCGATGGCATCGAGGCCAGCGTGCAGTGGCAGCCGCAAGGGCGCGTGTCGGCCACCGCAAGCCTGACGTGGCTGGACGCGCGCTTCGACACGCCGTTTCTCACTTGTGGCCCGGCGCCCTGCTTGACGCCGACCCTACCGGTTACTCGGGGAAATGCCTTGCCAGGGGTGCCGGAGTTCACGGCATTTGCCGAGGTCCGTTACCGCGCGTCCTGGGCCGACCTTGTAGCGGAGTGGCGCGCGCAGTCCGAGATCGCGGTTGACGACCGCAACACCGACGCCGCGGGAGGATATGCAGTGCTGGGCCTGAGCGTCGCGCGGACACTCCTGGTGCTCGGCAAGCCCAGGCTCTTTGCCCGTGTCGACAATCTCTTCGCTCGCCGCTATGCCGGATCGATCATCGTCAACGAAGGCAATGGCCGTTTCTTCGAGCCGGCGCCGGGGCGCACCTGGCTGGCCGGCTTGGACTGGCCCCTCTGACCTGTCGCCACCCGGCGTCAGTCGCGTCGCGAAAACGCATCACTTCGCCCAGCTCCTCTGAGCATCCGCCCGCCGGTCTCTGCGACCTGTGTCAACCTTGCCGCCGGCTACGCGTTAGCCGCTCAGCCCAGGGCTAAGGAGGGACTCCTTCAAGCGCGGGCGAACTTAGATCGACCAACCAACCGTTCCAGGAACAACCATGAAAAAGCTGCTTGCTGCCGTGATCGTTGGCGCCTTCGCCGTGTCCGGCGTTGCCATCGCCCAAGAGAAGAAAGCCGAAGTCAAGAAGCCTACGGCTGAAGAGTGCAAGAAAGATCCGAAAATGAAGGGTTGCGAGCAGCCCGCCGCCAAGAAGTAATCGCGGCTGTCTCGTTCGACTGCAAAGCGGGCCCGCGTGGCCCGCTTTGTGTTTTCTGCGCTTGCGCAAGCGCCGTCGCACAGGGTCTGCGTGGTCGCGACGCCGCATGCCAGAATCGCGGCCCCCGATCGACGTTTTCGTCCCGTGAAGCCTGCCAACGACACGCTGCTGCGCGCGCTGCTGCGCCAGCCCACCGACTACACCCCGCTGTGGCTGATGCGTCAGGCGGGCCGCTACCTGCCCGAGTACAACGCTACGCGCAAGCGCGCGGGCAGCTTCCTCGGTCTGGCCAAGAGCCCCGCTTACGCGACCGAAGTGACGATGCAGCCGGTCGATCGCTTTGCGCTGGACGCGGCGATCCTGTTCTCCGACATCCTCACCGTGCCGGATGCGATGGGCCTCGGGCTGTACTTCGCTGACGGCGAAGGACCCAAGTTCGAGCGGCCGGTGCGCGAGGAGGCCGATGTCGCCAAGCTCGCCGCGCCGGACCCGGAGCTCACGCTCACCTACGTGCTCGATGGCGTGCGCGAGATCCGGCGTGCACTGGCCAACCGCATTCCGCTGATCGGCTTTTCCGGCAGTCCGTTCACGCTCGCCTGCTACATGGTCGAAGGTGGCGGCTCGGATGACTTCCGACGCGTCAAGACGATGCTGTATGCGCGCCCGGACCTGCTGCACAAGATTCTCGAGATCAATGCCAAGGCGGTGATGGACTACCTGAACGCGCAGATCCGGGCCGGTGCCCAAGCGGTGATGGTGTTCGACACTTGGGGCGGTGCGCTGGCCGACGGCGCTTATCAGGCGTTTTCGCTGGCCTACATGCGCCGGGTCGTCGCCGGCCTGCGGCGTGAGGTCGACGGCGAACGTGTGCCCGTGATTGTGTTCACCAAGGGCGGCGGTCTCTGGCTCGAAGCGATCGCTGACTGCGGTGCCGATGCGGTGGGTCTGGACTGGACGGTCGATCTGGGCCGGGCGCGCGCCCGCATCGATGACCGTTGCGCGCTACAGGGCAATCTCGACCCGATGTCGCTCTTTGCAGGTGAGGACGCGCTTCGCAAGGAAGCCCGGCGGGTGCTCGACAGCTATGGCCGGCCGCAGCGCGCCGATGGACGCTGGGGCGGCCACGTCTTCAACCTCGGGCACGGCATCTCGCAGTTCACGCCGCCCGAATCTGTGGACATCCTGGCCGACGAAGTGCATCGCCATAGCCGCCGCTTGCGCTGATCCATACCCCTTTTGCGACGCGGCAACGATCGGTGGTCGCAGGGCAGAAGCGCTTGACTTATTCACAAAACAGCGCCAAGGCCGAATTGGCGCGGCTCGGCGGCCGTCAATAGGTCGCAAACCACGTGTCTTCGTCGCAAGTGCTTGAATCGTCAGCGGAAGTTAACCGCTGCACTGTCGGGACAACCAAACACCAAGGTTGGGGTCGGGTGGACTCGGAAGTTACCCGCCGTTTTGTCCACAAAACTATCCACAGGCCGGGAAGACCCTTGCTCCAGCACAAAAATCAGTCACTTAGCTGAAGCACGTCGTGGCGCCGCAAGGGTTTCATCGGGACCGTGGACCATGACGATTGCCCGCGTCGTCGTCGACGCGCCCCTTGCGCAGCCGTTGGAATACGCGCTGCCGGAGGCATTGCAGGCCGCAGCGCAGATCGGCTCCTGTTGCGTAGTGCCGCTTGGGCGACGCCAAGTCAGCGGCATTGTCGTGGCGCTGACCCACAGCGCCACCGTTGATCAGGCCCGTCTGCGCGCGGTGCTGCGTGTGGTCGACGAGGTCGCGCCGCTCGACGCCAACTGGCTCGCACTCACCGCGTTCTCCGGCACGTACTACCAGCACTGCTGGGGTGAGGTGGCGGTGCCCGCGCTGCCGCCCGCGCTGCGCACGCCGCCGGGACCACGCTTTCTGGCGAGCTTGCAACGCCTGCGCCAGCGCGAAGTCGGCGCGGGTCATGCCGCGACCGATGGCGCAGCACAACCCGCCTTCGCACTGAACGCCGAGCAATGCACTGCGGTCGAGGCGATCGACGCGGCAGTCGGTTTCGCGCCGCATCTGCTCCATGGGGTCACCGGCAGCGGCAAGACCGAGGTCTACCTGGAAGCGGCGGCACGGCGTCTGGCGCGTGACCCGCGCGCGCAGGTGCTGCTGCTGGTGCCAGAGATCAACCTCACCCCGCAGTTCGAGGCACGCTTGCGCGCCCGCTTTCCGCACGCGGGCGTGGCTGTCCTGCACAGCGGCCTGCCGGCAGCGGAGCGCTCGGCGCAATGGCTGGCCGCGCACGAGGGGCGCGCGCGGCTGGTGCTGGGCACGCGGCTGGCGGTGTTTGCGTCGCTGCCGCAGCTGGCCCTGATCGTCGTCGATGAGGAGCATGACGCCTCGTTCAAGGCGGGCGACGGCGTGCGCTACTCGGCGCGCGACCTGGCCATCAAGCGCGCGCAGCTTGCACGTGTGCCGGTGGTGCTGGGCTCGGCCACGCCGGCGATCGAGACCTGGGCGCAGGCGCAGCGCGGTCGCTACGTGCTGCTCAGGCTCGCCGCACGCGCCGGCGGTGGCGCACAGGGCCAGGTGCAGGTGCGCATGATCGACACGCGCGAGGACCCGCCACAGCAGGGCCTGACGCAGGCCGTGCGCACCGCGTTACAGGCTGCGCTGGCGCGCGGCGAGCAGGCGCTGGTCTTCATCAACCGCCGCGGCTATGCGCCGGTGATCGCCTGCGAGGGCTGCGGCTGGGTCTCGCAATGCGTGCGCTGCTCGACCTTCGCGGCGTATCACAAGGGCGACGGCACGCTGCGATGCCATCACTGTGGCTGGCAGGCCCGCGTGCCGCGCGCCTGCCCTACCTGCGGCAATGTCGATCTGCGCGCGGTCGGCCATGGCACGCAGCGCATCGAGGAGGCGCTGGCCGATGTGCTGCCCGGCGCGCGCATTGCGCGACTGGACCGCGACAGCACGCGCAAGCGCCACGCCGCGCGCGATGCGCTCGATGCCGTGCATGCAGGCGAGACCGACGTGCTGGTGGGCACGCAGATGATTGCCAAGGGGCACGACTTCCAGCGCGTGACGCTGGTGGCCGTGCTCAATGCCGATGCGCAGCTGGTGGCGCCGGACTTTCGCGCGCCCGAGCGGCTGTTCGCCACCCTGCTGCAGGTGGCCGGTCGCGCGGGTCGCTCCGGCCGCGCGAGCGAGGTGCTGGTGCAGACGCGCTACCCGACCCATCCGCTGCTCGCGGCCCTTGCCGCGGGGGACTACGTTGGCTTCGCCAACCAGCAGCTGGCTGAACGCGAGAGCGCGCAACTGCCGCCCTTCGTGCACCAGGCGCTGCTGACCACCGAGGCCAGGGTGATGGCGCACGCGCTCGGCGTGCTCGGCGCCGCGCGCGATGCGGCTGGCGACGCGGGGGTCGTGCGCCTGTTCGACCCGGTGCCCATGCCGCTCGAGCGTTTGGCCGGCATGCATCGCGCGCAACTGCTGGTGGAGTCGCGCCAGCGCGCGGCGCTGCAGGCCTTCCTCGTCGGCTGGCTGGCGCAGGTGGCGCGCATTGCCGCCGAGCATCGGCCGCGCGTGCGCTGGCAGATCGAGGTCGACCCGCAGCAGATCTGAGCGGTCAGCGTTCCGACGCGGCGACCGCAAACAAAAATGCCGCCATCGAGGCGGCCTGGGCGCCGTGGCGCGACTACCTGGCTTGGCTCACCATGTACTCGACGGCGGCCTGGATGTCGGCCTCGCTGGCGGTCGAGCCACCCTTGGGCGGCATCGCGCCCTTGCCCTTGATGACGCTGGCGGTCAGCGCGTCGATGCCCAGCTTGATGCGCGGCGCCCAGGCGGCCTTGTCGCCGCTCCTGGGCGCGCCGGCCACACCGGCCACGTGGCAGGCCGAGCAGGCATGCTTGTAAAGGGCCTCGCCCACCCCCGCCTTGGCAGCGGTGGGTGCGGTGGCGGCAGCCGCGGCGATGGTCACCGCGGGCGCAACCGGGGCCGCAGCGGCAGATGCCGCGGGCGCTGCTGGGGCGGGCGCGGCGGCGTCCTGCTTTGCCGCGGCCGGCGCTGCGGGCTCCGTGAACTTGCCACCCGACTGATTGCCCATCCACGCTACCGCGCGCGCGACTTCGATCGGGTCGAGATCTGCATTGCCGCCCTTGGCCGGCATCGTCTTGAAGCCCTCGACCGCGTGCTTGACCAGCGTGTCGAAGCCTTGCTTCATGCGCGGCGCCCAGGCGGCGGCGTCGCCGGTCTTGGGCGCGCCGGCAACGCCGGGCGTGTGGCAGGCGCTGCAGGCGAGCTTGTAGACGGCCTCGCCGGATTGCAGCGTGCGCGGCCCGGCCGCGGCGGCCAGCGCCACCATGCCGACCGGCTTCAGGCGATCCGCGACCGCTTCGGGCGTCATCGAACCCGAACCGGCGCCCTCGCGCTTGGCCCCCGCCACGTAGCTGGCGAGCAGGACGATGACGCCCACCGGCACGATGAACGACAACACGATCAGCGCGATCAACTGCTGCGGGGTCTTGATGGGGGAGGCGTGCTGCTCGGACATAGTGGGCGGGCCGGGTTCAGTGTGCGCGTTGATCGAGGCGCGTCGCAAGCGAGGCGCCCGGTGAGCCAGTGCAGGGGAAGGTTGCGGAAACGAGCTCGTGAGCGCGGCCGATTATATGCGGGGCCACTCTGGTGGCTGGCGCCGGTTGGACGCTGCCCGGCGGGAGCCGGTATCCTCGGCAGTACCGGGTCGATGCAGCAAGCGCGAATCGCGCGTGCCCTGCGCTGGCTCGGCGGGCCTGGATGGCCCGCAGCACGCAAGGCGCCCGTAGCTCAGGGGATAGAGTATTGGCCTCCGAAGCCAAGGGTCGCAGGTTCGATTCCTGCCGGGCGCGCCACCTCCGAACGTCCCTGTCTGGACGTTCCTCCTCCCCGCACTCAGCTTCCGCAGCTCGTCGCGGTGGTGACGCGCGTGCGCGTGGCTGAAAAGCAGACCGTGCGCACCTGATCGCCCACGCTGAACGAGATCCCGCCCATGGCCAGGCCGTTGCCCCCGGGGCGCCGCAGGAAGCCGTCGTCGGTGAAGCTCAGGACGTTGTTGGCGGGCCCGCCCCAGCTGCGCACCGCAAGTCCCTGCGGCGGGGCGTTGAACACCCGCACGATGGGCTCGGCGTCCTCGCGCACGCCGTTGTCATTGTCATCGCGATACAGCAGCCAGCCGGAGGCCCAGTCGTTCGGGCGCTGCGGCGCCAGGACCACGCGCTGTCCGCGCGACAGGGCCTCGCTGCGACCCAGTTCGATCGACAGTTGCAGTTCATTGGCAGTGCTGGTCAGCGCCTGACGATCCAGTGACGCCTTGAAGTGCGGCACGGCCGACGCCGTAAGCGTGGCGGCAACTGCGGTGGCGATGGCTGCCTCGACGACGGTGAATCCCAGGGCATGGCGCAGCGTGTTCTTGTGCATCGTTGGCCTCCGTTCCGATGCCGGGCATCGTTCCATAGGCCACCCTCGCACCGCTGCCGAAAACTGCACCGACGGGTCGTGAAAAGTCCTTAGACACGCGGGGCCAGCCCGCGCGCGGCGTCTCCACCGACCGGATTAGCCTCTGCGCGATGCCGCACCGTTCGTCGGCACTCCGTGGCCGGGTGCCCGTTAGTGCTGTCGACCTCTTTCGGCCTGCCGAAATAATCCGTTCCGTCAACGCCTTCGGGCGTTTTCCAGGCTTTCGACTTCATGCGCGCTGTACCCGTCCAGACCGGCTTCACGCTGATCGAGCTGCTCGTCACCCTGACGATCGCCGCGATTCTGCTGGCCATCGGCGTGCCGGCGTTCAACAGCTCGATCGCCTCGGCCCGTGCGTCGGATGGCGCCAACTCGCTGCTGGCGGCGTTGGAACTGGCGCGCAGCGAAGCAATGCGGCGCGGGGTCACCGTGTCGGTCTGCCGGGTCACCGCAGTGCCCGCGACTGCATGCATCAACGCGGCCGGCGGGAGCTTTGTGGCGGCCGACTGGGCGGCGGGCTGGATGATTTTTGCCGACACCGCTGTTGGCGGAACGGTCGGGGTGTTTGATGCGGGTCCTCCGGCGGACGAAGTGGTGACCTTTCAGCAGCAGTTCGCCCCGGGAGCAGCGACGCGCGTCGAGATTGTGGAGACCAAAGGGGTCGGTATTGCGACTTACCGACCCGATGGCTTGCGCGTCGGCGCGGAGCTGGTCTTTCGAGTGGCCTATCCGCAGGCGGCACAGGGCGCCGGCCAGTCCTGTCGGCAGGTCACGGTGAACGCGACCGGGCAGGCTGCCATTGCCCGGATCAATTGTTAGGAGATCGACCGTGCAACCGCAGCGGCAGCAAGGTGCCTCGCTGATTGAAGTCCTGGTCGCGCTCACGCTCGTGGCGTTCACGATGCTTGGGCTGCTCGGGCTGCAACTGCGTTCGATGTCGTCGCAGAAGGACTCGCTGGATCGCCGTACTGCAGCCCTGCTTGCTGCGGAGTTCAGCGAGCGCGTAACTGCCAACTATCTGGGCGCCGAAGCGCTGAGGTACGACGGGCGGGTCTTCAATCCGCTTGACACGGCGCCGACGCCGGCTGCGTGCGCGACGCCTGCCAACTGCTCCGATCTTGAGATCGCGAACCGCGATTGGGCCCAGTTCACGCGCGAGGTGCGAGCGCGGCTGCCCGGAGGCGTGGCGTTCGCGGAAACGCTCTCGGGCGCCAACACTCCCCTGCAAATCACGATCACCGTCGGTTGGGTCGATACACAGCGAATCGAACAACTCAATGTTGGTGGCGCGAAAGTCGTGCGCGACGCCGCCTGCCCCGACACGGAGGAGATGAAAGCTGAACTGCGCTACCGCTGCTATGTTGCTTCGGTGCACCCATGAAACGGAATGACGTCCACGGGTATTCACGAGAAGGTCAGCGCGGCCGCACGCTGATCGAGCTTCTCGTCGCCATCGCGCTTGGCCTCTTGATTCTCCTCGGCGTCGGAACTCTTTACCTGGGAGCGAGCCAGTCGACGCGGTCCATGACCGGCCTGGCTTCTGCCGAAGAAAGCGGCGCGGTGGCGCTCAGGCTGATTGGCAACGCGATCAGGCGTGCTGGGTACGCTGAGATCATCGGTACCGAAGACAACAACTTCCGCGAGAATCTGCTCTATAGCGGCCCGCTGGTCCGCGCGTGCAAGGGCGTCGCGTTCGACGACATCGCGGCGGAGGATTACGACTGCGGCGCGGCAACCGATGCTCCTGACATCTTGGCGGTCTGGTTCCAGGCCGACACCGCGCTAGCCAGTCCACAGTCACCTACCGAGGATTGCCTCGGCAACGCGGTTGGGCCCGTGCAGGTCGCGAATCCCGATTACCGCGCACGGGTGCCGAACATCGTTGTGGTGCGCAATATTTATCAGGTTGACGGCAATCGGCTGCAGTGCCGTGGCAATGGCAATGCGAAATTCGAAACGCTCCTCGAAGGCGTCGAGGACCTGAAGGTCTACTTCGGTTTCGACGATCTCGCCTTCGCGAACCCCGCCGCATCGACGGAGCGCCCTACGGCGCGATCCATTCGCAGCGCGGAGGAGATCCATGCATTCGCAGACCCCTCCCCAACGATCTCGCGGTGGGATTACGTCGTGTCCGTGCACATTTGCGTGCTGGTCGCAACGAGGGAGACAGGCGTCACTGCGGCGGCTGGCCAAACATACGAGTTGTGCCCGCAAACGGCAGACCAGGCCCGGGGACTCGAAGCGGTTCCCACGAAGCCGAGTGCGGACGGTCGCATCCGTCGCGCCTACACCGAAGTGTTCACCGTGCGCTCGCGGGCAGCGCATACACCGGCCACCTGACCATGGGTAACCAGACATCTTGCGATCGGCTCACGCAGCGCGGGATCGTCTTGCCGGTCGTGCTCGTGATGCTCGTCTTGATGACGACCGTCGTGCTTTATTTGATGCGGCGGGGCGCAGTCGACGAGCGCATGGCGGCCAACTTTCGAGACATCACGACGGTTGATACCGCCGTGCACCTCGTCTTGCGGCGATGCGAATTGCTGCTTTGGGTGTCGCCGCCTGGCTTAGATCCCGTGCCGCCTCGACCCAAACCGCCTCCTGTCATACCCGCGCCTGTTGCTCCGGCGGCAGCGGCCTGGCTGGTGGAGGCCAACTGGACCAACTCGTCGGTTGAGATTGGTGCTAATGAAGCTGAAGTGAGCGAGCTCATGCCTGGCGTCGAGAAGGCGCGTTGTCTGATCGAGGACGCAACGGACGAGCTTGATGCTGGCGCGCTCGTCGATGGGAACCGCCTTGATATGGCCAGACAGTGGCGCAAGTACCGCATTACAGCGGAAGTGCAAGGGCCGGGTGCAGGGGCACTCCGCCTGGCGCGGGCGCAAAGTGAAATGCGCATGACCGCAAGCCCGAACTGATCTTGTTTCGAGGTCACCATGAAGAGCAACAACATCCAACCCGGACGGATTGAGTCGCTGCCGTCGGAACAATGGAGTCGGCGCATCGGCCGCCTGCTGTTGCCGGTGATTGTCGCGGTCACCACGATCCAGCCGTTGGCGCACGCCGCACCGAGTCCGTCGCTTTTGCAGCAGGAACCGCGCTTCCTGGACGTCTCTGTTCCGCCGAACGTCATGTTCATGATGGACGACTCGGACTCGATGAACGACACGCGGCTGCCGCTGCCGCCATCGATCCAGTTGCCGCAGGCCACGCTCGACACCTTGCTCGATCCGGCGACCAACACTTCGATTACGCGCCGCGCGACCGGTGTGTCCGGCAGCGACTTCACGACCACCGCGATTGCTTACCCGGCAGTCTCTTGGATCAACGAATTCGCGCATCGGTCGCATCGCCTGAACCCGCTGTACTACAACCCGGCTGTCCGCTATCGCCCTTGGAACGACAATCGGCGGCTGGAAATCGATCCAGTAACGAGCACGTTTCCCAACTCCGACCCCGGCGTCAATGTCACTGCGAACGGCTTCCTCGAGGGGCTTGTCCGCCATGACATGCGTTATAAGGGCCCCAACTTCACGACGGCGTCCAACAACCTGACGGCGTTGTCGACGGCGCGTGGCGCTAACCCCACTTACCAGACCGTGTCGGGTTCCAACGCTGACGTCACCTTCGGTCCGCCGCGCCGGCCTGCAAACCAGGGTTTCAATGGGCAGGTCGCCGAAGGGGTTCGAAACTCGGACATATTTTCGTCGCCGCAGGTGTTCGTGACGACGGTCGTGAACCAATGTACGGGCGGCGACTTCGCCATTCCGGGCACCACGCTGGGGACCCAGGCGCGTCCGACAACGGCGCGTCCGTCATTCCCAATCATCACGGCCACGCGCCCCAACTTTGCCATCAACACCGTTGCCCGGCCCAGCACGCCAGACACGACCGAGACGCGCAACTCCTACACCATCGACAGCATCCCGCGTCCTAATGTCAATGCCAATGTGACAGTGCGACCCAATCAGCCATATTCGGTTGGTACGCGACCCAATACCCTGCTGGCAACGGAAGCGCGTCCGAGCACTCCGCGCGGCTCCAACCCGCGCCCGGTCCTCTACCGCTGGGAATCGGGGGACTGTGGCAACTACACCGACTGGGGTCCAGGGCCAGCACCAACACCCGGCGTTGGGATGGCCGGTATCTGTTCACTCGGGGGCGAGGGCTCAACGCGGCCGATCCTCGTGGAGTCGATGTTTGACGTGTGCCCGTCCGGAACGCCGTCTGGCAGCGTGTGCCTGCTTGACTGCTCGGCAGGCTGGACTGCTATCGGAAACACCTGCTGGCGCGACACCTGCACAACGAGTGGATGGACTCTTGTTGGCACCCCGTCGACGGCGACGCAGTGCCGTCAGCCATGCGTGGGCGGCAACGAAATTAGCGGCCGCTGCTATACGGGCTGTGTGGGTGCGCAATCGGAGATGATCGGTGCGCCGGCAACCGCCACACAATGCCGTACGCCGTGCTCGGGCAACGTAATCGGCTCCCTCTGCTACCTGGGATGCACCGGAGCGCAGGTGCTGGTTGGCCCGCCGGCCTCCGCGACGCAGTGCTCGGACCCCTGCGCGGGCTCCTTGATCGGCGGCCTCTGTTATGCGAACTGCACGCCGCCGTATGCCAACAACGGCACGCAGTGCACGCGCACCTGTACCGGAACGCTCGGCGGAGGGGGCGCGGTCTGCTATACGACTTGCCCAACCGCAGGATTTACGCCGGATCCTAACAACCCGGCGCAGTGCCTTAGTCCCTGCGTCGGTGGCAACCGCATCGGCGGGCGTTGCTACACCGCTTGCGTGGCCCCGGAAACCGAGCTCGTTGGTCCTCCGGCAACAGCGACGCAGTGCAGGACTCCGTGTTCCGGCAACATCATCGGCGGGCTCTGCTACACCGCTTGTACCGGCGCAACATCGCAACTCGTCGGCGCCCCCGCCACCAGCACGCAGTGCCAGACACCATGCACGACAACCAACTTCCAGTCAGGCAGCACTTGCTACACCGCATGCGCTTCCGGCACTTTGCTGACGCCGTCGTCAACGACCTGCGCACTGGACTGCACTGCCCCCTTCCCGACCGTGGTGCAGGGCAATCCGTCTCTGTGCACGGAGGACTGTATTCCTCCTGCAACGCTGAGTGGCAACATCTGCTACGCGTGTCCAGCAGGACACACCCAGTTCAGCGGGCCCGGCTTGCGCTGCTGCCCGAACGCCAACTGGGTGCCCGTCGGCACCGGCTGCCCGGCGGGGCAGACCTGCGCGACTCCCAACACTTGGTACCGTGACCTCAACCTGCCCTCTTTGGCGCGCCATTACGTGTTCCAGCCGACAACGGCCATTCCGAGCCCGACGGCTGCTGATCTGATCGATTCCGCCAACTACGTCCTGGTGGAAATCAACCGCGACCGCCAGCACAACTATCCGAAAGCACCGGGCCGCGACGACTGCGCTGGAACTGAGTGCACCTGGGCGGAAGAGGCGCAGAACTTCGCGAACTGGTACACGTATTACCGCACACGGCTGTTCTCCGCCATTGCGGTAACCGCGCAAGCGCTGTCCAGCCTGACAGGCTCGAGCGGGCGCGACCAAATTCGCTTGGGCTACGGCTCCATTAATTACTTCCCGCGCGGACGCGATCCGTACACGACCAGCGGTCGCTACGGCGACTCGTTGTCGGTCGATGGAAGTGATGCGCATGGCGGCCACATCGTGCGCGGCGTGCGGCCGTTCACCGAGGTCGTTCCTCCGCCGGCGCCAGGTAGTGACAATGCCCGACAGGAGGTGTTCGACTGGCTTTTCAGCTTGCGCGGAACGGGTGCCACTCCAAACCGGGAAGCGATCGACGCGGTTGGCCGTTACTTCACCCGCGATGACGACCGCGGCCCATGGATTCAGCCCAACGGCCTTCGTCGCAGCGGCGGCCCCACGATCCAGGACGGCTGGTCGTCCAATGAACAAGCGCTCGACCACATCTCCTGCCGGCGCACCTACTTCATGCTCATCAGCGACGGCGAGTGGACGCGCAACCCGCGCCCATTCGTTGCGAGCCAACCGCCGCAGCCGCTGGTCGAGCATCCCGACTATCCGAGTCGCGATGGGACACCGCTCAACGCGCTAACCGTCACAGGTCCGACGCACGATGGACCAACCGCGCCTGCTCCTTACAGTTATGTCCCGGCCAACGAGCCCCAGTTCTCGACGAATGCGAGCACGGCTGGCGGCACCCTGACCGACGTTGCTTTGTTCTGGTGGTCACGCGACCTACGTGGAGCCACGGACCCGGTCAATGGCGCCCCTCGCAGTACGGCGCTTCAAAACAACATCAAGCCAGTGGCCGCGTCCGCCGGGTCGCAGGGCAACCCCGCGTTCTGGCAGCACCTGACTCCGTTCATCATCGGCTACGGAATCTCGGCGAGCATGGAGTCCGCTGCGACACGCAACGCAATCATCAACAGCGCCCTGACGCCGGCGACACCAACCGCGGTCTCCTGGCCACCGGTCCGCCTGGAAGATCGAACGAACTGGCCCACGCCGAACGAAACCAACACGATCGTTACGGATCAGGATGTGTGGAACACCGTGACCCGCCAACCGTGCCTCTTCAATTCAGCGACCAATCCGTCGGGTTGCGGCCGCGTCAACGACACCATGCGCGCTGCACTTGCTGCGCGGGGGGACTTCCTCACTGCCGGCAGCGTTGGCTTGCTCGCCCAGGGCATCGCGAACGCGTTCAGCGCGATCTCCGAGGTCAATGGCTCCGCCACATCTGTCGGTGGTCGAAGCGCGACGCTCCAGGCAAACGACCGGTTGTTCTTCGCAAGCTTCACGACGAATCGCTGGACCGGGCGCGTTGAGTCGTTCAATGGTCTCGCCTGGAGCAACGCAGTCAGGAACAACACGCCGCCGCCCACGACCGCACCGGACCGCGTTGTGTCCAGTTTCCCGTCCTGGGACTCGCGCAACATCTTTACGGCGACGGGACTGAATACGGGTATCGCCTTCCCCGTGAACGATCTTTCGGGCCTAACCGTGGAGCAGCAGACGGCGCTGGGCAACAACCCAGCCATCGTCCGGTGGCTGCGCGGCGATCCGAGCACAGAGTCACGGAACGGCGGGTCGATGCGTAACCGTCCGGTGGGCGAGCTGATGGGAGACATCGTCAACTCCACCCCGGTGTTCTCGAAAGCGACGGACTTCGGCTACACCCCGGCGCGTAAACCCAACGGTGCTTTTGGTTCGAGCGACCCGTCGTACAGGAACTTCGTTACCGCGAAGCGCAACCACCGTCCCGCAACCGTGATCGTGGGCGCCAACAGCGGAAAGCTCCACGCGTTCGATGCGAGTGGCGAGCCAACTGTCGCCGGCTACATGCGCGAGATGTTCGCTTATGTGCCGCGGGCGATGTATCCCGCGCTGGAGGATCTGACGTTACCCGGCTATGTGCATCGGTACTACGTCGATGGTCAAGTCACTGAGGGGGACATCTGGAGCGCAAGCAAGGGGTGGCGCAACGTGGTGGTGGTCACTGCTGGCGCCGGACCGAAGTCGATCGTTGGGCTGGACGTGACGCAGTTGAACTCGTCAGACCTGACTCAGACGCAGGCCTTCTCTGCGAGCGATGTCCTGTTCGACATCGATCCGGCTACTTCGACCGATCCCAACCGCGTTCACGTCGGCAACATCATGGCCGCTGGCGTGATTGCCAGTGTTCCGGGAGCCTCCTATAAAAACAAATGGTACTACCTGGTCGGCAACGGCTATGAAAGCACCAATGACAAAGCGCGGCTTCTGGCGATCAACATGGCCACTGGCGCGATCGACTATGCCATCGCGCCAGCGCTTGCAGATGATCTGGGAGGTAACAACCCGGCGGACACCGACCGCGCGAAGAGGCCCAATGGTCTTGGCGCGATCACTCCGGTGTACGACGCCAACCGGAACGTGGTGGCGGTGTATGCCGGTGATCGGCTCGGCCGTCTACTCAAGTTCGATCTGAAGAACGGCCTCGCGTTGGCGACAACGACCTTGCTGTTCGACACGGACGACAGCACGGTGGCCGATCTTGGCAGCCAGCCAATCACTGCCGCACCGCGCATTGCGGCCCATCCGCTCGGCGGACGATTCATCGTTTTTGGGACCGGCCGCTTCTTTGAGCGGGACGATCCGTCGAGCACCGACGTCCAGGCCGTTTACGGCATCCGCGAAGAAAATGTCAATTCGCCGACCCGGGTCACCTGGGCGCAGCTGTACGGCAGCGGCGGCGGTGGCCTAACGCTCACCGAGCAAACCGTCACTGTTACGCCCGGAGTGCAGCGCACCTTCCGTATTCTGGACAACACGTCTGGTCTGAACTGGGCCACTCACCGCGGCTGGTTCTTCAATCTGCGCATTGGCTCGAACAACACGGGCGAGCGGGTGCTCGTGACGCCGATCGAGAACTTCGGCTTCATGAACATCACGAGCTACGAGCCAATTGCGGGCGGGGACCGTTGCCGCGGCGGTGGCCGGTCGTTCTTCTATCGACTGGACATTGCCGGCACATTCACGCGTTCACCGTTCGCCGAGGCAGGTCCCATCACCAGCCTCCCGCCTGGGATTGATCGGCGGCAAGTGATCGGTATCGATGTTCCGCCAATGATCGGCGCGCCCACATTGATCAATCGCGCAGCGCCGCCGTTCACGGGCGTTCCAACCAGTACGCTGGACAGCGCGACGATGGGCACGATGGGCACGGGTAAGGCAACGTCAACCGATCCATGCGCGGATACGCTGAATTCCAACTACGATACTCAGGCGAATCCAGTCTCCAGTCCTCAGTTCGCATGCCCGGTTCCTGCTCTAAGGGTGTGGCGCGACCTGCCGCGCGGTCCCAGGTAAGAGAGGACGATGAAGGTGCGGTACGTTCGTCGCCAGCGCGGCTTCACGCTGATCGAGTTGATCGTCGTGATGGTGATCATCGCCATCCTGGCGGCCGTTGCGATTCCCAACTACACCGAATATGTGCAGCGTGGGCGTCGGCAGGAGGCGAAAGCGGCGCTGCTGCAAATCGCGCAGTGGCAGGAGCGCTTGCGGACGCAAACGAACTCTTATGCGATGGACACGACGGACATCCCGGCAGCTCTACGCACAGTGCAGATAAACAGTGCCGCCGCCTACAACATCACGATCGACGCTGACGCCACTGCCAACAAATATGGCCTGACGGCCACGCGCGCCGGTGTCATGGCCAGCGATCCGTGCGGCGACTTCGCGATCAGCAGCCTGAATGAGCGCGAAGTCGTCATCGGCGGCACGAGGTATGGCGCGACCACGCCCGAGTTTCAGCGCTGCTGGGGACGCTGAGACGATCATCAGCGTGCAAAAGGGCCGCCTCGGCGGGCCTTTTTGTTATCTTGCCCCCATGGCCTCGCCCAACCCCACCGACATCACGCTGCATGCCGCCTCGCGCGTGCTGGAGATCCGCTTCGACGATGGCGCGGTGTTCAAGCTGCCGTTCGAGTTCCTGCGCGTGTATTCGCCCTCGGCCGAGGTGCGCGGCCATGGGCCGGGGCAGGAGACGCTGCAGGTGGGCAAGCGCGAGGTGACGATCACGCGGCTCGATCCGGTGGGCTACTACGCGGTGCAGCCGGTGTTCTCGGACGGGCACGCCAGCGGCATCTTCTCGTGGAGCTACCTGTACGAACTCGGGCAGGACCAGGAGCGGCTGTGGGCCGAGTACCTGGCGCAGCTCGAGGCGGCGGGCGCCTCGCGCGACGCGGACGATCCGCGCAACGCAGCCTTGGTCAAGGCCGCGCCGAGCTGCGGGCATTAGCGGGCGGCACGACAGCCGCCGTCACTGCTGCGACCGCTGTGACCGCGGTGGCGCGTCGCAGTCGCGTCGCAGTCGCGTCGCAGCACCGCCGCCGCTTTCTCCCGCACCGCTTGACCCGCCGCAAGCCGCGCGATGCGCAGGGTCCTCGCCCCGCAGTCTATAGTTGCCGCCCATGAGCGATCCCAAGTCCTCCAGCACGCCCGCCCCGGCGGCCGGCCAGTCCGCGGGGCACGATGCCGCCGCCGATGCCGGCACCACCCACTTTGGCTACCGCAAGGTCGCCGAGGAAGAGAAGTCGCAGCACGTCGCCGGCGTGTTCCACTCGGTCGCCAGCAACTATGACCTGATGAACGACCTGATGTCCGCCGGCCTGCATCGCTGGTGGAAGGCGTTCACCATCCGGCAGGCCAACGTGCGCCCGGGCATGAAGGTGCTCGATGTGGCCGGCGGCACCGGCGATCTGGCGCTTCGGTTCGCGCGCCAGGCGGGCGCCAGCGGGCAGGTCTGGCTCACCGACATCAATGGCTCGATGCTTGCACAGGGCCGCGACCGCATGATCAACGCCGGCGTGCTGCTGCCGCTGGCGCAGTGCGATGCCGAGTTCCTGCCGTTTGCCGACCACATGTTCGACGTGGTCACCGTGGCCTTCGGCCTGCGCAACATGACGCACAAGGACAAGGCGCTGGCGGAGATGCAGCGCGTGCTGCGTCCCGGCGGGCGTTTGCTCGTCCTAGAGTTTTCCCGGGTGTGGGCGCCGCTCACACCCCTCTACGATGCGTATTCGTTCAACGTGCTGCCCTGGCTCGGCAAGCAATTCGCGGGGGACAGCGAGAGCTACCGCTATCTTGCCGAGTCGATCCGCATGCACCCGCCGCAGGACGAACTGGCCCTCATGATGGAACGAGCGGGCCTGGAACGCGTCCAATGGTTCAATCTGACGGCGGGCGTGTGCGCCCTGCATGTTGGCACCAAACACTGACCATTGGAGACGCAAATGAATGTATCGAAGTGGCTGGCGAGTGCGGTGATCGGTGTGATCGCCGTGACCTTCGCCGCTGACGTGGAGGCGCAGCGTCGCCTGGGCGGGGGCAAGAACATCGGCAAGCAGTCGCCGCAGATGCAGCAGCGGCAGGCCACCCCGCCGCAGCAGCAGACGCCGCCCGCGCAGCAGGCGGCTCCCGCCCAGCAGGCGGCTCCCGCCCAGCAGCCGGGCACGGCAGCCGCGCCCACGGCCGCCGCGGGCACCGCCGCCGCTGCCGGTGCTGCCCGCGCCGCGAGCCCCATGCGCAATATGCTGATCGGTGCCGCCGCTGGTCTCGGCCTGATGGCGCTGGCCTCCTGGCTCGGCTTTGGCGAGACCTTCGCCACCATCCTGCTGTTCCTGCTGCTCGGCCTGGGGATCATGATGGTGATCGGCTTCATCGTGCGTCGCTCGATGGCCAGCGGCCCGCGTCCCGCCTATGGCGGCGTCGGCGGCCATGGTGGCGTGGGCAATCCTTCGGTGCCGCAACCGCAACGCGTGCCGGAGCCGCTGCAGCGTGCACCGCTGCAGCCCACCGGCGGCGTCCGTCCCGGCTCCGCGATGGACGAGTTCCTGCGCGGTGGCGCAGTGAACCCGGCCACGCCCTGGGGCGTGCCGGCCGGCTTCGACACCGAGGGCTTCCTGGCCAATGCCAAGACCTACTTCGGCAAGCTGCAGAAGTCGTGGGACAGCGGTGATCTGGGCGAGCTGCAGGAGTTCACCACCAACGAGATGTTCATCGCGCTGACGCACGAGCTGCGTGGCCGCGCCGGCAACACGACGACCGAAGTGGTCGAGCTCGACGCCAAGCTGCTCGGCATCGAGTCGACGCCGACCGAGCACGTGGCCAGCGTGCGCTTCACCGGCACGCTCAAGGTCGACGGCGAGATCGAGGCCTTCGACGAGGCGTGGAACCTCAGCAAGTCGGCCGACGGCAAGTCGGGCTGGCTGCTCGCGGGGATCCAGCAACTGAGCTGACACACGGATTGAGCTGATACACGGACGCCGGCGGGCCGCGCCCCGCCTGCATCTCTGCCAGAATCGGGGCGCCCGGCAGTTTCGCCCGGTGCCCCGTTTCATTTCCGGCCTCCATGCTGCAGGACTTCGCCGCCAGCGCGGTCATCCGCGCCCTGAATCATCTTGCCGAGCGCGAGTCCTGGGCGCGCGCCACGCTCAAGCCCTTTGCCGGGCGCAGCGCGCAGCTCGAGGCGCCCCCGTTCCTGCTGGTGCTGGGCATCGATGCCGAGGGCCGCTTTGCCCCGGCCGGCGGCGCGCCAGACGTCACCGTGAGCATCGATCCGCTGCAGGTGCCGGCCGCGCTGCTCGATCCCAAGGCCATGATGCGCAACGTGCGCTTGAGTGGCGACGCGGAGTTCGCGCAGGCGCTGTCGCAAGTGCTGCAGCGGCTGCGGCCCGAGCCCGAGGACGAACTGGCGCGCTTCGTGGGCGATGCCGCCGCGGTGCGCATCGTCGGCCTGCTGCGCGGTGCGCTGGCGCAGGCGCGTGAGGGCGGCCAGCGTCTGGCGGCCAGCACCGTGGACTACTTCGTCACCGAGAACCCGATGCTGGTGGCACGCGGCGAGGTCGAGCGCTTCACGCAGACCATCCATCAGCTGCGCGACGCGGTGGAGCGACTCGAAAAGCGCCTGCAGCAGCTCGAAGCGCGGCGCTAGCGCCGCCCGCGCCGCACAGCAAGAGAACACAACGAGCAGACACGCCCCGTGCGCTTTCTTCGCCTGCTGCGCATTTTGGTCATCGTCTATCGCCACGGGCTGGACGAGATCGCGTTCTCCAGCCTGAAGAGCCGCTGGGTCAAGCGGCTGGTGAAGATCGGCACCATCGGGCGCAGCCTGACCGAGCCGCGCGGCGTGCGGCTGCGCCGCGCGCTGGAAGACCTGGGCCCGATCTTCGTCAAGTTCGGCCAGTTGCTGTCCACCCGGCGCGACCTGGTGCCGACCGACCTGGCCGACGAGCTGTCAAGGCTGCAGGACAGCGTGCCGCCGTTCGACCCCGAGGTGGCGCGTGCCGAGATCGAGCGCGGGCTTGGGCGGCAAATCGAGGACATGTTCGCCACCTTCGAGCGCGAGCCGGTGGCCAGCGCCTCCATCGCGCAGGTGCACTTTGCGGTGATGCGCAGCGACGCGCAGTTCGGCGGCTGGGCCGGGCGCGAGGTCGCGGTCAAGGTGCTGCGGCCGAACATGCTGCCCGTCATCGAGAACGACCTGGCGCTGATGGAGGTGGTGGCCGCGCTGATCGAGCGGCTATGGCGCGACGGCAAGCGCCTGCGCCCGCGCGAGGTGGTTGCCGAGTTCGACATGATCCTGCACGACGAACTCGACCTGATGCGCGAGGCGGCCAACGCCTCGCAGTTGCGCCGCAACTTCTCCGACCGCACGGGCGGCCGCGCGATGCTGCGCATCCCCGAGATGGCCTGGGACTTCTGCAGCCAGAACGTGCTCGTGATGGAGCGCGTCTACGGCGTGCCCGTCAGCCAATTGGACAAGATCCGTGCCGCGGGCGTGGACATCAAGCGGCTGTCGGCCAGCGCGGTGGAGATTTTCTTCATCCAGTCGCTGCGCGACGGCTTCTTCCACGCCGACATGCACCCGGGCAACATCTATGTCGGCATCGACCGCGAGCGCAACGGCGGTGCGGACTTCGGTCGCTGGATCGCGCTGGACTTCGGCATCGTCGGCACACTGGATGACGAAGACAAGAACTACCTCGCGCAAAATCTGCTCGCGTTTTTCCGCCGCGACTACAAGCGGGTGGCCGAGCTGCACGTGGAAAGCGGCTGGGTCCCGCCCACCACGCGCGTGAGCGAGCTCGAGGCGGCAGTGCGCACCGTGTGCGAGCCCATTTTCGACCGGCCGCTGAAGGAGATCTCGTTCGGCTTCGTGCTGTTGCGCCTGTTCCAGATCTCACGCCGTTTCAACATGCAGGTGCAGCCGCAGCTGGTGCTGCTGCAAAAGACGCTGCTCAACATCGAGGGCCTGGGCCGCCAGCTTGATCCGGACCTCGATCTGTGGCAAACGGCCAAGCCGCTGCTCGAGCGCTGGATGGACGAGCAGGTGGGCCTGCGGGCGCTGCAGACGCGCTTTGCGCGCGAGGCCACGCAATGGGCGCAGATCGTGCCGCAGTTGCCGCGGCTGCTGCATCACGCGCTGGTCGATGGGCCGCGCGCCAACGAGCAGCTCGCCCTGGAGTTGCGCCGCCTGCGGCGCGAAAGCGCGCATCGCGCCCGCCTCATGCTGCTCGGGGTCACGCTGCTGGGCGCGCTCGTGCTGATGGTCGCGTGGGCCTTTATTGGCATGCCCTTGCCGGGGCGCTGACGGGCGTTCAGCCTTTGGGCGGCACGAATGCGAGGCAGCAAGGCGCATCGCACTGCGCCGGCGCCAAGCAGCGGCGCTGAACGCGACACGTCCTCATCGTTACTCCCGAGCGGGAAAACCACCAGGAACCGCGCATCGCGCGCTGACTCAAAGGCACGTCTGCGGCGGCGGGCCCCTCTGACGGCGTGCGCCAGCGCCGTGATGTCGTCGCCGCGGGCTTCCACCAATCCATACATCGATGCGTTCAGGCGCCCCGTGAGGGGAAAAGACGCATCCGGCAGGGGTCGTCATGGACGCATTGCTCGCCTTTCTCACCGCCGACTTTCTCGGCAAGGCCACGTGGCTGTGGCTGATGTTCATTGGCATCGTGATCGCGCTGTTGGTCTTTGACCTCGGCGTTCTGCATCGCGATCCGGATCACGTCATCGAGGTGAAGGAGAGCCTGTGGCTCTCGGCCATGTACATCAGCCTGGCGCTCGCCTTCGGCGCCTGGGTCTGGTGGTACCTGGGCGCGCAAAGCGGCATGGAGTACATGACCGGCTTTCTCATCGAGAAGTCGCTCGCGCTCGACAACGTCTTCGTCATCGCGCTGATCTTCACGTACTTCGCGATCCCGCAGAAGTACCAGCACCGCGTGCTCTTCTGGGGCATCCTGGGCGTGATCGTGCTGCGCGCGATCATGATCGGCCTGGGGGCGGCGATCGTGTCCGAGTGGAGCTGGGTGCTGTGGATCTTCGGCGCGTTCCTGCTGATCACTGGCATCAAGATGCTCTGGATCATCGACAACATGCCGGACATCGGGACCAACCCGCTGCTGAAGTTCCTGAAGAAGCACATGCGCGTGACCAACGAGCTGCACGGCCACCGCTTCTTCGTCACGCAGCCGCATCCGGTGACCAACAAGGCCGTGGTGTGGGCCACGCCGCTGTTCTTCGCGCTGATCCTGGTGGAGTTTGCCGACCTCGTTTTCGCGGTCGATTCGGTGCCGGCCATTTTCGCGATCACCCAGGACCCGTTCATCGTCTACACGTCGAACATCTTCGCCATCCTCGGCCTGCGCGCGTTGTACTTCGCGCTCGCGGCGGTGATCCATCGCTTCACGTACCTGAAGTACGCGTTGGCCGTGGTGCTGATCTTCATCGGTTGCAAGATCTTCTACAACCAGATCTACGGCAAGCTGGACGCGTGGATCTCGCTGACGGTGACCTTCAGCCTGCTGGCCGCCGGCGTCCTGTACTCGCTGTGGAAGACGCGTGGTGCGCCGCCGGTGAACGGCGTGCCGCCGGCCGCCGGCCGCGCTCAAGCAGTCGTGATCAAGCAAGCGTGATGAAGCACACGCGCTGCGGCACGCTGTCGCAGCGCGCATGACCGAGCAGCGACGACCGTGCGCCGTCCAAGGAGCCAGCCATGAATGTGATCAAGCTCTATCCAAAGGACAGCCAGGCCACCATGGCGCGGGTGCTGGCAATGACCATGATGGCCGACGCGTGCTTCCATCCACGCGAGCTCGAGGCACTCGATCGCGTCCGCAGTTTCAGCCGGCTCGGCCTGAGCCGCAATGCGTTTCTTTCGGTGGCCAGCGAATGCTTCGAGGCGCGGATGCGGTCGATGCGCGCGGCCAATCGCGCCGAGCTGCTCGATGACGCCAGCCTCAAGGTCGCGCTCGATGCCGTGCAGTCGCCCGGGAAGCGCGAACTCGTCTACCGGCTCGTGATCGAGCTGCTGCCGGCCGACGGGCGCCTGTCGGCCGGCGAGCTGGCGCTGCTACAGCGCATCCTCGACCGCTGGGAGCTGCGCGACACCGCACTGGAGCAAGGGCTGGTTTGAGGCGGCGCTTGCGCGACACGGCCGGCCGCTCAACTGGTCGGAGCGATGGGCGGGCGTGGCCGGCTGCTGGCGCGAGGATGCAGAGGTTGCGGGCCTCGGCCGTACAGCCTTCAGCGTTCGCGCAACTGCCGTTGCGCGAACGAGTGCGTCATCCCGCGTGGCCCGCGACGGTGAGTCCGTCGTGTGCTCCCGTTGTGCTACCGGCCATAGAGCACCGAAGGCAACCACATTCCGATCGCGGGAAACTGATAGAGGATGAAGATCGCCAGGACCTGGATGCCCATGAACGGCAGCATGCCCAGGAAGATCTGGTTGAGCGTGACGTGCGGCGGGCTCACGCCCTTGAGATAGAACGCGGCCATCGCCACCGGCGGGCTCAGAAAGGCCGTTTGCAGGTTAAGCGCGACCAGCAGCCCGAAGAACAACGGATCGACGCCGAAGTTGTCCAGCAGCGGCACAAAAATCGGCATGAAGATCACGATGATCTCTGTCCACTCCAGCGGCCAGCCGAGAATGAAGATGATCACCTGCGACAGCAGCAGGAACTCGGTCTTGCTCAACCCCAGCGACATCACCCACTTCTCGACCAGTTCCTGGCCACCGAGCAGCGCAAAGGCCGCCGAGAAAATGGACGAGCCGACGAACAGCCAGCACACCATCGCGCTCGTCTTGCCGGTGAGGAACGACGACTCCTTGACCGTCTCATACAGGCCCGACTGCTTGAGCGCCAGCAGGCTCCAGATGCCGACCAGGACAATGGCCAGGGTGCCGAACCACGTGGGCATCGGGCCGAAGACATCGGGCAAACGGAACCACAACAGCGCGATGAACAAGGGCGCCAGGAGCGGGATCCATGAGAAGAAGATCTTGCGCATCTTCTCGCTCGGATAGTTGAGCGTCATGTAGATCGCCGCCAGCACATAGCCGCCAAAGGCCCCAACTGCGGCCGCCTCGGTCGGGGTGGTCAGGCCGAAGACGATCGAGCCCAGCACCGCGAGAATCAGCACAACCAGCGGGAAGAACGACGCGAGCAGCATCTTGAAAATCTCGAGCCGCTTGAACGTGAAGAACGCATAGAACACGACCAGCAGCGCCACCCCCACGCCGAACATGATCCAAAACCAGGCGGGCGCGTCACCGCGTTCTAGAGCCACCGCTGGCGCGGCACCACTGGGCTCCGCCACGCCGCCTTGGACTGCCCCGGGCGGCTCTTGCACGGCACCTGCGCCGGGCGGTTCCTGCACTCCGCCTGCGCCGGGCGGTTCCTGCAGTCCGCCGGCCGCCGGCGGCTCCCGCACGTCGCTCGAACTGCGCTCGGTGCCGACCGGCTCGGCCAGGCCACCCATCTGCATCTGGGCCACCGGCTCCGCCGGCTTGGTCGCGATCCAGTAGGTCTCGAACATCAGCACGCCAAGGGCCAGCGTGGGCAGCAGCGCGACGAACAGTGGCTTGGCCACCTCCCGCGTCGACACGCCCAGGTTGCGGCGACCGACGAACGCGCGCGTCAATGCGGGTAGCGCGCGCTCGGAAAACATGCCCGACAGGCGCGCGGACAGCGGCGGCAACTCGACCCGGCGCTGCTCGGCGCTCAGCGGCGGCGCCATCTCCGGCTTGATCTTGGCGATGATGATCACGTAGACCACATACAACCCCGCGAGCATCAGTCCGGGGAAGAACGCGCCGGCATACAGTTGCACCACCGACACGCCAGCGGTGGCGCCGTAGACGATCAGCATCACCGAGGGCGGAATCAAGATGCCAAGGCAGCCGCCGGCCGTGATGGCTCCAGCACCCAGCTTGACGTTGTAGCCGGCCTTGAGCATCGCCGGAAACGCGAGCAGGCCCATCAATGTCACCACGGCACCGACGATGCCGGTGGCGGTGGCGAAAATGGCGCAGGTCACCAGCGTGGCCACCGCGAGCGAGCCGGGCACGCGCGCCATGGCCAGGTGCAGCGACTTGAACAGTTTTTCGATGAGATTGGCCCGCTCGACCAGATAGCCCATGAACACGAACAGCGGAATCGAGATCAGAACGTCGTTGCTCATGACCTTGAAGGTCGACTGCACCATCAGGTCGAGCGTGCGCTGGATATCGCGGTCGTAGGCGAGCCAGGTGAAGATGATCCCCATGCCCATCAGCGTGAAGGCGGTGGGAAAGCCGAGCATGATCGCCACCACCACCATCGCCAGCATGAGCAGGCCAAGATGACCGCGCGTGATGTTGTCTGCGCTGAGCAGGACGAATGCGCTGGCCACGATGATCAGGGCCATCAGGCCCAGACCGAACCACAGTTCCCTGCGGATCTTGATCTGCATGATTGGTCCGTCGTCGCTATTTCATCTGCTCGGGGTGGGCGACCAGCACGCGGTCGACGGCGAGGATATCCTCGTCCTTCACGTGCACCATTTGCTTGAGCTTCTCGACGTCCACTTCCTCGACGTCTTCCTCGCGCTTGGGCCAGGCGCCTTCTTTCAGGCAGCGCACGCAGCGCACGATTTCGACGATCCCCTGCAGCAGCAGCAGCAGTCCGGCGAGCGGGATGACGAACTTGAACGGATAAATGGGCAGCGCCTCGGCGCTGAAGGTCTGCTCGCGGATCGCCGCTGACTCGCTGGCGAAGTGCCAGCCGGCATATGTGAGCGCGAAGATGCCCGGGATGAAGAACAGGATGTAAAGAATGAGATCGAACAGGGCCTGCGTGCGCGGCTGAAAGAAGCCATACAGCACGTCGCCCCGCACGTGCCCGTTCTTTGCCAAGGTGTACGCGCCGGCCATCATGAACAACGTCCCGTACAGCATGATCTGCGCGTCGAGTGCCCATGCGTGCGGTTGGTTCATCACGTACCGGGAGTACACCTCCCAGGTGATGAGCGCCGTGAGGGCGACGATGAGCCAGGAGAACACATGGCCCATGAAGGTGGAGATCTTGTCGACCGTCAGCAATAGCCGCTGCATGGTGAAGGTCCTTGTGGAGTTGTCGTGCGCAAGCCGCACGACCCCGCAAATGAAAGCGCCCCCCGCAAAGTGCGGGGGGCGCTAGGGGCTGCTACTTATGGCGGGCCTGGGGAATCAGGCTTTCTTGGCAGGCGCCGCGGCCGGACGACCAAAGTAGTGGTTGAAGGCCATGCGGAAGTCGACGTTGGTGTCGAAGTTCCAGCGGCACACGCGCTCTGCAAAGGCGCGCTGCGAGTCGAGCACGCGCTTGAAGAAGGCGTTTTCGCCGGACTTCTTGGCCAGCACGTTGTCCCAGGATGCCAATTGGGCACGCAGCACCGAGTCCGGGGTCTTGAAGAAATTGACCTTATCCTTGGTGCGCAGCTCGATGTAGTCCTGGCTGTAGCGATGCTCCGCCTTCCAGCTCATATCGGCGCTGGCGGCTTGCACGGCATAGTCGATGACCGACTTCAGCTCCTGCGGCAGCGTGTCGTACTTGGGTTTGTTGAAGAGCACCTCGAACTGCTCGCCCGACTGGTGGAAGCTCTGCAGCATGCAGTTCTTCACCACGTCCGGGAAGCCCAGGAGGCGGTCTGACGTGGCGTTGTTGAACTCGGCGCCATCGATGAGGCCGCGATCCAGCGCCGGCACGATCTCGCCACCAGGCAGCGGGTTCACCGCCATGCCAAGGTCCGTGAAGATGTCGACCGCCAGACCCACCGTGCGGAACTTGGTGCCTTTGAGATCTTCGGGACGCGTGATCGGCTTCTTGAACCAGCCCAGCGGCTGAGTCGGCATCGGTCCGTACAGGAACGACTGCACCTGCAGGTTCAGCGAGCGGTAGATCTCGTCGAGGATCTCCTTGCCGCCGCCGTAGTAGTGCCACGCGAGCACCTGGTTGGCGTTCATGCCAAACGCCGGGCCCGAGCCCCACAGCGCCACGGCCGAGTTCTTGCCGTACCAGTAGGCCACCACGCCATGGCCGCCATCGAGCGTGCCCTTGGCGACGGCATCCAAAAGGTCGAAAGCGCGCACCACGGCGCCCGAGGGCAGCACTTCGATCTTCAGGCGGTTACCCGCCATGTCGTTGACCTTCTTGGCGAAGTCGTTGGCGTACTCGTGAAAGATGTCCTTCGCGGGCCAGGTCGACTGGAACCGGAAGCTCACCGTTTGCGCGCGCGAGACCATCGGCACGCCAAGCGCCGCAGCACCCGCTGTCGCCGCGGCGGCACGCGAGAAGAACTTGCGACGATCGGCAGTGCGTGTCGAGTCGGACGAGGACGCGTCGGTGCCGGCGGCGGCCACGTCCTGGGCTTTCAGAAACTGCATGCTGGTCTCCTCGGACTGTTATTGATGCGATCCCGGGGTGCTTGGTCCCGCTGAAGGCTCAGCGCCGTTGCGGCCGGATCGCCTGAACGCCGCAGCGCCACGATTGTATGGCTAGTTTGCAGTTGTTTGACCACAGTTGCTGAGGCTCGCGCTCACAGTTTTGTGTGGACGCGATGTTCAAACGCAACGTCCTTGGCGCGAGTGCGTCGCCGCATGCCGCGGGCGCATCGCGACGATGCGCTAGAAGAATCCAACACCGACCTGGACGAGCTTTTCGATCCTCGGAATCAGGCGCTTGTTGGCGACGAAAAGAATCAGGTGATCCTCCGGTTCGATCACCGTGTCGTGGTGCGCGATCACAACCTGCGGCGCACCATCATCGCTGCCGCGCACGATGGCACCGAGGGTCACGCCACGCGGCAACTCGATGTCCTCGATCTTGCGGCCGATCACGCGCGAACTCCTGGCGTCGCCGTGGGCGACGATCTCCATTGCCTCGGCTGCTCCCCGTCGCAGGCTGTGCGCGGCCACCACGTCGCCGCGGCGCACGTGCTTGAGCAGTGCCGACAGCGTGGCGTGCGACGGCGAAATCGCGATGTCGATCTGACCGCCCTGCATCAGCTCGCCGTAGCTCTTGCGGTTGATGAGCGCGATCGTGCGGCGCGCGCCCATCCGCTTGGCCAGCAGCGCGCTCATGATGTTGTTCTCGTCGTCGTTGGTGAGCGCGCAGAACAGATCGCAGTCGGCCACCCCCTCGTCGCCGAGCAGATCCTCGTCGGTGGCGTCGCCATGCAGCACCAGCACGTCCGAGGGAAGCTGGCTCGCCAGGTACTCGCAGCGTTTCTTGTTGAACTCGATCAGCTTGACGTTGATCTTCGGGCCCCAGCTGTCCTGCCCTTCGCCGCGTTCGAGCGCGCGCGCAAGTCGGATGCCGATGTTGCCGCCGCCCGCGAGCATCACGCGTCGCACCGGCTTGTCCATCCGGCGCAGCTCCGCCATCACGGTGCGGATGTGCGCGCTGGCCGCGAGGAAGAACACCTCGTCGCCCGGCTGCACCATGGTCGTGCCTTCGCACACGATGCTGCGGTCGTTGCGAAAGATGGCCACGATGCGCGTGTCCACATTCGGGATGTGCTTGCGCAGATCCTGGATGGGGTGCGACACCAACGGCCCGCCGGCAAAAGCCCGCACCGCGATCATGCTGACCGCGCCGCCGGCAAACTCCAGCACCTGCAGCGCCTCCGGAAACTCCACGAGCTTGAGCAGGTAGTCGGTGACGCTCTGCTCGGGCCAGATGATGTGGGTGGCGCGGAAGCCCCGCTCGCCAGTGAGCTCGGGGTGCTCCTGCAGCTCGGTGTTGCGCACGCGCGCGATGCGCGTGGGCACGTTGAACAGATCCGCGGCGATCTTGCACGCGACCAGATTCGTCTCGTCTGTGCTGGTGACCGCGATCAGCATGTCGGCATCGTCGGCGCCGGCTTCCTTCATGGTGGACGGCAGCGTGGCGTTGCCAACCAGCCCGCGCAGGTCGTAGCGGTCTTGCAGCTCGGCCACGCGCGCGCCGTCGGTGTCGATCACGGTGATGTCATTGGCCTCGGACACGAGGCTCTCGGCAACCGAAGTGCCCACGCGGCCGGCGCCGAGGATGATGATCTTCATGCGGCGTCAGTGGCTCACTGCAGCCGGCAACTCACAGGTCGCCGCTGCCGGTCGGCGCATCGTCGAGCGGGCCGGCGCCGGCCGGCCCTTGCGGCGCACGACGTCCGCCGCGGGCCAGTTCGACGCCGAGCTGCTTGAGCTTCCGATACAAGTGCGTGCGCTCCAGCCCCGCGCGATCCGCCACGCGCGTCATGCTGAAGTTTTCCCTCGCCAGGTGGTACTCGAAGTACACGCGCTCGAACTGGTCGCGCGCCTCGCGCAATGGCTGGTCCAGGCTCACGCCGGCCGTCGGTTGCGCGCCGGCAGAGGTCTTGAGCTGCCCGTCTTCAACCGCGCCGCCGATGGTTGGCTCAGCAGGCCGCACGGGCTCTGGCGCCGGCGGCGCCACCACGCCGGCCGCGCGCAGATTGCGCATCAGCCGGCCGCGATCCAGGCCGTTCTTCACGGCCGCCAGCAGGCGCGCCAGCGCAATGGGCTTTTCGAGGAAGTCGAGCGCGCCGAAACGCGTGGCTTCCACCGCGGTGTCGATGGTGGCGTGGCCGGACATCATGATCACCGGCATCGTCAGGCTGCCGGCCGCGGCCCACTCCTTGAGCAGCGTGACGCCGTCCGTGTCCGGCATCCAGATGTCGAGCAGGACGAGGTCGGGCGCCTCGGCCGCGCGCGCGCGCCGTGCGGCCGCCGCGTTCTCGGCGGCGATCACCGCGTGCCCCTCGTCGGCCAGGATCTCCGAGAGCAGTTCGCGGATGCCGACTTCGTCGTCGACAACGAGGATGGTCGCCATGGCTTAGTTCACTTCACATGTAAGCGCGCCTGCGGCGCGCACGTGCACGCGAAGTGCTCCAATCGGCGGGCCGCCCTCTGGGCGGCCACGCGGGCGGCCCGAGAACAAGTCCGACGAGCGATGAGCCTGTACAGCCAAGAAGCTACTCCACGGCGCAGCGAGGGCGCGATTAGGCGACGCGGCTGGCGCCGGCATCGGGCGGCTGCTCGCTCTGGGCGAGGCGGCGGAACAGGATCGTCACGGTGGCGCCGGCGGCGGCCTCCGAGGCTTGGGTGTTCCCGGACTTGCGGTTCACGAGTTCGATACGGGCGCCGTGTTCATCGACGATCTTCTTCACCATCGCCAGCCCGAGCCCGGTGCCGCTGGGCTTGGTCGTGACGTAAGGCTCGAAGGCACGCCGCAGTATATTCGTCGCGAATCCCGGCCCCGAATCCTCCACCGACATTCGCACGGCGCGCGCCGGTGTGCCGCTGGCGGCTTCCACGCTGACCAGTTCAGTGCGCACCACGATGCGCGGGTCGGCCGGCCGCGCTTCCGGCGGCATGTGCCCCATGGCTTCCTGCGCATTGGACAGCAGGTTGTGGATCACCTGGCGCAACTGAGTCGAGTCGCCCTCGATCGAGGGCAGGCCGGGCGCCAGCCGCAACTCCAGCGGCGCACCTGCGGTGCTGGTGGCGCGATTGACGTCGATGGCGGCACTGTCGGCGCCGTAGAGCCCCGCGACTTCCTCGATCAGCGCGTTCAGATCCAGCGGGCTCAGGCGCGCCGGCGGCACTCTTGCGTACTCGCGAAAGTCGTCGACCATGCGCTTCATCGCCGCGACCTGGTTGACGATGGTCGATGCGCCACGCACCAGCACCTCGGCCTGCGGCGGCGGCAGCGCCGGCTGCAGCTTCATCCGCAGGCGCTCGGCGGCAAGCTGGATGGGCGTCAGCGGATTCTTGATCTCGTGCGCCAGACGCCGCGCCACCTCGCCCCAGGCCACCGCGCGCTGCGCCGAGATCACCTGCGTGATGTCGTCGAACACCACGACATAGCCCGCGCCGTCATCCAATGGCAGGCGGGAGCCGCGCGCCAGCAGCGACAACGGCTCCGCGCCCGGCGCCGCGTTGGCGCGCGCGACCGCGATCTGCTGCTGCCACGAGTCCTTGGGCGTGGCGGCCAGCGCCTGGTCGGCGAACGCCGCTTCCACCTCCTGCGCCATGGCGGGCACGAGTTGCGCGAAGGCTTCGCCCACGCGCGGCGCCAGCGGCAGCCCGAGGATGCGGCTGGCGCCGAAGTTGGCCGTGACCAGCCGCCACTCGCGGTCCAGCACGATCACGCCTGCCGACAGGTTGGCCAGCACGCGCTCCAGGTAAGCCTTGGCATTTTCGACCTCGCGCTGCTTGGCCTCGACCGCGTCGCGCGCGTCGGCCAGCTGGCGCGTCATTGCGTTGAACGACTGCGTGAGCAGGTTCAGCTCGTCGTTGCCGCGCGCCTCGCGCACGGGGCGGAAGTCGCCCTCCGCGACCGCCTTGGTGCCTTCGGCGACGTGCAGCAGCGGAGCCGTCATCGAGCTTGCCAGCAGGACCGCCGAGGCAATCGCGGCAAAGATCGCCAGCAGTAGCGTCAGCGTCAGCGTCAGGGTGTAGATCTTCTGCAGCCCGCTGCGCGACAGCGACAGCTCCTGGTACTCGCGATAGCCGTCCTGCAGCAATTGCGCGTTGGCGGCGACCGAGGGAGGCACCAACTGCACAAACTGCAGCAGCCGTGGTTCGCCGCGCTGACCGGTGAGCAGCGGCGGCTCGCCGGGCGCGAAGGGCGTGCGCAGTGCAGTGGCCGGCAAAGCTGGCGCGGCGGTGGGCGCCGGAACCGGCACGATCACGCGGGTGCGCAGGCCGAGCCTCGGATCGGTGGCCAGCGGGTCGCCTTCGATCAGCGCGACGCTGCGCTGCGTGCGTGCCTGACGCAGCACCGTCGTGCTGGGTAGCTCGGGCACGAGATCGATCCGGCCGCTGGCGCTGCTGGCGCCCACCAGTGTGCCGCTCTGGGTGATGAGCAGCGCCTCTTGCACGCCGGCGCGCTCGCGTGCCCGATCCAGTGCCGATAGCTGCGAAGACTCTGGCACGTCCGCAAGCTCCACGGCCACCGCGCGCGCCTTGGCGGACAGGTCCGCCAATTGCGCCTCGAGTGCGGCGCGGCCGAGGGTGAGACCCGATTCGAGCGCGCGATCCACCCGCACGTCGAACCAAGACTCGATCGAGCGCGACAAAAACTGCACCGAGACCAGGTAGATCAGTGCCCCCGGCAGCACGCCCATCAGCGCAAAGGCCACCGCGAAGCGCGTCATGAGCCGTGCACCAAAGCGCTTTTGCCGCAGCCGTCGGACCAGGCGCGCCACCAGCAGGACCACCAGCACGAGCAGCGCTGCGGCAATGAATCCGTTGACGGCCAGCAACAAGGGGTACTGCCGCTCGAACGCCTGCGTATTGCTGCTGGCCGAGGCCAACAGAAACAGCAGCACGCCGCCCAGCGACAGGGCGATCAGAAAGCCATAGCGGAGCCACCTGCTCATTTCGCCGCAGTGTGCGCGCTCGCCTGCGCCGGCGCACGTGCGGGAGTACGTGCGGTCGCACGTGCATTACGCCGAACGAAGTCTGAGCGCCGAACTTTGGGCGGCCAAGCGCCCGGCCCTTGGACCGGGGCAACGTGCGTCGCCTGCGGCGGCGTGCCGGCGCCAGTGCGACAAGGAAGCGTTTTTCGCATCGACTGGCTCGCGCCGCTCGCTCCGTGCGCCGCGCCTACCGGGTCAGTTCAGCCGAGACGTTGACGCCGCGCCAGTCGGAGGCCAGCGTCCAGTCGCGGTTGGTCAGCGCGTTGATCTGGAACGGCTTGGGTAGTTGGCTCGTGTCCAGTCGCATGCGCAACTGCGCCCGGTAGTCCTCGTCTGGCCGCAAGGTGCCGCGCTCGAGCACCTTCCAGCCGCGGATGCGGCGCAGCGTGAGCAGCGCTTCTTCCAGCGTGTCGAAGGGCAGTGCGAGTGTGCCGCGTGACAGGCGATACTGGCGTGTCAGCGGGCTGTAGGTCAGGCGATAGGTGAGGCTTTGGCTTGTGACGCGGCGGTCGAACCAGTACCAGCGCTCGCGATAGAGCTCGAAGTCGACCACGAAATACAGCGCGACACCGCGGTTGACGGCATCGACCAGCACCCAGGGCAGCTCGAAGTCGAAGTCAGCGTCGAGCGCCACGCCCTGCTCGCTGCCATCGACCAGCGACAGGACCGCGCGGGTGACGTGGATGCGATCGTCGGCCGCGCGGGACATCTGCGGCGCCACGAGCGCGAGCAGCAGGGCGAGCGCGCACAGGCCGCGCCGCAGGTGCGCCACCAGGAGGCGTGCCGCCAATGGGGCGCGGCTCGCCGGGCCCGGCGCGCTTGGAAGGCTCAACCGGGCCGCGCACTGCATGGTCGCAAATCAGTGTTTTTCGAACAGCGCGAAGAAGAACCCGTCGTGCATGCTGGGCAAGATGCTGATGTCTGCCACCGCGCCCCTGTCCGACGGCACCAGTTGCGCCGTGAGGCCACCGGCAGACGCCGCTGGCAGCGCACGGAGACGAGCATCCCGGCGCTGCGCAAGGAACGCCGCCACCTGTCGCGCGCCCTCCTCGGGAAACACGGAGCACACGACATAAAGCAATCTACCAGCGGGTGCCACCAGCGGCCATAAAGCCTCCAGCAATCGCCGCTGCTGCGTTGCTAATTGCGCAACATCGGCCGGGCGGCGTAGCCAGGGGATGTCAGGGTGGCGGCGCACGATGCCGCTGGCCGTGCATGGGGCGTCCAGCAGCACACGGTCGTATGGATGATTGCCGGCAATTGCCTGCAGTTGCTCCGGCACGGCCGCGTCGGCGGCGTGGACATGAACGGTCGAGAACTCGCGGGCATGCAATCGCGCGAGGTTGTCCTCGACCCGGCGCAGGCGCAGGGCATCCGCATCGACCGCAAGGAGGTCGATGCGCGCAGCGCGCGCCAGTTGCGCGGTCTTGCCGCCGGGGGCCGCGCAGGCGTCGAGCACCCGCATGCCATCGGCCACGCCGAGCCAGTGTGCCGCCAGTTGGGCACCGGCGTCCTGCACGGCCACCAGGCCCTCGGCAAATCCCGGTACGGAATCCACCGGGCGCGGTGGCTCGATGCACACGGCGGCCATGCCGACGCGCTGTGCCTGCACGCCCGCGGCCGCGCAGCGGGCGATGTAGTCCTCCACGCTCACGCGCGTGGTCTCCACCCGCAGCACGAGCGGCGGCGGGTGCCGCTGCACATCGGCAATCGACGCCCACTGCTCGGGGTAGGTGCGCTGCAGCCGCTGCAGCCACCAGCCGGGCAGGTTGAAGCGCACGCGCTCGTCCGCCTCGCCCTCGGCGCGCAGTGCGTCGCGCTGGCGCAGTGCGTTGCGCAGCACCCCGTTGATGAACCCGGCCGCGCCCTTGAGCAGCTCGGTGCGCTTGGCCGCTTCCACGGCTTGGTCCACCACGGCGTAGGGCGGGTGGCGCGCAGCGACCAGCTGGCCAAGGGCAACGCCGAGCAAGGCTTCGACCGCGGGCGCTGGCACGCGCGGTACCAGCCGCGCGACGATCCAGTCGATCAGCGCAAGATGCCGTGTGGCCGTGTACGCGATGTCCTTCGCTGCCGCTGCCGCGCGGGGGTGCGCCGGCTCGGTAAGTTGCGCCGACTCGAGCGCGCGGTCCAGCGCGGTGCCTGCGCGCAGAGCGCGCCAGGCCTCGGCAGCGAGCAGCAGTGCCTGCCACAGCGGCGGCGCGCCCGCGCCCGCCTTGGCGGCTGACGTCACGGCGGGCCCAGGCGCTCGCCGGCGCCGATCGGTGTTCCGGCCAGGAACTCGCGCGCGGGTAGCCGCTTGCCTCCCGCGCGTTGCAGTTCGAGCAGCACCAGCTCACCCGCACCGGTCGCAACGCGGATGCCCTCCGCCCCGCTGGCCACCACCATTCCCGGCGCCGCCGCGCAAGGGCGCGCTGCATCGGCGCGCGCCTGCCAGATACGCAGCGGCGCGGCGCGCCAGAGCGTGGTGGCGACCGGAAACGGATCGAACGCGCGCACCTGCTGCGCGAGCACGCGTGCCGGACGGCGGAAGTCCAGCGCGCCTTCGTCCTTGGCGAGCTTGTGCGCGTAGGTTATATCGGGCCCCTCGGTCGGTTGCGGCCGCGGCTCGAGCAGGCCCCGCGCCGCACGCCCGAGCGCCTGCACGATGAGCTGCGCGCCGAGCTCCGCCAGCCGCAGCGTGAGCGACGCCGTGGTGTCCGCGGGGTCGATCGCCATGTGCTCCACCAGCAGCATCGGCCCGGTGTCGAGCCCCGCTTCCATCTGCATGATGGTGATGCCAGTCTCCGGGTCGCCGGCTTCGATCGCACGCGCGATCGGCGCCGCACCGCGCCAGCGCGGCAGCACCGAGGCATGGATGTTCAGGGCCGTCAGGCGCGCACCGCCTGCCTGCACCAGCCCGCGCGGCGTATCGAGCACCGCCTGCGGCAGGATCAGGCCATAGGCCGCCACCACCAGCACGTCGGCCTGCACCTCGCGCAGCTGCGCCTGCGCCGCTTCGGCGGCGCCGCCGCCGCGCTTGACGCTGAGCGTGAGCGGCGTGGCGACATCGATGCCATGCGACCGCGCCAGCGCCTTTACCGGCGACGGCGCGAGCTTCATGCCGCGGCCGGCCGGGCGATCGGGCTGCGAGAGCACCAGCGGCACGGTCCAGCCACGCGCCGGTGCCGCTTCGATCAGCGCCGCAAGCGCGCGCGCCGCAAGCTCCGGGGTGCCGGCAAAGACGATCCGCATTACGCGGATTCTAGGCGGCGGCCCGCAGGCCGCCGCCGCTACATCTGCTTGAACAGATGCACGTACTGCCGCGCCACCGGCAGCTCGCGCGCATGCTCGCGCAGCCGCACGAACAGCTTGCCGGCGATGTCGCGCCGCGTGCCGGCCACCGCATGCAGATTGACGATGACCGAACGGTGGATCTGCGCGAAGTCCGCCGGGTCGAGGTCGCGCGCCAGCACGGACAGGGACACGCGGATCAGCCACTCGCGCAGCTCACCGCCCTGCCTTGCGTAGACGCAGGTGTACTTGTCGTCGGCCTGGATGTAGACGACGTCGGCCACGGCGATCTGCTCGGTGATCTCGCCCTCGCCGCTCTTCTTGCTCGCGCGGATCCAGCGCAGATGGTTGCGGGCGGGCGCATGCTGCGCCAGGCCCGCCAGCAGCAACTCCAGATCCGGCGCGGGCAGGCGCGCGCCCAGGGCGTCCTTGAGCTTGGCGACCGTGCGCGCCAGCCGCTCCTCGGTGATGGGCTTGAGCAGGTAGTCGGCGGCGTTGGCGTCGAACGCCTCGACCGCGTACTGCTCGTAGGCCGTCACGAAGACAAGGTGCGGGCGGCGCTCGGCGCCGCTCAGCTCGCGCGCCACCTCCAGGCCGGTGGCGCCCGGCATGCGGATGTCGAGGAAGGCGATGTCCGGGCCGTGCCGGGCGATGGCGGCGGCCGCCTCGGTGCCATTGGCGGCGGTGGCGACGATCGACAGCTCGGGCCACAGCTCGACCAGCCGGGCGCGCAGGTACTCGGCCAGATGCGGCTCGTCGTCGGCGATCAGTGCAGTTGGCATCAGGCGGCCTGTGGGAGGGCGGGCGCCGTCGCGAGGGGCAAGCGCAGCCGGACGCGCGTACCCGGCTCCGCGTCCTCGATGACGAGGCCCGCGCGATCGGCGAAGTGCGTGGCCAGGCGCGCCCGCAAATTGGACAGGCCCACACCGCCACCGCGCGTCATGTTGCCAAAGCCGATGCCGTCGTCCTGCACGATCACCTCGACCGCGTCCCCCTGCTGCCGTGCGCGTAGCAGCATCCGCCCGCCCTCGACCTTCGGCTCCAGTCCATGCTGGATGGCGTTTTCGACCAGCGGCTGCAGAAGCATGGGTGGTGTGGGCAGCGCGCGCAGCGCAGGATCGATTTCGATATCGTAGGCGAGACGGCCCGCCATGCGGATCGCCAGGATGTCCAGGTACGCACGACACAGGTCGAACTCCTGGCCGAGCGTGGCCTGTTCGGCGCGGCTCGCGGACAGCGACCCACGCAGCAGCGCGATCAGGCGTTCGAGCATGCGGCGCGCCTGTGCGGGCTGCGTGTCGATGAGGCTCACCACGTTGGCCAGCGTGTTGAACAGGAAGTGCGGCTCGATCTGCGCCTGCAGCGCACGCAGTTGCGCGTCGAGCGCGCGCCGCTCCATCTCCGTGACCCTGGCGCGCTCGGCTTCGCGCGCGCCCTCGGCCTTGATCAAGCGCAGCTTGACGGCATAGAAGCGCCACCATACGACGGTCAGTACGGTCCAGACCATCAGCACACCAATGACGAAGCGGCCGCTCGTGAAAAACGCGACGACGTCCAGCCCGATCAACGGGAAGCCAACCAGATAGCCGATCAGCGTTCCCCCCAGCGGGATCAGAGAAAAATAAAACGCCCGCGCCACCGAACCCATGGCGTTGATGCGGGCCGCGCCCAGCAGCCAGCCTCCGAACGAAAACAGGCCGTGAATCGCAAAGCCGATGCACTGCGAAACGACGAAATAGCGCCAGAAGTCACCGCCGCCGCCAAGCAGCCAACCGAATGCGGTAAAGACAAGCGCAATCGCCGTGCTGAACAGGACGGTGACGACCAGGCGCGCCCAGACCGGCGCCCCGCGCTCAACCCACACCGGTGACCACCACTCAGACCATGCGCGTCGCAGGGTGGCGACCACGCCGATCATCGCCGCAACTCCTCGATCCGTGCGGCCACCTGCCGCCGCTCCCAGTCCGGCCCCAGCCAGCGGCGTCGAACCCAAAGGTCGAATGCCGAGAACGCGATCGCCACACCAAAGCCAAACACCACCCACAGAAACCACCAGCGGCCCGGCGAGGTGAGAACGTTGACCACGGAGGTCAGAGCGATGACGAGCAACGCGGTGCCAAGCAACGAGTAAAAGCTGCGCAGCCGGCGCACATCGCGCCGTGCCGTGTCGAGCAACGGGTCGTCGGGGCTGGTCATGTCGGCTCCAGGCTGGCTGAAAGCCGTAGTTTCGCTGCGGCCGGCCCTGGGCGCCGGTCGACTCCACCGATTCGCCGGCTGATGGCGCGAATCGACATGCGCGTGACGCCAACGGCAATCCGCCGCGCGCGTTGCGCACATTGACTTTCAGTTCTCGCGGCTCTTGCGCTTACGCAGCTTGGCCTTGATGCGCTCGCGCTTGAGCAGCGACAGCTTTTCGACGAACACCTTGCCGCGCAGATGATCCATCTCGTGCTGGATGCACACGGCCAGCAGCCCCTCGCAGTCCAACTCGAAGCCCTTGCCCTCGACATCCTGCGCCTTCACGCGCACCTTGGCGGGGCGCTCGACCTCGTCATAGATGCCGGGCACGGACAGGCAGCCTTCCTCGCACACGGCCATCTCGGGCGAGGCCCAGACGATTTCGGGGTTCACGAAGGTGACAAGGTCATCCTTGCCTTCCGACACGTCGATGACGATCAGGCGGATGTGCTGGTCGACCTGGGTCGCGGCCAGGCCCACGCCCGGAGCGGCGTACATGGTTTCGGCCATGTCGGCTGCAAGCTGGCGCAGCTTGGCGTCGAACACGGTTACGGGCTGGGCGACTTTGGTGAGCCGGGGATCGGGGTACTCGAGAATCGCGAGCTTGGCCATGATGTAAATCCGGCGACATCGGGGAAGCCGCGCAGATGAGGTCGCGCGGCCGGAGATCACTGCGTTGGTTGCCAAAATGGTCGCACTGAACCCACGGATATCCCGCTACGCTCCCGCAAGATCATTGTCGGGAGCCGACCATCGCCTGAGGCGGCGATCAGGACTAGCGCATATCCATTGCGATATCAAGGCACTGGCGTCACAATTTTAAGCCTTGTATCACCATCTTGGCGCAGCGGTTGGGGGCTTACGCGGTGTGGGTCCAACGCATGATCGACGCTGCGCGACGATGGACCGAGCGCGCTCGGTCGCCACCGCTGCCGAGCGCTCTGGAATCTCTAGGGAGTTTGCATGACCTCGTTCGCCCCGCCCAGCATCCGACAGCCACGGCATCGTTCGGCCGTGCAGTTCGCTTCCCTGGGCATCATCGTCGGCAGCCTTGTCGGGCTGTCGGCCACCGCGCAGACCACGGGCGACGGCCGCTTTCCCGTCACGGAGGACCAGCGACGTCAGGCCGATCAGGTCGCTCAGGCTGGGGTCCCGCTGTCGGCCTTGTCTCCCACGGCGCCCGAGTCCTACACCGTCAAGTCGGGCGACACGCTGTGGGGCATCTCCAGTCTCTTTCTCACTTCGCCCTGGCGCTGGCCGGAGCTCTGGGGCATGAACAAGGAGCAAGTGCGCAATCCGCACCTGATTTACCCCGGCCAGACCCTGGTGCTGGTCAAGGGCGACGGCCGCGCCACGCTGCGCTTTGCTGACGGCACGCAGGCCCTTCCCGGTCGCCCCGGCGATCTGGTACGGCTGCAGCCGCAGGTGCGCACGGTCGATGGCGACCGTGCGTTCATCCCGAGCATTCCCAACAACATCATCGAGCCGTTTCTCACGCGTCCGCTGGTGGTGACGCCGGCTGAACTGGAGAGCTACCCGCGCATTGTCGCGACGCAGGAAGGGCGGGTCTTTCTCGGTCGCGGCGACATCGCCTACGCGCGGGGCCTGGCCGATACGCCGGTGGAGAACTTCCATGTTTTCCGGCCGGCCCGGCCGCTGTACGACCCGGACGACGTGGCGCGCAAGACTCCGATCGGCTACGAGGCGTTTTATCTCGGCACGGCGCGCCTGTTCAAGCGGGGCGAAGTAGCCACCGTGCGCGTGCAGGACAGCAAGGAGGAGATTGGCGTGGGCGACCGGCTGATCCCGATCGAGCGCCAGACACTCGTCAACTATGTGCCGCGCGCGCCGGCGCGCGCCATGTCGGGCCGCGTGGTCTCGGTGTACGGTGGGGTGAACCAGGCCGGTTCTCTGAGCATCGTCACGCTGAACCGCGGCGCACGCGATGGCGTGGAAGTCGGCCACGTATTGGCGCTCCTTCACGTCGGTGAGACGATCCCCGATCGCACCTCGCCCCTGCGCGAGATGATCAAGCTGCCAGACGAGCAGATTGGCCACATGTTCGTGTTCCGCGTGTTCGAGGCGGTGTCCTATGCGCTGGTCATGCGGACGACGCAGGCGGTCCAGGTCGGTGACCGCTTTACGCAACCCGACGACGTCGCCTTCCAGACGCGCATGGAAAGCCTGCCGCGCGGCTTCCGCGAAAACGTCACACCCGGCGCCGATGGGGTGATCACCCCAGGCGAAATGCCCAAGTCGACGCCACGCCCCTAGGGCAAGGCGAAGATTCGGCAAAGAGCACGGGGCGCGTTGCGCAAGCAACGCGCCCTTTTTCCTTGCGTCCTCGCTTAGGCTGTTGGCATGACCGAGCCCGCCCTGCCGCCCGACTCAGCCGCCGATGCCGAGGAGCGCGCTGCCTGGCTGCGGCTGGCGCTTGCTCCGGGCATCGGGCCCGCGACGGCGCGGGACCTGCTCGCCAACTTTGGCCTTCCGACGCAGCTGTTCGCTTGCGGCCACGCGGCGGTGGCCGCCCGCGTCGGCGACCAAGCGGCGCGAGCCCTGCTCGCCCCGCCGGACGAGCGCACCGCCCGCACGATCGACGCCACCGAGGCCTGGCTCGCATCCAGCCCGCAGCACCACCTGCTCACGCTGGCCGATCGTGCCTATCCGCAGGCCTTGCTCACGATGACCGATCCGCCCCCGGTGCTGTATGCGGTGGGGCGCGTCGAGCTGTTGACCCTGCCGGGCCTGGCCATCGTGGGCAGCCGAAACGCGTCGCAGCAGGGTGCGCAGACGGCCGAAGGCTTCGCGCGGCGGCTGGCCCAAGCGAAGCTCGCCATCATCAGCGGCCTGGCGCTGGGCATCGATGCCGCAGCGCACCGCGGCGCGCTACAGGCGGCCGCCGAGGGCGCGGCCGGCAGCACGATCGCCGTGGTGGGCACCGGCATCGACGTCATCTACCCGGCGAGCAATCGCGAGCTCACCCTGCGGATTCTCCGTGCTGGGCTCGTGCTGTCTGAGTTTCCGCTCGGCACGGCGGCCTTGTCGCACAACTTTCCGCGGCGCAATCGACTGATCGCCGGTCTGTCGCGCGGTGTGCTGGTGGTCGAGGCGGCGCTGCGCTCGGGCAGCCTCATCACGGCACGGCTCGCCGCCGAACAGGGCCGCGAAGTCTTTGCCGTGCCCGGCTCCATCCACTCCCCGATGGCGAAGGGCTGCCATCGCCTGATCAAAGACGGCGCCAAGCTGGTCGAATCGGCGCAGGACGTACTTGAGGAACTGCGCATGGAGACCGCCGCCGCCGCGCCCACCAGCGACGCTGCCGCGGCGGAGGCAGGTCTGCCGGTTGCGCATGCCGCAGTCCTGTCGATGCTCGGCTTCGACCCGGTCGACATCGACACCCTGTGCACCCGCACGGGACGTACCGCAGGGGACTTGAGCGCCGCGCTGCTGGAGCTCGAGCTGACCCAACATGTTGAGCGTCTGTCCGGCAACCGCTACCAGAGATTGCGGTAGCGCCCGCGCCGCAGGTTGCATCGGGCCGGCGGCCGCATTAAAGTCGGGCTGTGTTCGAGGTTCTCGTCTACCTGTACGAAAACTACGCGTTCGCGGTCGGCAAGCACGATCAATGGCCGGACGCTGACGCGTTGACCCGCAAGCTCTCTGCCGTCGGCTTCGACGCGGACGAGATCTCCGAGGCGCTCGAGTGGCTGCAGGGCTTGGCGCGCGTGAGCCAAGATGCCGTCAGCGTGCGCGACGCGCGCGGCGAGAGCTTCCGCAGCTACGCCAGCTTCGAGGTCGAACGCCTGGGCCATGAGGCGATCGCCTTTCTCTCCTTCCTCGAGGGCCAGGGGCAACTCTGCGCCGCGCAGCGCGAGATCGTGATCGAGCGCGCCCTTGCGATGGCGCGCACCGACGACGACTGGCCCGTGCCACTGACCAAGCTCAAGCTCATTGTGCTCATGGTGCTGTGGAGCCAGCAGGCTGACGTCGACGTCCTGCTGCTCGAGGAATTGCTCGACGACGGCGATGACCGGCTCTTGCATTAGCACCCCGTAAACCGGGTAGGTCAAGCAGGCGATCGATGTCGCCGAGAAGTCGTGCGACAGCGGCGACCTGACTTGACTCAGGCTTGCATTGCCAGTGAGGCCGAACCGACTGAACCTAAGAACCGCAGTTGACGGCCGCAAGACGCGCCAAGTCGCTGCCGCAATTGAACAGTCTAAAGCGGCGGTCGATCACCGATTTGGAACCGGTCCGCAGTTGCGGGAATCACCCGGAAAGCCGCGCCAACACTCGATCTGCGCGGTTCCACAGCAATGACATCTGCGGTTCTTAGGCTGAACCGCCTTGCGCGCGCGTGTGAGGCCATGGGCTCCGCCTGAACGCAATACGCCCCCGCATGCCGGACTTGCGCGAGCCCCCGGTTGTGTTGTTATCCTGAAAAGTGAGGCCGCCATCGTTCTGGCGGCTTTTTATTGGCGCGTTCATTGGATCGCGGCACGCCTGCCGCCATTGGAACCCCCTCATGAGCAAGGCCCTGATCATTGCCGAGAAGCCATCTGTCGCCGCGGACATCGCACGCGCGCTGGGCGGCTTCACCAAGCAGCAAGATTACTTCGAGAGCGGCGAGTACGTGTTGAGCTCGGCGGTGGGCCACCTGCTCGAACTGCAGGCGCCGGAAGAGTTCGATGTGAAGCGGGGCAAGTGGAGCTTCACCCACCTGCCGGTGATTCCGCCGCACTTCGACCTGAGGCCGATCGAAAAGGCCGAGGCGCGGCTGAAGCTTCTGACCAAGCTCATCAAGCGCAAGGACGTGACCGCGCTGGTCAACGCCTGCGACGCCGGCCGCGAGGGTGAGCTCATCTTTCGCTACATCGCGCAGCACGCCAAAGCCAGGCAACCGGTCAAGCGGCTGTGGTTGCAGTCGATGACGCCAGCGGCTATCCGCGAGGCGTTTGCGCAGCTGCGCAGCGACGATGAGATGCAGCCGCTGGCGGATGCCGCGCGCTGCCGCTCCGAGGCTGACTGGCTGGTGGGCATCAACGGCACCCGCGCGATGACCGCCTTTAACAGCAAGGACGGTGGGTTCTTCCTGACCACGGTGGGCCGCGTGCAGACGCCCACGCTGGCGATCGTGGTCGAGCGCGAGGACAAGATCCGCAAGTTCGTGGCGCGCGATTATTGGGAGGTGCGGGCGACGTTTGGCGCCAAGGCCGGCGCCTACGAGGGCCGCTGGTTCGACCCCGGCTTCAAAAAGCCGGACGATGACGAGCACGCGCGCGCCGAGCGGCTGTGGGACCAGAAGAAAGCCGAGGCGATCGTTGCCGCCTGCACCGGCAAGCCAGGCACCGTCAACGAGGAAGCCAAGCCGTCCACGCAACTGTCACCGCTGCTGTTCGATCTCACCAGTTTGCAGCGCGAGGCCAACGGGCGCTTCGGCTTCTCGGCCAAGACCACGTTGTCGCTGGCGCAGGCGCTGTATGAGAAGCACAAGGTGCTCACCTACCCGCGGACGGACGCGCGTGCGCTGCCCGAGGACTACCTGAAAGTCGCCAAGCAGACGGTCAAGGTGCTGGCCGGCATGCGCGACTACGCGCCCTTTGCCAAGGCGATAGAGAAGAACGACTGGATCCGGCCGAACAAGCGCATCTTCGACAACAGCAAGATCTCGGACCACTTCGCGATCATCCCGACGCTGGAGACGCCGCGCACGCTGTCGGATGCCGAGCAGAAGATCTACGACCTCGTGGTCAAGCGCTTCCTGGCGGTGTTCCATCCGGCTGCCGAGTACCTCGTGACCACCCGCATCACGGTCGTCGAGCAGCACCAGTTCAAGACCGAGGGCAAGGTGCTGGTGGAGCCCGGCTGGCTTGCCATCTACGGCAAGGAAGCGCAGGAGGAACAGGGCTCGTTGGTGAAGGTCGACGCGGGCGAGCGTGTGCGCACCGATGCCATCGATGCGGTGGGCCTGATTACCAAGCCGCCCGCCCGCTACAACGAGGCGACACTGCTGTCGGCGATGGAAGGCGCAGGCAAGCTCGTCGACGACGAGGAGCTGCGCGCGGCCATGGCGGGCAAGGGCCTGGGCACGCCGGCGACACGCGCCGCCATCATCGAGGGGCTCATCACCGAGAAGTACCTGGTGCGCGACGGCAAGGACCTGCATCCAACGGCCAAGGCGTTCCAGCTGCTCACGCTGTTGCGCGGCCTTGGCGTGGACGAGCTCACCCATCCCGAACTGACCGGCGACTGGGAGTACCAGCTCGCGCAAATGGAGCGCGGCAAGCTCAAGCGCGAGGCGTTCATGCGCGAGATCGCGCAGATGACCAAGAAGCTCGTCGAGCGCGCCAAGAGCTACGAGTCCGACACCGTGCCGGGCGACTACGCAACGCTTAAAACGCCCTGCCCGAAGTGCGGCGGCACGGTGCAGGAGAACTACCGGCGCTTTGCCTGCGCGGCCTGTGATTTCTCGATCACCAAGCACCCAGCCAGCCGCAGCTTCGAGTACGACGAGGTCGAGCAGCTGTTGCGCGACAAGCAGATCGGACCGTTGCAGGGCTTCCGCTCCAAAATGGGCCGACCGTTTGCGGCCGTGCTCAAGATCACGCCCGAGCACAAGCTGGAATTTGACTTCGGCACCGCACCCGGAGAGGACGACAGCGGCGAGCCGGTGGACTTTTCGGGCGCGGCGGCCATGGGTGCCTGCCCAAAGTGCAAGTCCACGGTGTACGAGCAGCCGATGGCCTACGTGTGCGAAAAGAGCGTCGGTCCGAACAAGAGCTGTGATTTTCGCTCCGGCAAAGTCATCCTGCAGCAGGAGATCGCACCCGAGCAGATGCGCAAGCTGCTGGACACTGGCCGCACCGACATCCTGCGCGGCTTCGTGTCCAACAAGACGCGCCGCAAGTTCTCGGCATTCTTGGTGAAGAAGCCGGACGGGGGCGTGGGCTTCGAGTTTGAGCCGCGTCCGGCCAAGGTGGCGGGCAAGACGAGTGGTAAGAGCGTCGGCAAGGCCACGGAGCCGGGTACCGCCGACGGCGCCACGGGCACCGCTGCGGAACCGGCCGCGCGCTACGCAGCGGCCAAGGCGAAAGCGAGCGAGCCCGACAAAGCGGTCAAGGTGCGTGCAGAACGTGCCGCAACAACCAAGGGCAGCGCCACGCAGGCCGCCTCAGTGGGCAAGAGTGCAGCAACGAGCGTCGCCAAGAGCGGGCCCAAACCCTCGAAAGCCGCCGTGAAGTCCACGGCCAAGAAAGCGTCCCGCAATGGCGCCACGCGCTGAACGCACAGGCCCACGGGCGCAAGGGACCCGCATCGCCTCTCGGATTGGCGGCAATTTCGTCTGCGGCGGGCGGTCGTGGCCGCTGTATGCTGTGATGACTCGTTATTGCCCAACGCCATGCCGTGCTCTCGCACCGACTTCGCGACCTAGCGCATTACCTGCATGCCTTCAACGACATGCAGTTGGAGTTGCTGGGCACCGAGAGTTCGCGCGACGGCATCGACAAGCTGCTGCATGACCTGGTGGCGCGTTTCATCGAGGACGAGTACGCGCGTCGGTATCGGCGGCAACGCCGGCTCGATGAGATCGTGTTTCGCGAGCGGCCGCCGGAACGGGTGCGCGAGGCGGCCGCTGCGGCCCGCAATCTGGCCGGCGAGCTGGCGCAGCGGGGCGCCGCGCCGCTAACGGCTGCGGAGGCGTTGCCCGTGGTGGTGTTCTTCGAGCAATTGGCGATGCGGCTCGATGCCGGCGCCGCGACTGAACAGACGGCGTGATCGGCGCGCTCGCGCAGTGCCGCCGGGGTGATTGACCGATCAACCGCTCGCGCACTAGCGTTGTCGCCATGAACACGATCCTGCCTCGCTCCGCCGCCGCGCTTGCCGCTGCCTTCATGCTCACCGGCGCGGTCGTCTCGTGCGAAGGCGATTCCAGCGTCGGTGGCGGCGGTAGTCCCGGCGATCGCCCGGCCAGCCGTGCCTTTGGCGTGTGGACGCCGCCGCAGGCCCAAAGCGGCGAGACCATCTGCACGAAGGAGCAGCACGACCGGTTCTTCGTCATTGGCCCGGACGGCCGCAAGTACCCAACTTGGCACCCGCCGGCGCTCACCGGTGGCAACGGCGCGATCACCTGCGTCTTCGGCCACGAGCACGGTGCCGATCCATCGCAGGCCAGCCCACTGGGCTACGACGGCTGGGACGAGCTGCGCCGCCACTTTGCCTTCGACGCCAACGCCAATGGCACCGTTGACAACGACGAGCTTGCCGTCAGCGGCATCCCTTTTGGCTACGTCAACGAATACGCCACCGGCACCGGCGCGCCGCTGACGGAGCGACACGAGGCCTACAAGATCCTGTTCGCCAATGACCGGCGGCGCGACCGCAGCATCAACAACCAGCAGGTCAACGACGTCGTGTGCGACCAGCTCGTGGCCTTCAACCAGGACAGCGCCACGGCGGCCTCGCTCACCGGCAACCGCTACTCGCTGATCGTCGCGGCCGATTGTGCAAGCAGCAACGTCAACCCGTCCCTGCCTGCTTATCGGGGCAAGCTGATCGTCAGTGGCCTCGCCAACTATGGCCTGGCCAACGAGATCATCGACATCAATCCGCCGACCGCCGTCAGCGGCCGCTTCGTGCCCACACAGCAGCGTGCCTTCACCAACATTCTGGTCGCCGCGAGCCAGAGCTCCGACTACGCCGCCGGCCTGCGCGAGCGCTGGAACAGCAGCCTCACGCTGACGCGCAGTGGTGGCGGAGTGCTGGCAAGCACCGACATGGGCGTGGGCACCACCGATCCGGCGCGCTTCGTTCAGGCGGCCAACGCGCTTAGCCTGCGCAACAGCATCGACCTTTGCTACACGGGGCTGGACGCCGCCGGCAACGAAGTGACGAGCAACCCGGTGCGGCTGGCGCGCGGCAGCACCTGTGAAGCGCTGCCCGTGGGCGGCGGCCCCTCGGTGGGCAGCGGTCCCAGCGTGCCGGTCGGCTCGCGCGTGGCCTCCACCAGCCGAGACAGCCCGTTCCGCGGCTGCCAGCGCGCGGCGTGGTTTGGCGCGCTCGTTGTGCGCAACAACGCTGGGGCTCGCGTCTGGTACAGCGACGTCACGGGGGCGAACGCGTCAGCGTCATTCACGAGCGGAACACTGAAGCAACTGGTGGACGTCAGCGACACCGGCAACTCCACCTTGCTCGAGGATCAGCGGCTGGACTTCAGCGGCAACTGCGCGCGCGTGCTAGGCGTGCGCGCGCCGAACTGAAGTCGCTAGCGGCTCGATGCGAGCGCGCGCCCAAGGCTGACAGAGCCTCAAACGAGACAGCGTTCGCCACCTCTCCGGCGACGATGGCGAAGCACCTTACGACATGACAAAGTTGCCATGAAATCCTAATGGCAGCGCATAGGGCAGTCGCGCGATCGCGAGCGGGCCGGCCGCGACCCGCTGGGCGTCGAACGCGCTGACGAACGACACCTGCCGGCGCACGTCGAATCCGGTGCCGACCAGCCAGCCCTCGCCCTCGCGCGCGTCAGCGCCGCGCGGCACCAGCAGTTGTTCTTCGATGACGTACTCGTCGCCCCACACGTAACGGTCGGTGCGGCCACTGTCGATGTCGAGCCGTTGCACGGCATTGAAGCCAAAGCCGTGGCGCGAGTCGATGGCCACCGGCGCGATCAGTAGCCGGTGGCGCAGGCCGACACGGCGCGGATCGACGCGTGGAAACTCGGCAGCCTCGGGCAACAGTTCGATCCGCACCCGTCCGCTGTGGGGCGCGAGCGCGACCCGCGCCATCCGCGGAGAGTGGCTGCGGGCCGCGGCGGTCTCGCCGCGCATCAGCGCGGTCATCGCCTCGCTCATCACGTCGGCGCCGCTGTGCAGCACCATGTCGAAGTGAATCGTGCCGTCGGCGTCGTCCCAGCCGTTGCCGAAGTGAAAGACGAATCCCGGCGGCAGCTCGTACTCGCGCACCGTGGCCAGATCGGACTTGGCCACGGCGAGCACCCGCTGCGGCAGCCCCGGCGCGTCGGCAAAACCGCCCAGCAGATAGCCGGCCGCGCGCGCCTGCTCGCGGTCGAAGCGCACCGACGGCAGCACGAACAGCAGATGCCGCTCGGTGACGACGAAGTCGTGCAGCATCGTCACCGGCGGTACCGGCAGCAGCGCAAAGCGGCGCAGCCGTCCCGTGGCGTCGATCTCGTAGAGCGCCAGCTTCTCGCTGCCAGTCAGCGCGCCGAAGGCCCACAGCGTGCCGCGCGAGTCCACCTTGGGATGCGCGGTGAATGGCATGCCGGCCAGATCGTCGCGCCACGTGACGGGGCCGCGCGTGTCGAGCGTGGCCGCGTCCAGCGCGGTTGCAGAGCCGGCCTCCCACAGCGCCAGCAGGCGCCCGCCGTGCTGCACGACGTTGGTGTTGGCGGTGTTGACCTCGTCGGCGCTGCGCATCGGCTTTGCACCCGCGATGGCGGTGCCGAAGGCGGGGTACATGAAGCGCCCCGCCGCCTGCTCGGCGTTGAACTTGGGTGTGCGGACAAAGCGCCCGCGGTGGCTGACGCGCCGCCCGTCGCAGCGGAACGCCTGCACCATGCCGTCGCCATCGAACCAATGCCGGTAGCGCTGACCGTCGCGCTCATACAGCGCCGGGCCATTGCGGTACAGCGCGCCGCGCAGCTCGCGCGGCCAGTTGCCTTCAATGTCGAGCGCATCGCAGGAGAGGTCGGCCCCGGTCAGCCCGCGTAGCGGAGTCATCGCGGCCGGCCAGGTGACAGCGGGCATCGCCGCGCGCGCGGCGCCCGTGCCGGCCAGACCGACGGCACCAAGCGTCAGCGTCACCCGTCGGCGCGCGAGATTCATTGCGGCGCGTTTCATTGCGCCCCCTTGAAGTCGATGACCAAGGCCAGCGCTTCCGCGCCCACGCTGAAACGGGCCTGCTCGAACCGCGCCGGCCCCATGAAGCCGCTCGCGTCGTTGGAGTAGGCATAAGGCTCGGTCGGGATACCAAACACATTCGCGTCGAGCTTGCCATTGCCGTTGCGGTCGTGGATGGCCGAGATCGCGTAGGTCCCCGGCGGCAGATCGCCCAGGCTGCCACGCACCGCCTGACCCGGCTGGGCCGGCAGGCGAACGGCGCGTACCGGCTTGCGCAGCCATTGCTCGGGCGAGTCGTACACAGCCACCAGCACTGCGCCGTCGCTGCCGATGATGCCGCGCACTTCGACGGTCACTTCGGCGGCTACGGCGGTGAGGGCGCCGGCAGAAAGGAGCGTCGCGGCGGCGGCGCGGACAGAAAGAGAAGTGGGCATCGATGGCTCCGTCGGGTGGGGATGGACGCCAGCGTGCGCCTTGCCATGCCGTGCGGCCAGTGCTTTGCGACGGCATTCCGGCGAGCGGCGCGAATCGACCCACCCCGGCGCCAGCGACGGCGCCGCGCGGAGACCGGACGGAAGTTGTAGCGAGGGGCCGAAGCGCGGCGCGAGTCTCGTACAACGCAGCCCCGCTTCCGCGCAAACGACAAAGCCGCCCGACCGGTCTGGCAATGAACTTACAACCCGCTCGCGCTCGACCCGCCGAGCATCTTGAGACCCGCAATCCCGAGAACGATCAGCGCGATGCAACCGATTCTCGCGAGCGTGACCGGCTCCTTGAAGAACAAGATGCCCAGCACCGCGACGCCGACCGCGCCGATGCCGGTCCACACGGCGTAGGCCGTGCCGGCCGGCAGCGTCTTCATCGCGGTGCCGAGAAGCCAGAAACTGGCCCACGCCGCAGCGAACGTCAGCGCGGTGTAGTGGTGCCTGGTAAATCCCTGGGACGCCTTCATGCTGGTGGCCCAAACGACCTCCAACACACCGGCGACAACCAAAGCCGTCCATGCGTTCATCGCGCGATGCTCCTTGAAGAGGCGCTTCAGTGTGCACCCGGCGCTGCGCCGGCAGCGGCGCCGTGCGACGAGGCGCACGGGCGTTGCGCGAATGGGTGCCTAGCGGCGCCGAACGCGCCGCCGATCCCGGCGCGGCCGGTCACATCTGCTTGAACAGGGGGCAGGTAACTGCGGCTCGCCGGAAGCACCTCGCGCTGCCCTTTGAGGTGGATGTCGGCGGTCTCGTCCTCGGCACGCGTGACATGACTGACCGAGCGCAGATTGACCGCCACCGAGCGGTGCGCTTGCGCGAACTGGTTCGGGTCCAGTTGCGCCACCAGTTCCTTCAGCGACGTGCGGACCTCCGCTTCGGTCGGCGCGCCGCCGTCGCCGCGCCAGGCGATCGGCGTGTACTTCTCGTCGGAGCGCAGAAAGTCGATGTCGTCCACCGCGATCAGTCGCACGGTCGGCCCGACCGAGGCGCGCAGCCAGCGCGCAGCGACGGCGAGCACCCTGGCTGCGTGGATTGACGCCAACACGTCGCCAACGGCGCGCCGTGTCAGCCGGCCGATAGCGCGCGGTGACTCAGCGCACTGCGTCGCCACACCCTTCGCTCCGGGGGCGTCGCGGCTGTTCGGAGTGCTGGCGGCTGAAGCTGGGGCTGTTGTAAGCGGAGAAGCGCAAACCGCCCTTCGGTAGCCGGTCCGGGGCGATGCGGGCGTGGCCACCGCCGGAGTGCGAGTCGGCCGAGCCGCCGTTCAAGGCGTGGACTGTTGCATCGGGTGCGCGCCTTGATCACCCTCCGCGGCTGTTCGGCCGGTCCCGGCCGATTGCAAGCTAAACCACGCTCTGCAGCGCGTCGTTGGCCGACAACGCCAGCAGCAGCGCGCGATTGATTGATGCGGCATCGAGCACCATGGGCGTGGCCTGCGCCTGCATGCCCAGGCCATCGAGCTGCGCTGCGAGCGCGAGATAGCCGGCATGCGGCCCCATGCCGGCGAGCAGCGCTTCTCTCACGGCGGGCGGCAGCAGGTTCTCGCCGATGAGTGCGGTCAGCGGCTGACCGGTGACGCGGTCGAGCAGAGAGAACACGCCGACCACAAAGCAGTCGTCGTGTGCGTTGACGGGCAAGCCGGCGGCGGCGGCCAACTGCTCCATGGCAAAGCCGCGCGCGACGGCGCAGTAAATGGCGGGTAGCGAACGGCTGCTCTTCGAGGCGATCACCAGCAGCAGCACCAGCCACTTGACCAGCCGCTTGTAGCCGAGCAGGCCGATCGCTTGCGACAGCGACGCAACGGGTCCACTGCGCACGAATGCCGGGCTGTTGACCAGCGTGAGCAGCAGATAGGCGAGCAAGGGCTCGGCCTTGAACGCACGCTCCAAGTCGCGCAGGTCTGCATTGGCCTGCACCATGCGAATGAGCTCGAGCACGGCGCGTTGTTGTGGCTGCAGTCCGCTGCCCGGCGGCGCGGCCTCGGCGGGCCAGCCGAGCACGGCGCTGGCGCCCTGCTTGAAGGCTGCATCGCACTGCGCGCGCGAAGTGGCGCCCGTGGCGATCAAGGCCACATCGCCAGGTGGCCGGGCGCTGCCGGCGACATCGATCACGTACTGGAACAGGGCCAGCCGGTCGCGCGGCTGGCTGCTGCCGGCGTTAGCGCGCAACGCCAGGCGGATGCCGTGGCGCTGCACTTCGTACAGAAGCTGGGTGGTGTTGTCGTCGTCGAGCGCATCTTGCGGCACTTCGAGCAGCACGTTGCGCGGCGGGCTCCAGCGCAGCAACCCCTCATCCAGCACCAGACCCTGCGGTGCCAGCAGCACCAGACCATGCGGCAGGCCGGGTGTGTCGTCGCCAGCGAAACCGGCCAGCACGCTGTCGAGCACCGCCGACTGCGCTGCGGCGCTGGTCGTCGGCACGATGGCCAGCCGAAAACCGACCGGCCGCGCGTCGCGTGCCACGATGACCGACCAGCCCATGCGCACAGCATCCAGCCAGCCGGCCTGCTGGCGGTCGGGACGTTCGTCGAGGGCAGCGGGCGAATCGAACACGGCGGATCACTGCACGGCGCTGGCCCACGTGGCACGCGGGCGATCCAGGGCCTCCCCCGGGGATCGGCACGTGGCTGCCGCTCTTGAGTCTGGCGAAGCGTGAATAAGCATGGCGCATCCGGAGCGTCTCGAGGGCGAGCGCCGAAGCACGCGCAGGCGAGGGCCGCGGTGAGACAATCGCGCCCCTTTGTTCAAGTGCCGGGTCTTGCCCCGGGGCCGGGTGCCATGCTGCTTTTCGCCTCCACGATTCTGCTGTCGGCGTTCCTGCTGTTCCTGGTCCAGCCGATCATCGCCAAGCAGATCCTCGCGTGGTTCGGCGGCACCTCGGCGGTGTGGACCACCTGCATGGTGTTCTTCCAGGTGCTGCTGCTGGCCGGCTACTCCTACGCGCACCTGACGACACGGCACCTGACGCCAAAGCAGCAGTCGGGCCTGCACATCGCGCTGCTGCTGATCAGCCTGGCGTTCCTGCCGATCATCCCGAGCGCTGCGCTCAAGCCCACCGCCGACGCCGACGCGGCCCTGTCCATCATCGTGCTGCTCACGGCGACCATCGGCCTGCCGTATCTGCTGCTGTCGACCACCGGCCCGCTGGTGCAGACTTGGGTCGCGCACCGCTTTCCCGAGAAGACCGTGTACCGGCTGTTCGCGTTGTCGAACTTCGGTTCTTTGGTGGGGCTGCTGGCATTTCCGTTCGCCATCGAGCCGTTTTCTTCGTCGCGCCAGCAGTCGCTGGTTTGGAGCGGCGCCTACGCGCTGTTCGTCCTGACTTGCGCGCTGACCGCGTGGCAGAGCCGGCAGCGGCTGCACGGCGTGGCTAAGGCGCAGGCCGCGTCCAGCAGCAGCGGCGCGGCGGCGGCGGAGGGACCGACGCCGCGCGCCGGCGACTACGCGCTGTGGCTGACGTTGTCGGCGCTGGGCTCGATCGTGCTGCTGGCGTCCACCAGCCACATCACGCAGAACATCGCCAGCGTGCCGTTTCTGTGGGTGCTGCCGCTGTCGCTGTATCTGTTCACCTTCGTGCTCGCCTTTGAAGGCCGCGGCGGGCGCGGCTGGTACGAACAACGCTGGTGGCTGCTGCCCTGCCTGATGCTGTTCGTTGCGATGTCCTGGGGCCTGTCGGCCGAGCGGGGCGTGCTCGACGTCAGCCTGGCGATTCCGCTGTACTCGCTCGGCGTGTTCCTCGCCTGCATGTTCTGCCATGGGGAGCTGGCCCACCGAAAGCCAGCACCGCGCTACCTCACCAGCTTTTACCTGATGCTCTCGCTCGGTGGCGCGCTGGGCGGCCTGGCCGTCGCCCTGGTGGCGCCACGCGTGTTCCCCACCTACTACGAGTTGCCGCTGGCGCTGTTTGCGCTCTCGGCACTCGCGGTGTTGCTGGCCTGGGATCGCAAGACCCTGCTCGGGCCGGCGCTGATCGCCACCGCCGCCACCGCCTATTACGGTTTCTCGTATGTCGCCTTTCTCAAGGACGACACGATGGTCATGCAGCGCAACTTCTACGGCACGCTGCGCGTGCGCGAGGCTGGCAGCGGCGAGCTGCAGGTGCGGCGCCTGCTGCACGGGGTCATCCTGCACGGCGAGCAGTTCACCAACGGCAAGTACCAGCACGAGCCGGGCACGTACTACGCGCGCACCTCCGGCGTGGGGTTGGCGATCGAGAGCAAGCAGGCGCTCGGGCCGGTGCGAATCGGCGTGATCGGCCTGGGCGTGGGCACGCTCACGGCCTACGGCCGCGCGGGCGACACCATGCGCGTGTACGAGCTCGACCCCGACGTGCTCGCGCTGGCGCGCAGCCACTTCACCTACCTTGCCGCCGCCGAGGAACGTCAGGTCAAGCTCGAGTTCGCTCTGGGCGACGCACGCCTGTCGCTTGAGCGCGAACTTGGAACACCGCAGCGGTTCGACGTGCTGGCGGTGGACGCGTTTTCCAGCGACTCGATCCCGGTGCATCTGATCACGCGCGAGGCCATCGAGCTTTATACCCGGCATCTGGCCCCGCAGGGGTTGATCGCGATCCATGTCTCCAACCGCTTTCTTGATCTGAAGCCCGTGCTGGCCAACATCGCGCAAGCCGCCGGCCTCACAGTCAAGCATGTGGAAGATGCGCCCAGCAACGATGTGCTCGCCTTCGGTACCGACTGGGTGCTGCTGGCCAAGGATCCGGCGGCCTTCACCGGCACGCTCGCCGAGCGCGCGCAGCCGCTCGCGCCAGTACCTCACATGTCACTGTGGACCGATCAGTTCAACAACCTGATCGACGTGCTGAAGACGCGGCCGTGGACCTCGCTGTCGGAAGCTCTGGGGATGTAGCGCTCGCGATGGGCGCAATTGGCCGAACCGCTCGTGCGCGCCTCGCTCGCGGGGCGACAGACAGGCTCCGCGCCAGAGCGGGCGCGTGCCGAGCCCGTTCATCCTGAGCGTCGACCGTCCCGGTGGCCGTGACGCTCGGCTCCCTGCGCGTCGCCCCGATGCCCGTGTCGGTGCGCTCAGGCATACTCGCCCGCCGCCTAACCCTTCTGCCTCGCTTCTGCCATGCCTGTCAGCAAGTCCGCCGCACCGGCCCCGCGCAAGTCCAAGATCATCGTTCGCAACTCCAAGGTGCACGGCCGTGGTGTCTATGCGGCGCGCGACCTGAAAAAGGGCGAGCGCATCGTCGAGTACAAGGGCGAGCGCATCACCTGGAAGGAGGCGGATCGTCGGCCGCCCTCGGACCCGGATGATCCGCATCACACGTTCTTCTTCTCTCTGTCCGACGGCAAGACCGTGATCGATGCAGCGGTCGGCGGCAACGCGGCGCGCTACATCAACCACTCGTGCGCGCCCAATTGCGAGACCGAGGAAGATGAACAGGGCCAGCGGGTGTTCGTTCAGACGCTGCGTGCCATCAAGGCCGGCGAGGAGCTGAATTACGACTACGGCCTGCTGATTGACGAGCGCCTCACGCCGACGCTGAGGAAGCAGTACGAGTGTCGCTGTGGCGCCAAGACCTGCCGCGGCACCATGCTCGCGCTCAAGCGGCGCAAGCCAGCCAAGACGAGCGCCAAGCGCGGCGCGGGCGGCAAGACAAGCAAGACAAGCAAGGCAAGGACGGCCAGGCGCAAGACCGCCAAGCGCGCGTCGAACTGAGCGTCCTCTCCAGGCAACTTCATCAACTCGCAGTCGGGCGTGCGCCCGGGGAGAACCAAGATGCTGTCCATGCATGCCGTGTCCGTGCCCGTCTATGCGCGGATGCTGACCAACCTGTCGGCCATCCTCGACAAGGCGGCCGCGTTTGCCGAGACCAAGAAGATCGAGCCCAAGGTGCTGCTCGACATGCGCCTGGCGCCCGACATGTTCCCGCTGACGCGCCAGGTCCAGATCGCCTGTGACTTCGCCAAGGGCTCGGTCGCGCGCCTGGCCGGACAGGAGCCGCCCAAGTGGGAGGACAACGAGGCGAGCATCGCGGATCTGAAGGCCCGCATCGCGCGCACCATCGAGTTCTTGCAGGGCTTCCAGGCCGCTGACATCGACGCCGGCGCGCAGCGGCAGATCACGCTGCAGGTGCGCGGCGAGACCAAGGTCGTGGCCGCACAGCCCTACCTGCTCACCATGGCGATGCCCAACTTCTACTTCCATGTCACCACCGCCTACGCGATCCTGCGGCACGCCGGGGTGGACATCGGCAAGCGGGACTTCATTGGCGCGATTTGAGGTGCACGCGATGGCTGCGCCATCGCTCTTGCACCTCAATGCGGCCTGGTCGGTGGCATGGACTCCGGGCTGCCACGCGCCCAGGCCCCGCTCAAGCCACCGGTCTGTTTTTCAGGACGGACCTGCTCCGGCTTAGTGCCTGCACGGCCGAACGGCGGTGTTCTGCGCCGCCGCCATGCGTCCGCGCAGTGGCCGCATCCATCGCCAGCGCTTCACCCCCCCCGGTATCGCCGCCCGATACCGCGGCGGCCGCCCTTTGTCCGCCCCTAGGCGCCACCACGAGCTGCGCTCGCCGTCATGTGGCGGCTTGCCCTTCGAGGCCGTATGGAGCTGGTCGAATTTCTTGGCGCATTGCTGTTCACAGTCCTGCTTGCGGACCTTGTCTCGGGCCTGGTGCACTGGTGGGAAGACGCCTATGCCCGCACGGGCGACGGCCTGCTCGGTCGCGTCGCGCGCGACAACCTGCGCCACCACGCCAGGCCGCGCGAGTTTCTGGCCAAGGGTTACTGGGACAGCAGTTGGGACCTGCTGCTGCTCGGCGCCCTGGTGGTTGCGATTGCGTTCGCGCTCGATGCGCTAAGCCGGCACGTCGCTCTGCTTGTGCTGCTGGTGGCCAACGCCAACCAGGTGCATAAGTGGGCGCACATGCGCGCCGAAGAGCTGCCGCGCGTCGTGCACTGGGCGCAGCGCACGCAAGTGCTGCAAACGACGCGTCATCACGCCAAGCACCATCAAGGCGCGCGCAACACGCACTACTGCGTGCTCACCAGCCTGCTCAACCCGGTGCTGGAAGAGCTGCAACTGTGGGTGCGGCTTGAGCGCGTGATCGAGCGGCTCACGGGCATCGCCCGCCGCGATGACGAGGCCGAACTCGCCCGGATGGACCTGGCAACCCGCGCCGCGCCGCGCATCGACTTTTGCGTGCGACTGACGCAGGCGCTGCTGCGCAGCGTGACCTCGCGCCCGGCGCGCGCGCTGCCCAGCGCCTGCTAGCCCGGATGTTTCACCAGTCACTGCCGTATGGGCCTGGTGGAGCAAGTGACCGTGCCATTTGGGTGTTTCTGATGGCGTAAGCGGGTCATTACAGCGTTGCTCTGTCGGGATGATGGCCGCGGGGCGCACGCGCCCCCTCCCCGACTTGGGCCGCGGGCCTGGTTGGTGTCAACGCGCGGGCCAGGCACTGGATGGGGGGCTACGGGCTGAGCGCGGCCAGCCGAGCGGCGGCCAGGGCGAACAGCTCGCGCAAGGGGTGGTGGC